>DASZKF010000468.1:0-6458 GCA_035947355.1 Pyrinomonadaceae bacterium | reverse complement strand
CACACGGCCGGCCCGGCCCTCGTCGTCGGCTTCGGCGTCGGCTTCACGGCCAGCGCCGGCGTCGTCAACTTCAACTAAAACAGTCTCAAGTCTCAAGTCTCAAGTCTCAAGTCAAAGACAGGTTCTTGGTATTGACTTTAGACTTTAGACTTTAGACTGTTTTAGTTGAAGTTGACGACGCCGGCGCTGGCCGTGAAGCCGACGCCGAAGCCGACGACGACGGCCGGGCCTGGCGTGTGCTCCTTGCCGGCCAGCATGAAGCCGGTCGAGGCGCTCGAAAGGTTGCCGTAGGATTTGAGCACCTCGTAGGAGGTGCGCACCTTCGGCGAGCCGGGCGCGATCGAGAGTTGCGCGCAGACGCCGTCGAGGATTTTGCGGCTCCCGGTGTGGATCAGGCAGCCGCTCACGTCTTCGAGCTTCGAGACGCGCGCCTCCGGGTGCTCCAGCAGGCGGCGGACGGTCGTCACGGCGTAGTGCGCGCCGCGGCTCGGCACGCTCGGCCGCATGAAGTAGACGGGGCGGCCGGCGTGCCCGGGCTCCGGGCCGCCGCCGCACATCGTCAAAAGGTCAACGTCGCCCGGCTCGTCGTTCGTCAGGTGCGTGATCGGGCCGAACTCGGCCGCGCCGTCCTCGCGCCCCAGGAGGAGCGCGACCGCGCCGTCGCCGAAGAGCATGGCCTGCACCATGAAGGTCGTGTCGAGGCGGCGGCGCGCGGCCTCCTCGTCGTCGAGCGCGCCGCACTTGCGCAGCCGCGCGATCTCCCGGTAGCCGAGGTACTCGCCGCCGGTGACGGGCGTGATGTAGGGCGTGTGCGCCTCGGAGAGGATGACGAGCGCCACCCGGCCGGGGTTTGCGGCCAGGTACCAGCGCGCCACCTCGACCGTCTTGAGCAGCACCGAGCAGCCTTGCGCCTGCATGCTGACGGTGCTGATCGAGCGCGAGAGCGTGCCGTGCAGGTTCGCCATCACCTCGGAGGCGAGGCAGGGCAGGAGCTGCGCCGGCGTGTTCGTCGCGGCGATGAGCAGCCCGACCCGCCGCGGGTCGCCGCCCCACTCTTCGAGGCAGCGGCGGGCCGCGCCCGCGCCGAGCGCGGTGGACGAGGCGGTGGCGCGCATCGGCCCGCCGCCGAGGAACTCGGGGAAGTTCTCGACGGAGGAGAACCGGCGCTCGACGCCGAGCGCGTGGACGGTGTTGATGAGTTCGGGCGAGAGCTTGTGCATGAGCGAGGCGACCAGCTCGGTCGTCGCGAAGGCGTGCTCGGGGACCGAGGTCGCGGAGGCAAGGAGGTTAACCATGGGGGAAGGCTCCTCTCGGGCGGGCGCGGAGGCCCTGTCGGTTTTCAGGCAGCGGCACGGGCGGCAGACTGCTGCCGCCGCCCGTAATCGGGGAAGGCGATGAGCCGTGTACGTTGTCGTGAGAATCGCCCGGCGGCTCGGCCGGGCGCAGCGGGGCAAAGATTAGTTCGGACGCTCCGGCGCGCTGCCACGCCGGCCCTTCACAGCACGTGCAGTTTCGCAACCAAACCGCCTTTTGTCCAGTCAGAAGCCCGACCGTGAGGGAGGGCGTCGAGGCTGGCGTTAACATCAACGCCCTCCCTCACGGTCGGGCTTCTGACCGCGGCTTACCGTTCGAGGCGGAGGCGGCCGACGGCGTCTTCGCCGAGGCTTCCGAGGTAGAGCGCGCCGGCGTGCTCGACGGCGCTGGAGACGAGCGCGTAGTGCGACCCGGAAGGGTCTTGCAGGTTGTGCGTGACGCGCCCCTCGGCGTCGAGGCCGAGGACGAAGCCGTGGCGCGCGGGGGCCGGCTGCATGAAGGGCGGGAGGCGGACGATGACCTTGCGCAGGAAGGGGCGCGGCAGGAGCGCGTCGAGCAGTTTGTTGCGCGGCGAGACGAGCGCCACCCAGAAGGTCTCGCGCCCGTTGAAGGTGACGTTGTCGGGGAAGCCCGGCAGGTTGTCTATGAAGACTTCACGCCCGCCACTCCGCGGCCCCTTCAGCCACACGCGCCAGAGGCGGTACTTGCCCGTCTCGGCCACGACGACGAAGGACTCTCCGGGGCCGAGCGCGACGCCGTTGGCGAAGTGCAGCCCGTCGAAGACGACGCGCGCGGCGCGGGCGGCCGGGTCGTAGGCGAGGAGCCGGCCGTTCGGGCGGTGCTCGACGATGTCCTGGCGGTAGACGGAGAGCGGGAAGCGGTCGGTCGCGTCGGTGAAGTAGACCGTCCCGTCCGAGGCGACGGCGAGGTCGTTGACGCAGCCGAACGGGCGGCCCGCGGCCTCGCGGCTCAAGACCGAGAGCGCGCCGCCGCGGTCGGCGACGAGCAGGCCCCGGTACGCGTCGGCGATGACGAGGTTGCCCGCGCCGTCGAACTCCAGCCCGAGCGGACGGCCCCGCGTGTCGGCGAAGACTTCGGGCGGCCCGCCCCCGGCCCGCAGGCGCACGACGCGCCCGTCCTCCAGCCCGGCGTAGACGTTCCCGTCGGCGTCAACGGCCACGCCCTCCGGCGCGTGCCCGCCCGCGTCGAGCCGCTCGACCGCCGCCAGCCTGTCATTCCTGGCGAAGACGCCTTCCAGCGGCGGGGACGCGGGCGGCTCCCACGCCGCCGGATCAACCTTCACCGGCCACAGCAGAAGGTAGAGCACCAGCAGCACGACGACCGACAACACCGACAGCAGGACGTGACGCCTCATAAAAGAATTAGCCACAGAGGCACAGAGGCACAGAGAAGAAGCAAGGGAAAGAGAAGTTGTGTTCGAGGGAGAGTCGGCCGGTGATTCCGATGCCGCCACAGGTCAAAAGCAGTCTCCCCGCGCGCGGCTTGAAGTTATAGCACTCAACTCTCCCTCAAAGACAATGATTTCTATTTCTTTCTCTGTGTCTCTGTGGCTATTCTTCCGGATTCACTATTCACGGCTTTTGTTCAGCCTTGAGGCGATGACTTTGGCGGCGGTGGCGCCGGCGCCGACCGCGCCGCTGACGGTCGGGGCGAGCGGGTTCGAGAGGTCGCCGACGGCGAAGACCATCTCGACGCTCGTCTCCTGCTCGCCCGTCACGACGACGTAGCCGCCCTCGTCCGCGTGCAGTTGGTCGCGGAACAGCTCGCTGTTCGGCTCGACCCCGACGCGGACGAGGACGCCGCGCACGGCCATGCGGAACGGCTTGAGCGCGCCGGCGCGCTCGATTTCGACGGCCTCGACCCGCTCGCGCCCGATGATCTGTCTGAGCACGGCCTCGGTGAAGACGTTGATGCGGTGCTCGCCGCGGACGCGCTCGGCGAAGTCGGCGCGGGCCGTGAGCCGCTTGCCGCGGTGGACGAGCGTCACGGTCGGGCAGACCTCCGCGAGCAGCAGCGCGTTCTCGGCCGCCGCGTCGCCGCCGCCGACGACGAGCACGTCATGACCGGCGACCGAGTCGCGGTCGCGCTTGCCGGACTCCAACACGCCGCGCCCGGCGAACTCGGCCTCGCCGGGGACGCCGAGCCGCCGCGGCCTGACACCCGTCGCCAGGACGAGCGCGACGGCGCGCAGCCGCTCGCCGCTCCGCAGAGAGACCTGCCGCGCGCGCAGGTCAACGCTCTCGACCTCGACCTGCGTCCAGAGGTCGAAGCCGCAACCCTCAACCTGCGCGGCGAACACGTCGCGCAGCGCCCGCCCGTCCGGCGCGACCACGCCCAGGTGGTTCTCGACCGCGTTGTAAACCCGCAGGAGCTGCCCGCCCGTCTCCGCCTCCTGCTCCAGCACGAGCGCGTCCAGCCCCAGCTCGTCACACCACATCGCGGCCGACAGCCCCGCCGGCCCCGCGCCGATGATGATTACGTCATGCATAAAGCGCAGAAGTTTCGAGTTAAGGGTTTCGGGTTTCGAGTTCGTGTCGCGCCCGGTGAGCCGTTCAACTCACGCGGAGCGAACTCGAAACCCGAAACCCTTAACTCGAAACTATTTCTTCCTGTATCGCGCCGCGAAGGTGGCGTCGTCGGTGCCGTCGAGGTCGCGGCGGTACTGGTCGCGGAGGAGTTCGCCGTAGACGACGAGGTCGCGGGCGAGCATCTGGAGGCGGCGCGTGACGGCCGGGGCGTAAGTGCCGGCGGCCGCGTCGAAGTCTTTCTTGGGGTGGACGGTGACGCCGTAAGGCAGGCTCCAGCCGTAGCACTGGCGGACGGCCGTGCGCATCTGATCCATCGCCGTCAGCCCGTGCTCGTGCGAGGCGCAAAGGTAGCCGAAGAGGCGGCCGGCGAACTCCTCCCAGAAGTAGTCGAGGAAGTTCTTGAGCGCGCCGCTCATCGAGCCGTGGTAGTCGGGCGTGGCGAGGACGAAAGCCTCGGCCCAGTTGACGGCGTCCTGCGCGGCGACGACGCCCTCGGTGCGCGGCGTGTCCTCGGGCCGGTAGACGGGCAGGTCGGCGGCGCTCAGGTCGAGCAACCGGGTCTCGGCCCCGCGCCCCCGCGCCGCCTCGAGCGCCGCCCGCAGAGCCCGCGCGCTGTGCGACTCGGCGCGCATACTCCCCGACACACCCAGAATCCTAATGCTCACCCTCCGCCCCCGCGATCTCAACGTATGGATATTGCGGGACAAATATTAACAGGGATGGACAGGACAAAAAACTAATGATGAATGCGGAATGATGAGTGATGAATTAAATCGTCCGAGCCGCCCGATATTCATCATTCATCATTCCGCATTCATCATTATTTCTTACGGGCGATGATTTCGGCGGAGCGGCGGGTGTGCTGTCCGGGGTCGGCGTCGTGGCCGGTGGTCTCGTGGTAGTGGAGGATGTCCCAGCCGTCGAACTCGGCGCGCAGCTCGCCGGGGTGGAGGAGGAAGTCGGGGTTCATCGGGCGCGCGTGCGGGTCTTCGTCGGTGAGGTGGATGGCGGCGACGAAGAGGCCGCCGGGCCGCACGCCGGCGCGCAGGGCGGGGAAGAGGTCGCGTTGCAAGTAATAGAAATCGCAGACGAGGTCGTAGGCCGCCGGCTCAATCTCGAACCCGCCGCGCTCGAGGTCCGCGACCCGCGCGTCCACGTCGAGGCCGCGTTCGCGGGCGCGCTCGCGCATCAGCTCGACACCGACGCGCGAGGCATCCACGGCCGTCACCCGGAAGCCGCGCGCCGCGAGGAAGAGCGCGTGGCGGCCCGCGCCGCACGCGAGGTCTAACGCGCGCCGCCCGCCGGCCCCGCCGCAGAGCCCGACCGCGCGCACCAGCAGCAAGCTCGGCTCCGGCGTCGCGTAATCCCCGCGCCCGTACCTCTCATCCCAATCGGCCATAAAAAGTTTCGAGTTTCGGGTTTCGGGTTTCGAGTTAGCGTGTTTGAGCTTGAAAGATTCAACCTGAAGTTGTCTCTAACTCGAAACTCGAAACCCGAAACTCGAAACTGCTGCGCCGCGCAGCTCCGCGGCGACAGCGTCGGGTTCGAGGCGGGAGGCGGCGAGGTGCCCGCCGTCGCCGACGAACTTGACGGCCGAAGTCAGCTCGCCCCCGTCGAGCTTCCAGCGGCCGCGGCCCGTCTCGGCGCGGTTGAGGCGCTCGACGAGGGGCGCGAAGTCGCGGCGCTCGACCCGAGGCCGCACGACCGTCACCGCCCAGGAGTAGTAAGGGTAGTCGAGGCGGTAGCCCCAGCCGCCCCGCATTGGCACGGCGACGAGGTAGAGAAGGCCGCGGGCGTGGCGCGAGACGGCCGTGTAGGGGACGGCGTGGCGCGCGGGGTCGAAGCCGCCGGGGCCGAAGAGGCCGGCCGCGAGCGTGACGACGGAGAGGCCCGCCCCGGCGTCCTCCTCGACGCGCGACGCGCCGCGCGCGAAGCTCTCCAGCGCCGCCTCGGTCGCCGCCCAGGCCCCGCGCCACAGCGGCTCGTACTCGTCAGTCCGCGTCAGCACGCGCTCGACCTCCGGGAGGACGAGTTCGTAGGCGCGCGCCTCGTCCGACACGTCGCCGCCCGCGAGGTGGCGCGCGAGCGGCGAGCCGACGCCCTCGCCCGCCAGCGGGTCGTCGCCGCCCTGTATGCAGATGTTGGCGCGGACGGCCTGCGGGGTCGTGAACTCGGAGAAGTCGCCGGCCTCGGCGGCGGCGACGAGCATCTCCCTGTGGGCGAGGGCGCGCTCGCCCGCGAGCACCGTCCAGACCGAGAGCACGCCGTCGGTGTCGAAGTGGTTGTTGGTGACGAGCCCGACGCCGCGCGTCAGCTCGGCGCGCCGCGGCGAGGCGACGAGGTTGAGCGCGATCTCGGTCGAGGTGTCGGCGCGCAGCTCCGCCGGCGTCTCGTTCCCCTGCCAGTGCGTGAGGTGTACGGAGTTCGGGACGAGGCCGTCAACCGACAACTTCGGCACGCCCTCAAGCCCGTCGTGGTAAAACTCGAAGCGCATCGGAAACCCCTCGATTGCGGATTGTAGATGAAAAAGTTTCGAGTTTCGAGTTTCGAGTTTCGAGTTCGTGCCGCGTGAGTTGAAAAGGGCTGGCGTGCGCT
>DASZKF010000467.1:0-12058 GCA_035947355.1 Pyrinomonadaceae bacterium | reverse complement strand
TGAACCGTTCAACTCACGCAGAACAAACTCGAAACTCGAAACCCGCAACCCGAAACTGTTCCTCACGCGGCGCGCCGCGTGAGGAACGCGCGCAGCGCGGCGAGCTTGCGGCGCAGGGCGCGGACGACCTTCGGCAGAATCCAGGCCAGGAGCAGGAGGAAGATGACGATGACGCCGAGGATCACCAGCGGGTGGAGCACGGCGAGGACGACCGCGCCGACCGCGAGCACGTCCTCGACTATCGAGAGCGCCCAGTTCGAGAAAGGCTCCGGGCTGGTGTTGGCCGCGGCCCGCACCGTCGCCTTCGTCCCGTGCGTCGAGAGCGCGAGGCCGCCGCCCAGGAGGAAGGCGACGACGCGCGCCGAAGGGTCGAGGTCGGAGGTCGCCGCCACGGCCAGCACCGCGCCCGCCGGCACCCGGACGAAGGTGTGAACGGCGTCCCAGACGGTGTCCACGTAAGGCACCTTGTCGGCCACGAACTCGACGACGTAGAGCGCGAGCGCCACGCCGATGACCCACCAGTTGTCCAAAGCCTCCAGCCCGCCCGGCAGCCGCCCGACCAGCCCGACCCGCTGCAACAGCCCCAGGGCCGCGACCGTGGCGTACAGGTTAATCCCCGCCGTCCACGCCGCGCCGAGCGCGAGGCTGAGAGTCTCGATGGCGTTCATCAGTTTGGAAATGACGAATGCGGAATGCGGAATGATGAATTAAAACATTCAAGCCTCGACACATTCATCATCCATCATTCCGCATTCATCACTCTTCCTCTTCTTCCTCTTCCTTCCCGCCGTGCTTTTCGGGCCGCTTGATGCTGAACTTCTCCAGGCGGTACTGGAGCGTGCGGAAGGTGAGGCCGAGGAGCTTGGCGGCCTTCGTGATGTTGTAGTCGGTGCGCTCCATCGCCTGCACGATGAGGTTGCGCTCCACGTCCTCGAAGTTGACGCCCTCGGCCGGCAGCCGAAAGCCGGCGCCCTCGGTCGCGGGCCGAGACTCCTGGCGGACTTCGAGCGGCAGGTCTTCGACCGTGATGTAGTCGTTCTCGGCCAGGAGGATGGCGCGCTCGATGGCGGACTCCAACTGGCGGACGTTGCCCGGCCAGGCGTAGTCGAGCATCACCTTGCGCGCCTCGGGCGTCAGCCCCCGGATCAGGCGCGAGGTGTTGCGCGTGTGCTTCTTGAGGAAGAACTCCATCAGCACGGGGATGTCCTCGCGCCGCTCGCGCAGGGGCGGCACGTCTATCGAGAGGACGTTGATGCGGTAGTAGAGGTCGTCGCGGAAGCGGCCGTCCGAGACCATCGCGCGCAGGTCGCGGTTGGTGGCGGCGACGACGCGCACGTCTATCTTGATCGGGCGGGTGCCGCCGACGCGCCGTATCTCGCGCTCCTGCAGGGCGCGCAAAAGCTTCGCCTGCATCGTCACGTCGAGCTCGCCGATCTCGTCGAGGAAGAGCGTGCCCTTGTCGGCGACCTCGAAGAGTCCCTTCTTCTCGGCGTGCGCGCCGGTGAACGAGCCGCGCTCGTGGCCGAAGAGTTCCGACTCCAGGAGGTTCTCGTTGATGGCGGCGCAGTTGACGGCCTGGAACATCTGGTCGGCGCGCGGGCTCTGGGTGTGGATGGCGCGCGCGATCAGCTCCTTGCCCGTGCCCGACTCGCCGCGGATGAGGACGGTCGAGTTCGAGCGCGCGACCTTGAGGATCATCTTCTTGACCGACTCCATCTCGGGCGAGGCCGAGATGATCTCCTGGTCGAGCGCGTCGAGGCGCGAGAGCGCGCGGCGGATGGTCTCCAGAAGGGTCTCGCGCTCGAAGGGCTTCTCCAGGTAGTCGAACGCGCCGCGCCGCAGGGCCTCCTTGGCCGACTCGATGGAGCCGTGGGCGGTGAGCAGGATGACGATGATCGAGGAGTCGTAGGCCAGGAGCTTCGACAGCAGCTCGATGCCGTCCATGCCGGTCATCTTGAGGTCTGTCAGGGCGAGGTCGAAGCGGCGCTCGCGCTGGATTCTCAGCGCGGCCTCGCCCGACGCGGCCGTCGTCACGTCGTAGCCCTCGCCCGACAGGATCATCTCCAGAATCTCCCGCTGCGCCTTCTCGTCGTCAACGACCAGTATGCTTTTGCGTGCCATCAGAAGCTCCAAAATGATGAGTGCGGAATGATGAATGTGACGGACGCCGGGCTTCATCATTCAACTTGTCTGCAATTCATCATTCCGCATTCATCATTCATCATTTCTTGCCGTCGGTAGTTCGACCGTGAACGTCGTGCCCGCGCCGGGCGTGCTCTCGACGGAGATGGTGCCGTTGTGATCCTCGACCGCCTTCTTGACGATGGCGAGGCCGAGGCCGGTGCCGGTCTCCTTGGTCGAGAAGTAGGGCTCGAAAATCTTGGGGAGGTGTTCGGGCGCGATGCCGCGGCCCGTGTCCGAGATTTCGACGCGCGCCCGCCCGTCGTCCGGCGTGAGCCTGACGGTGAGCCGGCCCCCGCCGCCCTCCATCGCCTGCATGCCGTTAATGATAAGGTTTGTGAAGACGGAACGTAAAGACTCGCGGTCGCCGCGCACCGGGGGCACGGGGGCGTCCGCCACGAGGCGCGCCTCGACGCCCGACTCGGCCGCCTGCACCTCGACCATGCGGAGCGCGTCGCGCAGAGTCTCGCCGAGGTCGAGCGGGCGCATGTCGGTGCTGGCGGGCCGCGTGTACTTGAGGAACTCGGTGACGCGCGTGTTGATGCGCGCCACCTCGGCCTTGAGCTGCGAGGTCAGGCGCTCGACGACCGAGCGCCGCTCGGGGTCTTTGGGCGCGAGGCTCGTCCGCAGGTGGTCGAGCGTGAGGTTGATGTAGTTGAGAGGGTTCTTGATCTCGTGCGCGATGGCCGAGGCGAGCCGGCCGATGACGGCCGACTGCTCGGCCTGCTTGACCTGCGCTTCGAGCTGGCGCATCTCGCCGAGCTGGTCAACCATCCGGTTAAACGTCGCGGCCAGCCGGCCGATCTCGTCGCGGCGGTCGGCCGCCGGGACGCGGAAGGAGAAGTCGCCGGCGGCGACGCGCTGCGTGGCCCGCGAAAGCTCCTGGACGGGGCGCGTGAAGCGCCAGACGAGGAAGAGGAGGCCGACGAAGGCGAGGAGGAAGACGGCGAAAGTCGGCAGGAGCGGTTGCAGCACGTCGCCCCAGGTGTCTGTGTGCGGCGTCTTGGCCGCGCCGAGCACGACGATGATGTAGTTGACGCCGCCGCTCGTCTCGACGGGGATGGGGAAGGCGCGGTTCTCGCCGGCGATGGGGCGGTCGGTGGGCGGCGGCGAGCCGGGCAGGAGCTGGCGGATGTCGGCCGTCGTCTGCCCGGCCTCGACGAGGCGGGGCAGGCCGACGTCGCGGATGTCGTAATACTTGGCCGTCCCGTCTTCGAGCAGCGAAGGGGCGAAGCGCGGGTCGAGGCTGTCGTCCACGCGCCCGTGCTCGTTGACGACGAGGATGTTGATGACGCGCCCGGCCTGCTCCTTGAGGAAGGGGACGGGCCGCTCCTTGTCTATGTCGGTGAGGTAGGCGCGCGACGTGATGCTCTGGAGGGCGAGGGCCGTCGAGGCGACCAGGGCCTGCTCCTGCTCGGCGATGATGACGGCGCGGCGCAGCTCCTCGCGGCGGAAGAGGTAGAACTGCACGCCGAGCGTGGCGACCAGAAGCACCGCCATCACGACCAGCAGCCGCGTCCGGAAGCTGTAGATGAGTCGCGGCAGAGACATGGGAAAAGCAGTAGACAGTAGACAGTAGTCAGTAGACAGTAGAGGAAATTTCGTTGCTAAACAGTCACTCTGACAGGGGCGGCGTCCGGTTTTAAATCTACTGTCTACTGTCTACTGACTACTGTCTACTAAATATTCTTTTTGTATTGCGGCGCGAATTGTTCGAATGGTATAGTCACGACGGTCTCTAGCGCAAACCCTCCCAGAGACCGGACGTAGTCTCTCCAGCCTTTTAACTGAATTGAAGTTGTCCGCAGCAAGCTGGCTCGGAAGAGTTCCAGACGTGGCACCCGACATTTCGAGTTTGGCACAGGGCAGCGGCGTCCCGTTCGCCGAAGGCCCCTGCCTGCCGGCCGCGTCCGCTCCCGCGCCCGTACAGAGTTGAACTGGCGACCCGGCGACCCCTCCTAGTCTCTTGCGCCGGCCGCCCCTTTGCTTGTCTCGCAAGCGAGGAATGAGTCTGATGTCCCTGAAGTTCCCTGTCTCCAGTCTCTACGCGTTCGTCATCTCCGCCGTCATCCTCTGCGCCGCGCCGGCCACCGCCAAAGGCCCGAAGAAAGCGCCCGCCAAAAAGGCCCCGGCCAAGGCGGCCGCCGCCAAGTCCTCGGCCAAGGGTAAGAAGGGGCGCGAGGCGGCCTCGTCGCGCAAGGCCGCGCCCCCGAAGCGCGAGACGCGCGCCTCGCGCCGCGAGCGCGAGCGGGAGGCCCGCGCCTCGAAGAACGACCGCCGCTCGCGCCGCGAGGAGGAGCGCGCGTCGGCGAAGGATCGGCGCGCCAAAGACCCGAAGAAGATGTCGAAGCGCGAGCGGCTCGCCGAGGCCCGGCGCGAGGCCGAGCGCCGCCGCCGCGAGGCCGCCGAGCGCGCCCGCCAGCTCGCCATCGCCCGCGCCATCGCCGCCGCACGCATCCGCGCCTTCAACCAGGCCCTGCGCGACGAGACGGTCAACAACATCATGAAGGACGAGACGACGGGCGAGGACATGGAGATCCGCCGCGTCGCCGTCCGCGCCCTCGGCGAGCGGGCCGGCACGGTCGTCGTCATGGACCCGAAGACGGGGCGCGTCTACACGGTCGTCAACCAGGACTGGGCGCTCAGGCGCGGCTTCAAGCCGTGCTCGACCATCAAGCTCGTCACCGGCCTTGCCGGCCTCAACGAGAAGGTGATTGACCCCGTCCAGACCGTCAACATCGGGACGGCCAGCTTCAGCCTCGACCTGACCGACTCGCTCGCGCTCTCCAATAACGGCTACTTCCAGAGGGTCGGCGGGCAGGTCGGGTTCGAGAAGATGATGGAGTACTCGCGCAAGCTCGGCCTCGGCCAGCCTACCGGCATCAACCACCCGTTTGAGTCGCCGGGCCGCCTCCCCGTCTTCAAGGAGGGCTTCGGCGTCAACCGCATGTCCTCGCACGGCGACGACATCGAGGTCACGGCCGTCCAGCTCGCCAACATGGCCTCGACTATCGCCAACGGCGGTAAGCTCCTCGTCCCGCACCTGCCGCGCACGCCCGAGGAGAACGTGCGGTTCAAGCGCGAGGTCAAGCGCGAGATAGACATCCCGCAGGAGCATATGCGCCGCGTCGTCCCCGGCATGATCGGGGCCGTCACCTACGGCACGGCGCGCCGCTCGTCGGCCCCGACGATGACGGTCGCCGGCAAGACCGGCTCCTGCATCGAGCAGAGTTCTTCGCGCCCGTGGGTCGGCCTCTTCACCTCCTACGCGCCCGTCCACGACCCGCAGCTCGCCGTCGCCGTCATCCTGCGCGGGACGAACGCGCGCGGCAAGTGGGCCGCGGCCGTCGCCGGCGAAATCTACCGCGGCCTCAGCCACCGCTTCGGCCCGCGCCCCGGCGCTCAGCCGATGCTCGCCGGCGACATCCTCCCGGCGCGGCCGAAGATAGACGCGCGCACGGCCGCCGCGGCGAGCGACGAGGAGAGGGAAGGCGAGGAGGCCGAGAAGGCGCAGGACACTTCGGACGCATACGTCGTGAGCGAGGCGGGGCAGGCCGACCAGCCGACGCGCGGCGCCGCGGGCCAGCCCGTCCTCCAGAAGACGGTCAAGACCGTCCCGCGGCCCGCGCCTGACGCGCCGCCGACGGCCGCCCCTTCGCCAGCGCCGCAGGCCACCCCGCCCGCCGAGCGCCCGCGCCGCGTGACGCAACAGCCGTAAAAACAGTCCGGAGTCCGGAGTCTGGAGTCTGGAGTCCGAGGCCGGGGTCGCACCCGGATTCGGTCTCCGGACTCCAATCTTTTTGCAACGATCTTTTCGACTCCAGACCTGCCAGAGCCTCCCCGACTCCGGACTCCGGACTGTTTTTACCCGGCTTGACTCTTTTCGGCGCTTGTTGCAGTATCACGGACGAAATTCGTTCCAGGCCAGTACCCGAAGCCCTTTTGCTCCCCAGGAGGCGCCGCGCGCGCCGGCACGACCCGGCAACTGGCAAATCAGCGCGCGCATCTGAGACATTACGCGCGCTTAGCTGGAAAACGCGCGCTCCCCCCGGACGGCACTTCAATCACAGCGACGGCACTAGCGCACGGAGGATTGCGACCGATGAAGAACGTATTTAGGATCATGTTGATCGCCGCGGCGGCGACCGTCTTCGCGCTCCCGGCCTACGCCCAGGACGCCGCGCCCGCTTCGACTCTCACGCCGGCCCAGGAGGAAGAGAAGGCCAAACTCTACACGGAGTTTCTTAAGCTGATTAAGGGCGGCCCCGAGCAGCAGCGGCAGGCGAGCGTCGTCGGCAAGGATTACCTGGCGAAGTACGGGACGCCCGAGGACGACATCGTCAAGTACATCCGCAACTGGGTCGAGAAGTACGAGCAGGCCGTGCGCGACTTCGAGTTCAAGGAGGCCGTGGCGAAGAACCCCGACCGCGCCTTCCAGCTCGCCCGCGAGCAGCTCGCGGCGAGCCCCGACAACCTCGACCTCAACCTCGCGCTCGTGCAGGCCGGCTTCAACGCCGTCGCCGCCAAGAACACGTCCCACAACGCCGAGGCGGCCCAGGCCGCCCGCCGCGCGCTCCAGCTCATCGAGGGCGGGAAGACCGCCCAGAACTACGTGCTCTTCGCCAACCGCGACGAGGCCGTCGCCGGCCTCAGCTACATGATCGGCTACTTCCTGCGCGACAGCTCGCCGGCCGAGGCCGCGCAGGCGCTCGTCAAGGCCGCGCAGTCGAACACGAAGTTCAAGACCGAGCCGACGACCTACGTCTATCTCGGCGGCGCCTACTACGACGGCGAGTTCAAGAAGCTGGCCGCCGACTATAAGACGATGTACGAGGGCAAGGAAGAGACGCCCGAGAGCCGCGCCGCCTACGAGAAGCTGATGCAGTCGCTCGACCGCGTCATTGACGCCTTCGCCCGCGCCGCCGCGCTCAGCAAGGACGCGGCGCAGAAGAAGGCCATCATGGAGCAGCTCACGGCCTTCTACAAGAGCCGCAACAGCGGCTCGGATGCCGGCCTGAACGAGTACCTCGCCGGCGCCCTCTCGCGCCCGGTGCCGCAGCCGGGCCAGCCCGCGCACCCGGCCGTCTCGCCGTCCGCCGCCTCGACGACGCCGACGCCGCAGCCGGCCTCGACGCCCCCGGCCTCGACGCCGCCGGCCTCGAACCCCGGCACGAAGCCGGCGACGCCCCCGGCCAACAACGGCACGCCGCCGACCAAGCCGAGGCAGTAAGGCGACCCGGCCCGTGCGCGCAGCCGCCCGGGCCGGCACCAGACACGACCCGTTCGCAATCGCTCCGGAGACGCCGGGCGCGGCCGTTGATTCTTCAACGACGCGCCCGGCGTTTTGCTACAATCCGCCGCATGACGAATCAGTCCGGCCCCGACGCGCCGCCCGACCTCGCCGCCCTCGAAGAGAAACTCGCCTACGCCTTTAAAGACCGCCGCCTGCTGGAGCGCGCTCTGACGCACCGCTCCTGGGCGCACGAGCACGTCCGCGCCGGCGAGGAGGAGAAGGCGAAGCTCCTGCACAACGAGGCGCTGGAGTTCGTCGGCGATTCGGTGCTCGGCCTCGTCGTCGCCGACGCCCTCTTCCGCGCGCACCCGGAGGTGACCGAGGGCGAGCTCTCGCGCATGAAGCACCGGCTGGTGAGCGCGCAGACCCTCGCGCGGGCCGCGCGCCGCCTCCAGGTCGGCGAGTTCATGCGCATCGGCCGGGGCGAGGAGAAGACCGGCGGCCGCCGCAAGCGCGCGCTCCTGGCCGACGCCTTCGAGGCCGTGCTCGCGGCCGTCTTCCTCGACGGCGGCTTCGCCGAGGCCGCCCAGTTCGTCCACCGCGCCCTCGGCCCGGACCTCTCCGACGCCACGCCCGAGACGGCCGCCGCCGCCGACTACAAGACGCTCCTCCAGGAGCGGCTCCAGGCCGCGCGGCGCGTCACGCCGCACTACGACCTCGTCGCCACCGAGGGGCCGCCCCACGCACGCGTCTTCCGCGTCGTCGCCGTCTGGGAGGGCGAGCGCATCGCCGGCGAGGGCCAGACCATCAAGGCCGCCGAGATGGACGCCGCCCGCCGCGCCCTCGAAAGGATGCACGAGGCAGTAGACAGTAGCCAGTAGTCAGTAGACAGTAGGAAGACGGTCGCTATCGTACCGTTCGCATGCCGGCGTCAGAAGTCTTCACGCGGAGCGCTACTGACTACTGACTACTGTCTACTTCACTTGACCGCCGTCGCGGCGGTTCCTTACGATGCCTGCATGAGCAAAGAGCAGAGGGGGGCGGTTCTGACCGAGCCGCCCGCGGCGGGCGAGGGGGCGCCGGTGCGGGCCGGCGCGCGGGGCGGCGACGGGCGCGGGAGCTTGCGCGCGCCAGAGGCGCACGAGCCGCACGGGCCGCCGCGCAGCGTCGTCCGCGAGTACTTCGAGTCGCTGGTCGTCACCGCCATCATGGCGCTCTTCGGCATGACCTTCGTCGTGCAGGCCGTCAAGGTGCCGACCGGCTCGATGCAGAACACGATTCTCATCGGCGACCACCTGCTCGTCAACAAGTTCATCTTCGCGCCGGGGCCGCCCATGGCCTTCCTCCCGCAGCGCGAAATCCGCCGCGGCGACATCATCGTCTTCAAGTACCCGGGCGTCTACCCGACCGAGCAGTTCCTGACCAAGAACGTCCAGCCCACCAAGCCCTTCGAGACCAACTACGTCAAGCGCGTCATCGGGCTGCCCGGCGACCGGGTCGAGGTGCGCGGCGTCGAGGTCATCATTAACGGCGAGCCGCTGGCCGAGAACCGCGTCGTCGCCGTCAACCCGCCGCGCGAGGACGACCCCGACACGAGCGGCAACGACAGCGGCGCGCCGCTCACCGACGAGCGCGGCGTCCCGCTCACGGGCGCGCACATGCCCGTCCCGCCCGAGGGCCAGTTCAACGCCTACTGGGGCCGCGACTCGCTCGAAGCCACCGGGCGCGAGCGCCACGAGGAGGTCTTCGAGGTGCCGGCCGGGCACTACTTCGTCCTCGGCGACAACCGCGACAACAGCGAGGACAGCCGCTTCTGGGGCTACGTCCCGCGCGAGCTGATCATCGGCCGCGCGATGTTCGTCTACTGGTCTTACGACGAGAGCGCCCCGGCCGAGGGCAGCTTCGTCGAGAACTTCCTGCGGAACACGCGCTGGGGCCGGACGGGGACGCTCGTTAAATAATCTCTTGAACAAATCGTGACGCTTTCGCCTTGCCGGCCGGGCAAAACTAGGCCGCAACCACTTGAGGGAGGAGCGTCCGCGATGATTAAGGCCCTGAGCCTCGGCGGCCTCAGCTGGAAGGAGCTGGCCCGGCGCGTCTACGCCGAGACGCAGGAAGACGAAGTCCTCGGCCGCGCGGCCCAGCTCGCCTACTACTTCCTGCTCGCGCTCTTCCCGGCGCTCCTGTTCCTCGTCTCCCTGATCGGCTACTTCGCCGGCGACGACAGCGACCTGCGCGGCGACCTCTTCCGCTACCTCGGCGCGGTGCTGCCGGGCGAGGCGTCGCAGCTCATAGACGACACGGTCAAAGACGTGACGCAGGGCAGCGGCGGCGGCAAGCTCTCGTTCGGCATCCTGGCGACGCTGTGGGCGGCCTCGAACGGGATGGGCGCGATCACCGACTCGCTGAACGTCGCCTACGACGTGAAGGAGACGCGGCCGTGGTGGAAGGTGCGGCTCTCGGCCATCGGGCTGACGCTGGCGCTCTCGTTCCTCATCATCACGGCGCTCGTGCTCGTGCTCTACGGCCACGACCTCGCCGAGTGGGTGGCCGGCTCGTTCGGGCTGGGGCGGGCCTTCGAGTTGGCGTGGAAGGTCTTGCAGTGGCCCATCGTGCTGGCCTTCGTGCTGCTGGCCTTCGCGCTCATCTACTACTTCGCGCCTGACCTCCACGACCAGGACTGGAAGTGGGTGACGCCAGGCTCCGTCGTCGCCGTCCTGCTGTGGCTCATCGTCTCGTTCGGGTTCAAGACCTACCTCGAATTCTTCAACTCCTACAGCGCGACCTACGGCTCGCTCGGGGCGGTCATCATCCTGATGCTCTGGTTCTACTTCACGGGCGCGGCCATCCTCGTCGGCGGCGAGATCAACTCCGAGGTCGAGCACGAGATGGCCCGGCAGGGCGCGGCCGGCGCGAAGGAGAAAGGCGAGAAAAGCCCCGACGGCGTGAACGCGACCGCGCCGGGCCGCGGGGCCGGGCCGCGGGGCCGGAAGTCGGAGACGCGCGCCGCCACCTCAAACTTACAGCCCCGCGCCCGCGACGCCCGCGGCCGCGTGACGCGCGTCGGCGAGGGCGAGGGCTTCAGCTTCGGCAAGATGGCCGTCGTCCTCGGCGCGTGGGCGCTCTCGAAAGTCGGCCTCGGCCGCCCGACGCGGAAACAGTAACCAGAGTTAACAGTCAGAAGCCCGACCGTGAGGGAGGGCGTTGAGCTTTATTGTGAGCTTCAACGCCCTCCCTCACGGTCGGGCTTCTGACTGTCTTCATCTCGAAACTACAGTTGGGTCATCGCCAGGCTGAGGAGGATGACCTTCTTGATGCCGCGGTAGATGGGTTCGATCTCGCACCACTCGGTGAGGGCGTGCGAGTCGCCGCAGGGGGCCGCGCCGGTCGAGATGGCCGAGATGCCGTTGATGAGCGCGACGTTCGAGTTGTTCGAGCCGGTCGTGGTGATCGTCGGCTTGAAGTCGAGCGCGTAGTGGACGGCCTCGGCCGTCTTGACGAGCAGGGAGTCGCGGTGCCCCGGGATTTGCGCCGCCGGGGTCGCGGAGATCAGCTCCGTCCTCGCCGTCATCTTCTCGCGCTCGGCCTCCTCCTTCACGATGGCCGCGATCTTCCGCTCCAGCTCAGCGATGGTCTCGTTGCTCGTCGAGCGCAGGTCTACGGTGAACCACGCGTCGGCCGCCTTCGCGTTGACCACTTCGGCTGCGCCCGTCATCCCGACGTTGAGGTTCGAGGGCGGGTTCGAGGGGACGGGCAGGTCGTAGATGCGCGCGATGGCGCGGGCCATCGGGAGGGTGGCCGAGTGGGGCGGGGTGCGCGAGCGGGTGTGGCCGCCGGGGCCGACGAAGTGGTGGCGATACCAGTTGATGCCGATGCCGCCGTAGGTGAAGCCGTCGAAGCCGCCGTCGAGCGCGATGTAGTGGTCAACCCGCCCCTTGTTGTCTTTGACGAACTGCTCGACGCCGCGGAAGGTCGTCTCCTCCTCGACCGTGAAGAGGAAGACGAGGTCGCCGCGCGTCTTGACGCCGGCCGCGTCGAGCGCGCGCAGCGCGGCGAGCATCGCCACGATGTTGCGCGTGTCATCGCCGACGCCGGGCGCGTAGAGACGGCCGTCGCGCACCTCCGCCTTGATCTTCAGGCCCTCCTGGAAGACGGTGTCGAGGTGCGCGTCGAGGACGACCGTGGGGCCGCCGCCCGTGCCTTTGCGCGTGGCGACGAGGTTGCCGGCCGCGTCGTACCGCACTTCGACGGACTTCGACTGGCGGAGGATTTTTTCGACGAAGGCGGCGCGCTCGCGCTCCTTGCCCGACGGCGCGTTGATCTCGGTGACGGCAATCCACTCGCGCAGGACGCGTTCGCGCTCCCGCTCGACGTGGGCGAAGGCGGCCCGCACCTCCGGGCGCGCCAGCAGCGCCCGCGCCGCCTCGTCGTAGGGCTGGCCCGCCTGCGCGCCGACCCGCGCGCAGAGAGCCAGGCAGAGAACGAGCGCGGCCGTCGCGCGGGGCAGGGCGGTTCTCAACGGTGATTTCGTCATCTTCCAGTTGTCTTGTGCGGGTGCCGGTTCGGAAAGACCGGGGAGACTCTGAGACGCGAGTGTAACAAAAGGGGGGGCCAGGAGCTAGGGGCTTGGGGTTTGTAGAGGGG
>DASZKF010000466.1:0-3949 GCA_035947355.1 Pyrinomonadaceae bacterium | reverse complement strand
TTCGTCAATCGTCACACGTGAATCGAGGCTGAGCGGCCCTCGCCTTGATTGAAGAGCCTCGTGAGCGCCGCTCAAGCCATTGACGACTCACGGTTTGTTTATCTTCCTCACAGACCGCTGCGCACGATGTCGTGGAGGCGGAGGAGGCCGACGGCGCGGCCGTCGCGCTCGACGACGGGGAGGACGGAGATTTGCGACGGGCGGTTCTCCATCAGCCGGAGCGCGGCGTGGGCGAGCATGTCGGGCGCGGCGACGACCGGCTCGCGCGTCATCATCGCCCCGGCCGAGAGGCCCGCCAGCTCCGTCAGCGCGACCTTCTGCAACGTCCGCCGCACGTCGCCGTCCGTGATGATCCCTTCGAGCCGCCCCGCGCCGTCCACCACGTTGACCGCGCCCAGGCCCCCCCGGCTGATCGCCTGCACCACCTCGACGAGCGTCGCGCCCACGCCGACCGTCGGGCACTCCTCGCCGCAGCGCATCAGGTCGTGGACGCGCAGCGTCAGCCGCTTGCCGAGCCGGCCGCCGGGGTGGTTGAGGGCGAAGTCCTCGGGCGTGAGGCGCTTGACGCGCATGAGCGTCATCGCCAGCGCGTCGCCGATGGCGAGCGCCACGGTCGTGCTCGTCGTCGGCGCGAGGCCCAGCGGGCACGCCTCCCGCGCGACCGAGGCGTCGAGGACGGCGTCGGCGCGGCGCGCGAGCGTCGAGCCGAGGTTTCCGACGACGGCGATGATCGGCGTCCGGCGGTGGTGCAGGTAGGGGAGGAGCTCGACGACCTCGGCCGTCTCGCCGCTGTTGCTGAGGGCGACGGCCACGTCCTCGCCCGTGACGAGACCCATCCCGCCGTGGAGTGCGTCCGAGGGGTGGAGGAAGACGGCCGGGCTGCCGGTGCTGGTGAGCGTGGCGGCGAGCTTCTGCGCGATGTTGGCCGACTTGCCGACGCCCGTCGTGACGACCTTGCCGCGGCACGCCGCCAGCAGCCCGATGGCGCGCTCGACCTGCACGGGGTCGAGGCGCGCGGCCGCCCGCGCGACGGCCTCGGCTTCCATGCGGAGCAGGTCCCTGACCCGCTCGAAGTGTGAATCAGTCATCGCCCGACGAGCATACGACGCGGGCCAGCCGGAGGACAACCCGGCGGAAAATAGTTTCGGGTTTCGAGTTGCGGGTTTCGAGTTAAAGACAAGCTGCTTTTAACTTGAAACCCGCAACTCGAAACCCGAAACTATTTTCCGTTCAGGCGAAATTCAGGCTGCCTATAGACAACCGGGGCCGGTTCGCTTAATATCTCCGCTCTCTACCAATCTCCGCGGACGGGGACTTTCACATGGCACGTTTCAGCCTGATCCCGAAGGAGGAGCAATACTTCTCGCTCTTCCGGCAGATGTCTTCCTACATCTACGACGCCTCCTCCTCCCTCGTCGAGATGCTGGAGGGGCGGCAGAGCGAGTTCGCCTCGCACCTGACGCACATCAAGTCGGTCGAGAACGCCTGCGACGAGCTGATCCACTCGATCGTCACCAAGCTCAACTCGTCCTTCATCACGCCCTTCGACCGGGAGGACATCTACCTCCTCTCGGGCGCGCTCGACGACGTGGTTGACCTCATAGACGACGCGGCCCGCGCCCTCGTCATGTACAACGTCGCCGAGGCCACCCAGCACGCGCGCCGCTTCGGCGGCGTCATCCAGCGGATGGCCGTCCAACTCCACGAGGTCGTCTCGCAGCTCGAGCGCCCGGCGGGGATCAGCCCCCGGCTGGTCGAGATACACCGGCTGGAGAACGAGGGCGACGACCTCTACCACGAGGCCATCAGCGAGCTGTTCGGCGGCACGCCCGACCCGCTCCACGTCCTCAAGTGGAAAGAGATCTACGAGAAGCTCGAATCCGCCGTCGACCGCTGCGAGTCGGTCGCCAACATCATCGAGAGCGTCATCATCAAGCACGCGTAAAGGAAATGATGATTGCGGAATGCGGAATGATGAATGTAACGGGGCCGGCTTGATTACATTCATCATTCCGCATTCCGCATTCATCATTTGATTCTATGACTACCACGCTGACCTTCGTCGCCATCATCATCCTGATCGCGCTCGTCTTCGACTACATCAACGGGTTCCACGACGCGGCCAACTCCATCGCCACCGTCGTCTCGACGCGCGTGCTCTCGCCCGGCGCGGCCGTGGTGTGGGCGGCCTTCTTCAACTTCATCGCCTTCCTGGTGCTCGGCGAGGCCGTGGCGAAGACCATCGGCAAGGACATGGTGGACATCAAGGCCGTGCCCGGCGACTGGCAGCTCTGGGTGCTTTTGTGCGGGCTCATCGGGGCCATCGTCTGGAACCTGATCACCTGGTACTACGGCATCCCTTCGAGCTCGTCGCACGCGCTGGTGGGCGGCTATGCGGGGGCGGCCATCGCCGCGGCCGGCTTCGGCGTGATCCTGCCGTCGGGGTGGACGAAGACGCTCATCTTCATCATCCTCTCGCCGCTCGTCGGGGCGCTGATGGGCTTCGTCATCATGGTCACGGTGATGTGGGTCTTCCGCCGCTGGTCGCCGCACCGCGTGGATAAGTTCTTCCGCAAGGGCCAGCTCGTCTCGGCCGCCCTCTTCAGCCTCGGGCACGGCGGCAACGACGCGCAGAAGACGATGGGCATCATCGCCGGCGTCCTCGTCGCCTCGAACCTCAACCCCGACGCGACGCGCGACATCCCGATGTGGGTGGTGCTCATCTGCCACGCGGCCATCGGGCTCGGCACGCTCTCGGGCGGGTGGCGCATCGTGCACACGATGGGCTCGCGCATCACGAAGCTCAAACCCGTGGGCGGCTTCAGCGCCGAGACGGCCGCCGCCGCCGCCATCATCGGCGTCACCTACGGCGGCATCCCCGTCTCGACGACGCACACCATCACCGGGGCCATCGTCGGCGTCGGGGCGACGCGGCGGCTCACGGCCGTCAAGTGGGGCGTGGCCGGCCGCATCGTCTGGGCCTGGGTGCTCACCATCCCGCTCGCGGCGCTCATCGCCGCCGTCTCGTTCTTCATCTACCGCGCGGCCGCCTCCTTCACCTCTTGAGGCGGCGCTCAGGGGCCGTGCGAGCGGAACCACCACTGCGCCTCCGCGACGAGGCGCAGCGTCCCCCAAAGCCCTACCAGGTAGCCCAGCAACGCCTGTGCCCTCCCGGCCGCGCGCGGCGAGCTGTCGAGTTCGGCCGCCGCCGCCAGCCCCAGCGCCATCGCCGCGGGGGCCGACGCGCCCCAGAGGTACGCGACGAGCAGCCCCGAGAGGCCGAGCCACTCGGAGGCCAGCGCGGCCGCCGAAGGCGTGAAGAGGTAGACGAGTCCCGCGAAGCCCGCCGCGTAGGCCAGGCCCGAACGCGACTTCGTCTCGCGCGCGAAGAGCGCCGAGAAGGCACGCGCGGCGAGCCGCCCCCCGCCGCCCGCCGCGCCCGCGCCCGCACGCCCGGCCCGCGCGCCGCAGAGCGCGCAACGCCCGGACGCTCTCTCAAGCTCTCTCGCCACGCCCTCTTACACGCGCGCCGGCGCGGGAAGTTCCGGCCGCGCGCCGCGCCCGCCTGACTGGCCGGGCACGCCCCTTGCCCTCGAAGCTTTACGCGCGCGTGCGGCCCTGGCTCGGCGCACGCATCTCGTACAAAGCCGACTACGACGGACGGGGGTGAGGACGATGGCAGAACAGCGCGGAGGCGGGGAGAGTTTCCCCAAACGTGAATCAACCGGCGAGGGCTCGAACTCCGGCAACAGCGGCGAGGGCCGGCCCCGCACGGCCGAGGGCGGCGAAGGCGGCGAGGGCGAGGGCCGCACCCAGGACAACATGGCCGGCCAAGGCACCGGCCAGATCAAAGGCCCCTCCGGTGACAGAGAGACGAGCCGGTAAGAGGAGAGGGTGCCGGGTTCCGGGTGTTAGGTGCTGGGAAAAGCAGTTGTCTTTCCCAGCACCT
>DASZKF010000465.1:0-7575 GCA_035947355.1 Pyrinomonadaceae bacterium | reverse complement strand
GTTCCGAGTTGAGGATTCCTCTTTAACTCGGAACTCGGAACTCGAAACCCGAAACTCTTTTTTCGTGATCCACTCGCGGCGCAGCGCGGCCGCCTCGCCGCCTTGCGAGTCGGCTAGCGAGGCGCGCAGCACCGTCAGCGTCAGTTCGGGCGCTCCGGCGACCGCGGCCGTCTCGACCTCCAGGCCGGCGACCGTGACCCGTTCGGGTAGCGCGAGCGCGGCGGCGTAGGCGTGCCCCTCGTAAGCGCCCTGCGGGCCTTCGACCGCGTAGCTCCGGCCGACGGGCGCGCGCGCGTGGCGGACGCGCGGCCGTATGTCGGCGCGGTCGAGGGCCCACTCCGAGGTGTCTCGGCCGGCGCGCAGCTCGAGCTCGAAGACGCGGCCGTCCGCCGAGAGCACGCGCACCACGGCGACCCTCGCGCCGTCGGCCACCTCGGTCGCCCACGAGAGGTTCGTGAGCAGCGCGACGCGGTCGGCCTCGACCGGCGGGGTCGTGAACGTCAGGCGCGCGCCCGCCTTGAGTCCCGGCGCGCCGAGGTCTTCTTCGGCGAAGGGCTGGCCGCCGAGCGTCTGCGTGGCGGGTCGCGGCGGCGCGGGCGCGGGCGCGGCGGCCGCCGCGGCCGTCACCTTCTCGCTCATCGCCAGCAGGTAGCGGACGTTGAGCAGGTCGAGCTCGCGCCCCTCTCCGCGCAGCGTGCGGTCGGGCGCGGGCAGCTCGCCCCAGACCGTCATGTCGCCGGCCAGGCGGCTGTAGCGCGCCAGCCCGAAGCCGTCGTAGCCCGCGGCGTTCTCGACGCCGTGCATCATGTAAATGTCGGGCTGGAGCCAGTAGACCCAGTCGGTCGAGCGCGAGGTCATCGGCCCGACCGCCTCGCGCGCGGGGTCGAAGGGGTGCGGCGCGGTCAGCACGCGGAACGGCTCGCCCCTGAACGCGCCCCGCTCTCGCAAAATTTTCAGGGGCGGCGGCTCGCGCCACAAGACGTCCTCGCGCTTCGGGCTTGAGACGCGCCAGCCGCTGAACTGCCCCCACAGCATCAGGTCGAGCGCGACGACGCCAACGAGCAGCAACGTCGCCGGGCTGCCCGGCCGCCGCGCGAACCTCCACAGCGCCCACGCGGTCAAGAGCGCCACGGCGACGGGCAGGAACAACTCCGGCGCGCGCAACAGTGTGACCGGCGCGGCGCGCGCGAGCCTGAACCCGGCCGGCCGACCGACCGTCACGGCGAGGCACGTGGCGACGAGCACCACAGCGCCCACGGCCAGCGTGAGCCTCTTCGCCCGCCCGCGGTCGAGCGCCGACGACACTGCCGTCAGGCCCCTCCCGGCCAGCACCGCGAGCGCGAGGTCAACCTCCATCATGTGCCGCGCCGGCACGCGGAAGAGGTTGAGGCCGGGCAGGTAGTAGACGACCGCGTAGAGCTTGAAGGGCCAGTGGCGGCCGAGCGCGAGCGCGAGCGCGACGAGCGCCGCCGCGGCCCAGAACTTCGTCCGCGCGTCGGGCTTCAGGATGACGGCCAGCGCCGCGAGCGCGAGCGCGCCGAGTCCGACGTAGGCGATGAACTCGCCGTAGAAGGGCCCGCCCGTGTAGGGCGCGCGGAAGAGACGGCCGTCGCCGCCGCCCAGGAGGTATGGCGCGAAGAAGGTCAGAAGGAAGCGCGGCGGCAGGGAGAAAGAGGTGAAGAAGTCGTAAGAGGCCGCGGAGCGCAGGCTGTTGCGCATCAACTCGTAGGTCGGTAAGATTTGCACCGCCGCGAGCAGCACCCCCGCGGCCAGCAGCACCAACGCCCGTAGATAAAAACGGCGCGCCGCCCCCGCCGACGCGCGCGACATCACGACCGCGTAGGCGGCCGCGACGAGGAGCGAGTAGGCGAGCGTCTGCTGGTGCCCCGTGAAGCCTTGCAGCATCACGACGAAGGCCGCCGCCAGCCCGCACCCGCGCCGCCCCGTCGAGCCGTAACCGTCCAAGGCCCACAGGAGCCAGGGCAGCAGCGCCGCCGTCTGCACGATGTTGATGTGCCCGAGCTGCGCGACCATGAAGCCGCACAACTGGTAAACGACGCTCGTGAGGACGGAGCCGGCGACGCTCGCCCCGCCGCGCCGCGCGAAGAGGTACGCGCCGAGCGCCGCGAGCATGTAAGTGGAGAGCGCCATCAGGTTGGTCGCCGCGCGCGCGTCCGTCAGAAAGTAGAACCAGTTGAGCGGGAAGAGCAGGCCGGCCTGCGCCGAGGCGTGCAGCGGCATCCCCGAGAAGATGTAAGGGTTCCAGAGCGGGAGCGAGCCTTCGCGGAGGATCGCGGCGGCCGCGACGCGCAGCGGGACGTTGAAGATGACGCCGTCGTCCGGGGCCAGGAAGACCTGCCCGCGCACGGCCGGGAGGAAGTAGGCGAGCGGCAGCAGCGTGACGAGGGCGGCCGCCAGTCGCTCGGGCCGCAGCGCGCGGCTAGACGTTGATGGACGAGTCATTGGGACAGGGACGGGCGGCGGCGGGCGCGGCGCCGCTCGACTTCGCGCCGCGCCGCGCGCTCACACAGGCGCGGCGCTGGGCGAAGGCGCGCGCGGCCGGGCTGGCCTCGGCGCTGCTGCTCTCGGTGATGGCCCTGAACATGCTCGCGGTCGTCTCGCGCAAGAGCATCACCATAGACGAGATCGTGATGATTCCGGCGGCATACTACCACCTCGCCGCCGGCAACTTCCAACTCGTCCACGACCACCCGCCGCTCTCGAAAATCCTCGCCGGCGTCCCGCTCCTCTTCATCCAGCCGGAGGAGGTTCAGCCGCACGAGCTGCCCGGCCCGCCCGACTCGCCCGAGTCCGAGTGGGCGCACCAGGAGCGCTTCTGGGAAGACAACCGCGACTCCTTCGAGGCCATCTCGTTCTGGGCGCGCGTGCCGATGATCGCGCTCGCGGTCGCCCTCGGCGCGCTCGTCTTCGTCTTCGCGCGCGACCTCTTCGGCGGCCGCGCCGCGGCGCTCGCCGCCGCGTTCTACAGCCTGGAGCCGACGGTGCTCGCGCACGGCCGCGTCGTGCAGACGGACGTGCCGGCGGCCTTCGGCTACCTTCTGACGACGTTCGCCGTCTACCGTTACGCGCGGTCGCGGACGTGGCGGCGCGCCCTGACGGTCGGCGCGGCGGGCGGCCTCGCAGTCCTCGCCAAGTTCTCGATGCTGCTCGTCGGCCCCGCCGTCCTCGCCGTCTTCGCGGTGTGGGTGTGGCGCGCCCGCGGCGACAGGGCCGAGTTGAAGAGTCTCCTGGCGCACGTCGCGCTCGTCGGCCTCGCGGCGCTCCTCGTCATCAACGCGGCTTACTACTTCGACGGCCGCGCGCTCACGGAGCGCGACGCGCGCTGGGTCGCGGAGTCTTTCCCGGCGAGCGCCGCGGCCGTGTGGGCGGCGATCCGGGCGCTCTCTTACCTCCTGCCGACCGAGATGGTGCTCGGCGTCTTCTGGCAACTCTGGCACAACGGCGAGGGCCACCCGGCCTCGCTCCTCGGCATGCAGAGCGCGACCGGCTGGTGGTACTACTTCCCCGTCGCCTTCGCCCTGAAAGTGCCGCTGCCGTTCCTGCTGCTCTCTGTGGCCTCGCTCGCGTGGGCCGCGCGCGCGCTCGTCCGCCGGCGAGACAAAAGATTCCTCTTCGTGCTCATCCCCTTCGCCGTCTACACAGCCTTCGTTCTGATGAGCCGGATCAACATCGGCGTCCGCTACTACCTGCCGGCGTTCCCCTCCCTCTTCATTCTGTGCGGCGCGCTGCTCGACCGCCTGCTCGTGAGACTCGGCCGCCACAAGGTTGCGGCCGCGGCCCTCGCCGCGCTGCTGCTCGGGTGGGCCGGCTTCGAGGCGGCGCGGGCGTTCCCCGATCAGATGACCTACTTCAACCAGCTGGCGTCGGCGCGGCCGCACTGGTGGTACCTGTCCGACTCGAACGTCGAGTGGGGCGACGACGTGCGCCAGCTTTCGCTCTACCTGCGCGCGCGCGGCGAGACGCGGGTGCGAGGGGCGTTCCTCGCCGGCTACCTGACGCCGCGCCACTACGGCGTCGAGGTGCTCGACCTGCTGGCGCGCCCGGCCGAGGAGCTGCCGCCGACGCGTTACACGGCCGTCGGGGCCAGCTTCCTCAACGGCTCGACCGTGCCCGCGCGCCCCTCGGGCGGGCGCTGGCCGACCGACGAGGAGCGCACCAACACCTTCGACGCCTACCGCCGCCGCACGCCCGAGGCCGTCTTCGGCGGCTCGATCTACCTCTTCAAAGAAGTAGACAGTAGCCAGTAGTCAGTAGGCCCCGCATTACTGACGCTGACGCCAGCACCCCGACGGCTCGACGGCACAGGTTTTTCTACTGTCTACTGACTACTGTCTACTGACTACTGCTTTATGCCCCCACTCTTTGACGGCCAGGACCTCTCGCGGCGCGGCGCGGCGGTGGCGCTCGCCGTCCTGGTCGCGGCCGGCGCGGCGCTCTACGCGGCGGGCGTGCCCGACAACCCTCCCGGCTTTTTCATAGACGAATCCTCCATCGCCTACAACGCCTACCTCGTCGCCGGGACGGGCCGGGACGAGCACGGGGAGTTTCTGCCGCTCTTCTTCCGCGCCTTCCACGAGTACAAGAACCCTGTCTACGTCTACCTGCTGGCCGCGGTCTTCAAGGTGACTGGGCCGTCCATCGCGGCGGCGCGGCTGCTGAGCGCGGCGCTCGGCGTGGCGGCGGCGCTCGCTCTAGGGCTGCTGGGGGCGCGCGTCTCGGGGAGGAGGGACGTGGGCGTGTCGGTCGCGCTCTCGGCGCTGCTCACGCCGTGGCTCTTCGAGCTGAGCCGCGTGGCGCTGGAGGTCGCGCTCTACCCCCTGGCGGTCACGCTCGCGCTGCTCGCGGTGCGGCGCGCCTGGTCGCGCGGGCGCTGGTCTTGGGCCGACGCCGCGCTCGTCGCCGTCGCGCTCGCGCTCGTAACGTACGCCTACTCGACGGGCCGTCTCTTCGCGCCGCTCCTCGCGCTCGGCCTCCTCATCTTCGCGCGGCGCGCGGGGCTGGCCTCGGTCGCGCGGGCGTGGCTGCTCTACGCGCTCGCGCTCGCGCCGCTCGCCGTCTTCCACCTCCGGAATCCGGGCGCGCTCACCCGACGCTTCGAGCTCATCACCTACATCAAGCCCGAGAGCACCTGGGCGGAGGTCGCGTGGGGCTTCGCCGCGCACTACTTCGGCAACTTTAACCTGTGGTGGATGCTGGTCACGGGCGACCCCAAGAACCAGATCGTCAGCGTCCGCGGGATGGGCCAGGTTCTCCTCCCGACCTTCGCGCTGGCCGCGGCCGGGGCGTGGCTCGTGCTGCGGCGCGGCCGGCGAGACCCTTGGTGGGTCTTCGTCCTCTACGCGACGGCCGCCTCGGTCGTACCGGCCTCGCTCACGAAGGAGTACTTCCACGTGCTGCGCCTCGCCGCGCTCCCCGTCTTCGTCGTCGCACTCACAATCCCGGCGTTCGCGTACCTCGCCGAAGGCGCGGGGCGTGACCGCAGGCGCCGCGCGTTGCTCGTCGCGGCCGTCGTCTTCACGCTCGCGCAGGGCGCGGCCTTCCAGTGGCACTTCCGCGCGCGCGGCCGCACGCCGCAGCGGATGCACGAGTTCGACGCCGACTACCCTTCGAAGGTTCTCCGCGCGGCGCTCGCCGCCGCCGGCCCCCGCCCCGTCTACCTCGCCGACACGCGCTCCGTGCCCGGCTACATACAGGCTTACTGGTACGCGACCATCGGAGGCATCCCGCTCGAAAGGTTCGTGCGGCTTGGGCCGGCGGCGACCGCGCCCGCCGGCGAGGTCGTCATCACCACCGAGTCCACGTGCCCGCGCTGCCGCGTCATCTCGGAGGTCGAGCCTTACACGGTCTACGTCGCCGAGGGGCCGCCGCGGCCCGAGCTGCGGCCGCTCCCCGAAGCGGGCTTCCGCGCCTCGGTTCGGCTCGCGGGGCCGCCGCCCGTTTTGCGGGCCGGCCGGCCGGCCGAGCTGCGCGCCGTCGTCCGCAACGAAGGCGCGGCCCTCTGGCGCGCGCGCGAGCGCGACGGCGAGCCGTACCAGTTGAGCCTCGGCAACCACTGGCTCGACCCCGCGGGCCGCACCCTCGTCAACGACGACGGCCGCACCCAACTGCCGCGCGACACCGCCCCCGGCGAGGAGGTCGAACTCACGCTCCACGTCAACGCGCCGAACGCGCCCGGCCACTACCTGCTCGAACTCGACATGCTCCAGGAGGGCGTCACCTGGTTCGGCAACAAAGGCTCGCCGACGCTGCGCCTGCCCGTGCGGGTGGAATGAAGGAGTAGACAGTAGACAGTAGACAGTAGGCTCCGCGCTACGGACACTGACGCCGACACGCTGAGACTCAATACTAAAGTTCTTCTACTGTCTACTGTCTACTGTCTACTCTTCCTGTCGCGCGCCTCGGCGTAGACCTCAAGCGTGAGGCGGGCGGTGCGCTCCCAGGAGAACTCGGAGGCGCGGCGGAGGCCGGCTTCGCGGAGGCGTTGGCGGGCCGCCTCGTCTTCGAGCAGTTCGAGGAGGGCGCGCGTGAGTTCTTCTTTGCTGGCGGGGTCGAAGAGGCGGGCCGCGCCGCCCGCGACCTCCGCGACCGCGCCCGAGCGCCCGGCCAGGACCGGCGCGCCGCAGCTCATCGCTTCCAGGGGCGGCAGCCCGAAGCCCTCGTAGACCGACGGGTAGACGAAGGCGCGGCACGAGGAGTAGAGCGCGCGCAGGTCTTCGTCCGCGACGTAGCCCGTGAGGACGAGGCGGTCGCGCGCGGGCGAAGAGGCGAGGCGTGCCATGAGCGCGTCGTCGAGCCAGCCGCGCCGGCCCGCGACGGCGAGCCGCAGCCCGCTGCCGGGCCGCGCGCGCAGGACCTCCTCGAACGCTTCGACGAGGAGCGAGAGGTTCTTGCGCGGCTCGATGGTGCCGACGGCGAGCAGGAACTCCGCGCCCGCGCCGAGCCGCCGCCGCGCCTCCTCGGTCTCCGGGAAGGCGAGCGGGCGGAAGAGAGCGCGCGCGGCCTCGTGCACGGCGAAGACCTTTGCGGGCGCGAGGCCCAACAGCCCGCACGCCTCGCGGCGCACGAACTCGGTCGGCGTGATGACGGCGTCGGCCGCGCGCGCCATCAGCGGGAGCCGCCGCCGCGCCCGCCGCACCCGCCGCCGCTCGTGCGCGCCCGGAAGCGCGAGGAGCGACAGGTCGTGGATCGTCAGCACCCGCGCGGCCCGCCCCCACAAAGGCACCTCGAAGTTCGTCCCGTGAAACAGCCCTAGGCGGCGGCGCGCCGCGTAACGCGGCAGCCCGGCCGCGAACCAGCGCCGGCCGAGCGCCCCGACGCGCACGCGCGCCACGCGCAGGTTCGTCGGCCAGGACGAACGCTCCCCCTCGCCGAACTCTATTTCCGGGTAGGCCGAAGGGTAGGCGAGCTCGAACTCTTCCCCCGGCGCGGCGCGGGCCAGCGCGCGCGCCAGCTCGAACGTGTAGTGGCCGACGCCCGTGCGCGGCTCGGTGAGCGGGATGGCGTCGAGGCCGACAAGCATAAGAGCCGTGAACCGTGAACCGTAAATCGTGAATC
>DASZKF010000464.1:0-2207 GCA_035947355.1 Pyrinomonadaceae bacterium | reverse complement strand
GGGGCCGGCGGCCGGGCGTGTGGCGCGCGCGGCGCTTAGCTTCTGAGCTGCCGCGTCCGGTTCTTCAGGAAGTAGTCGATCAGCTCCGAGGCCGAGTTGTCCATCTCGACGATGAAGCCGTCGACCTTGCCCGTGAAGTAGTTGAAGAGCCACACGGCGGGCACGGCCACGGCCAGCCCGAGCGCGGTCGTCAGGAGCGCCTCGGCGATGCCGCCGGCGACCGCGCCGATACCGGCCGACTCGGCCGACTTCATGCCGGTGAAGGCGTTGATGATGCCGAACACCGTCCCGAACAGTCCGACGAAGGGCGCCGTCGAGCCGATGGTCGCGAGGCCGGAGAGGCCGCGCTTGAACTCGGCCGACTTGATGGCGATGGCGCGCTGCAGCGCCCGCTTGCTGGCCTCGATCTCGTCGCCCGAGATGTCGGACGACTGGCCGTGGGCGCGGAACTCCTGGAGGCCGGCGTTGACGACCATCGCGAGGTGCGACTTCTTGTGCTTGTCGCTGATGTTGATGGCCTCCTCGATGCGGTCGTTCTTCAGGGCCTGGGCGACGCGCGGCGCGAACTCGCGCGACTGCTTCTTGGCCGCCGAGTAGGTCAGGTAGCGCTCGACCATGATCGCGATCGAGTACATGGACATGATCAGCAGGATGATGATGACGGAGAGCGCCACCCACCCCAGATTCTTCACCATCTCCGTGATGGTGAACGCCTCGGCCAGTTCGCCGCCTTCCTTCGTGCCCTCCTGGAAGAGGAAGACGAAAAGGCCCAGGGCCTTGCTTCCGAGTATGCTCATGAGAATGGTCACGGTGAAAGGTCCTCCAAAGATTTTTCGTTGCTGCCGCGAGAGCGCCCGAAGCGGGCGCGGGCGGCCAAGCCCTCGGCCGCCGCCCTGGGCCGGCGAGGCCCGCCTCGGAGGCGGGCCCGCGCCGCGCGCCCTGGATTACTGGAGCGTGAAGTTAACGGTGACGGTGCCGGTGACCTTGACGGGCTGCCCCGAGAGCAGGGTCGGCGAGAACCTCCACTGCCGCACCGCGCTGGCCGCCGCCTGCTGCAAGAGCGGGTGGCCGCTGACGGCCGAGGCCGAGATGACGCGCCCCGACTCGTCGACCGTGATCTGGACGACGACCGTGCCGGAGGCGCGCGCCGCCTTCGCGATCGGCGGGTACTGCGGCGTCACGCGGCTGATGACCTTGCCGTTCAGGACGCCGCCCGAGACCGGGGCCGTGCGCTTGGGCGGCGAGGGCTTCGGCGGCGGAGGCGGAGGCGGCGCGCCCACGTCGGCGACGACGGGCGCGGCCGGCGGCCCGCCGCCGCTGCCGCTGCCGCCGACGACGCCTACGGGCGCGGTCGCCGTGATGTCGGCCGAGCTGCCGACGTCCCTGTTACCGAGGACGACGCCGACCGACTTGGCGCGCTGCACTTCCTTGGTCGTCTCCTTCGCCACCTCGCCCGTCTTGACGACCGGGGCGATGACGGAGATCTCCTGGCGCATCGCGACGGTCGGCTCCTGCTTGGCGGCGGGCTTCGGCTCGTTCTGCGGCTTGGGCTCCTCCTGCTGCTGCATCGGGACGGGCGCGACCAGCGTGAGCAGCTCCAGGCTCGGGTCGGGTATCGAGTCGTTGTACCAGATGACGCTCCCGACGGCGACGGCCAGCAGCACGATGGCGTAGATGACGAAGGTGCCCAGGAAGAACGAGCCCTTCCGCGCCAGATCGTCCTTGTGCGAGCCGGACTCAACCAGCGAATCGAACATCTTCTCTAACCTCCCTCTTCCGGTGCCGGGTGGATCAGGGGTTGCGAGCTTGATTCAAACACGAAGTCTCAGAGAAAGGGTTGTGATTTCCCTCGTTTTTAACCACAAACCTACGGCCGACGATTAACTTGTGCCTTGGGGAAACTGGGGGCGGCCGAAGCGTCGAACGAGCGCCCGCGAACGCGCCGCTTGTCAAGGTCCTACGCTTGCCACAGGGAATGACACAGACCCGCCGGCCGGGGCCGAACACAAACGCTCATAAACGTCCGTCTCACATCCCCTGCGAGACGGGCGCGTTTGTAAAACTATTTGATTGGGCCAGCAACGCGGCCAGTCTAAGTCGCAATCCGCCGCGAAGTCAAGCGCAAAATGGCTTTACCTGCCCCGCCCCGCGCCCGTCTGTAGGATTAGATGCCAGAGGCCCCGGCCGGTTCGGAAAAATTACCGAAC
>DASZKF010000463.1:0-4087 GCA_035947355.1 Pyrinomonadaceae bacterium | reverse complement strand
GCGACGTGGATTGCGCCTTTCAACTCACGCGGCACAAACTCGAAACCCGATACTCGAAACTCGAAACTATTGTTTCCGGCTTCCGGGTTTGACCGCCGGGACGCCTTCGGCGCAGAGGGGGCAGGCCGAGGGGGAGTGTGTGGGCACGTCGAGCGTGGCGAGGGCGTGGCGGGGGACGCCGACTTCGGCGCGGCCGCCCGAGCGGTCTATGACGGAGGCCGCGCCGACGACGAGCGCGCCGGCCTCGCGCAGGGCTTCGACGGTCTCGCGCGTCGAGCCGCCCGTCGTGACCACGTCCTCGGCGACGAGCACCCGCTCGCCGGGCCTCACCGTGAAGCCGCGGCGCAGGGTCATGCGACCGGCCTCGCGCTCCGTCCAAATCGAGCGCGCCCCGAGCGAGCGCGCCACCTCCCAGCCGATGACGATGCCGCCGATGGCCGGGGCCGCCACGGTCTCGACGCGCTCCTCGGCGAAGCGCGCGGCGATAGCCCGGCCGAGGGCCTCGGCCTCGGCCGGGTGCTGGAGCACGAGCGCGCATTGCAGGTAGTGCGTGCTGTGCAGGCCGCTCGTCAGAACGAAGTGGCCTTCCAGGAGCGCGCCCGTCCGCCGGAACCTCTCGATGACCTCGCTGCCGTCCATTAACCTACCTCCCTTCCCGCAAGTGCGTGCTACAATGCGCCGCGATGCAGACCTTCCGCAACCTCGTCCCCGACTCGGCGCTCGTGCAGGAAACGATTCAACTGCTGCGCTCGAACGGGGGCCGGGCCTCGACCCCGGAGGTCGCCGAGGCCGTCCTCCAGCTCCCCGCCCTCGAACCCGCCCTCGCCACCACGCTCGTCTCCGAGCTGCTGCGCGACGACTGGCGCTTAGGCGTGGACGAGGCGGCGCACGAGGTCTCGGTGCTCTGCGAGGACGACGACTGCCGCGCGCTCGCGGAGGCCGACTTCGTCGTCTTCGACGTGGAGACGACGGGGCCGAAGACGCCCGGCGCGCGGATCATGGAGTTGGGCGCGTACCGCGTCGCGCGGGGCCGCATCGTCGCCGAGTTTCAGACGCTCGTCAACCCCCTCGTCCCGATCCCGCCCTTCATCGCCGCCCTCACGGGCATCACCGACCGGATGGTCTCGGGCGCGCCGACCTTCGACGCCGTCGCCGCCGACTGGCTGCGCTTCGCCGACACGGCCATCCTCGTCGCGCACAACGCCGTCTTCGACGTGCGCTTCATCAACCACGAACTCTCGCTCGTCTTCCCCGGCCGGAGGATGCCGAACGCGTACCTCTGCACGGTCTCTCTGGCGCGCCGGGTGCTGCCCGACCTCAAGAGCTTCCGGCTGACGGCGCTGGCCGAGCACTTCGAAGTCCCGCACCGCGTCCGCCACCGCGCCGGCGACGACGCCCGCGCCACCGCCGAAGTCTTCCTCGTCCTCCTCGAACTGCTCCGCCAAAACGGCGTCCGCGACGTGGCCGGGGCCAGGCTGTTTAAGAAGCATGCCACCGCTGCCGGCGTTTGAAGCAATTTGCGAATTGACGCGCGACGCTCTCTATCCTGTAGGGGCAAGGGCTTGTCCCTGCCCGCGTTGACTCATCGCCACTTACAATCGAATCACATGAAACTCGCGCGGGCAGGGACAAGCCCTTGCCCCTACAATTCCGCCTGCGGTTCCCTGCTTTTTCGCTTCTTTAGAAGCCCTCTCAGCACGAAGACCGCGACGATGACTGCCGCCACGCCGAGGCCGACGGCCGGGTAGTTCTTCGCCAGGAGGTCTTTCGCCTCCTCTCCGTATCTGACGGCGAGGAAGCCTTCGAGGAGGAAGCGGAAGGCGCGGCCGGCGGCGACGGCCGCGGCGAAGCGCGCGACGCTCAGGCGGAAGACCCCGGCCGTGACGACGAACAGCTTGAAGGGGAACGGCGGCGGCAGCACCGACGCCACCAGCACCGAGAGCACGTCGTAGCGGTCAACCCAGGCTTTGACCCTCGCCCGCTTCGACGGCGGGAACTTCTCCAGCGCCCGCCGCCCGGCCCTCCGGGAGATGTAGTACAGGATGACGCAGCCGATGACCGACCCGACGGTCGCCGTCAGCGCGTAGAGCGCCATCAGGGGGTAGCTGCCGGCCTGCGCCGAGAGGATCAGCATCACCGCGTCGGGGCCGCCCGGCAGCGGGACGAGCGCCGAATCCAGCAGCGCGATGGCGAACAGCCCCAGGGGGCCGAAGGCGACGAGGTAGTCCTTGACCGCCTCGAGCCCGTTCGTGATTTTACGCAGCAGCCACCTCACCCCGTTCAGTCCGCCCCTTCCGAAGACCGCCCGCGCCCTTCCGGCGTCTCCGTCACCTCTTCGAGCACGCTGCGCTTCGGCGTCTTGATGTGCTTGGCGGCGATGTAGACCACGACGCCGACGAGGACGAGGCCGGCGGCGACGCTCAGAATCATCAGCCCGTTATGGCGTATGAAGTCAACGACCCGCTCGCCGTAACGGACGGCCAGCGCGCCCTCGACGTAGTAGCGGAGGCTGCGCGCCAGCATGATCGTCAGCATGAAGCGCCAGCGCGGGTATTCGAGCGCGCCGGCCGTGGCGACGAAAATCTTGAACGGCATCGGCGGCGGCAGCAGCGCCGGGACGGCGAGCGCGAGGAACCCGAAGCGCGCGTAGGCGGCCTCGACCTTAGCGATGGAGGCCGGGCTGAAGCGCCGCCGCATTACGGCCTGGCCGCCGCGCCGCATGATCGTGTAGAGGACGCTGCAGCCGATGACGGAGCCGGCCGCGGCGAAGAGCGGGAAGTAGTACACGGCCTTCGGGTCGCTGTGGCAGCGCGCGACCACGAGGTAGTCGTTAATCTCCGGCAGAGAGAGCAGCGACGAGTCGAGCGCCCCGATCACCACCATCGCCGGCCCGGCGACGTAGATCGGGACGGCGACGATGAAATCGTGCAGCCACTTGGCGACTTCGGCCAGCCAGTCGAACATAGAGTTCCAAGTTTAAAGTTCCAAGTTCAAAGTTCAAAGCCGGGCCGCGGCTCTCAACTTGGAACTTGGAACTTGGAACTTGGAACTTTGAACCCGTTATTTCGCGGGAGCGAAGACGGTCGGGGTGTCGTAGGTGACGCCGAAGGTGACGCCGGAGCGAGGGCTGAACTCGGTGAGGCCCTTGATGCCGGCGGCGTCGAAGCGCAGGCCGGCGGCCTTGACCTGGACGCCGAGGCGGAACTCCGAGAGCGGCTCGGTTCCGAGCGGGGCGCGGCCCCGCCGGGTGTTGGCCCGCCCGTTGACCTCGGCGGCGAGGTTGACCTGGCGGTTGATGCGGAAGATGCCGGCCAGCCCGTAGAGCAGCACGTCGTTCTGCGTGAACTGTTGGGTCGGCGCGGTGAGGATGCCGACGCCGAGGTTGCCGAAGGTGTTGAGGCGGCCGTCGCGGCCGAACTTCTTGCCGAGGAGGATGAGGCCGAAGGCGTTCGTCTGGTTCAGGCCGATGCCGCGCGTCTCGTTCGAGTTCGGCAAATCCACCCCGAACTGGAAGCCGACGGCTGGGGCGCTGCGCGTCTCGCGGCGGATCTTGATCTTGGTCGAGAGGCGGAAGTCGCCCGTGTCGTTCGTCGAGTTGGTTCCGGGCACGAGGTCGGGCCGGACGGCCGGGTTCGGCGCGACCGTGTTGATGCTGAGAAAATTCTGCGCCACCCCCTCGACCTGGAACTCGACGTTGGGCGCGAGGCCGACGCTGACGCCGATGACGCCGATGCGCGTCAGGTCGCCGGTCAGCCCCGAGGCCGGGAACTTCGCGTCCTGGAGGAAGTCTATGCCGGCCTCGACGCGGAGCGAGCCCGGCTCGATGATGTCCACGTCCTCGGTCAGGAGCGGCCGCTGCTGCGCGCGCGCGAACGCGGCGCAGCCGAGCAAGAGCGCGAGCGCGCAGGCGGCGCGGGCGAGCGGCGTGGGTCGGGTCGGCATCTGCGGCGTGATTCCCTGTCAGCGGATTCGCAAGACCCGCGAATTGTAATGTCCGCCCCGCGCGAGCGTCAACTTGGTTAGAAGAGCTGTTCAGAAGCCCGACCGTGTGGTTGGGCGTCGAGCTTTACGCGAGCGCCGACGCCCT
>DASZKF010000462.1:0-2343 GCA_035947355.1 Pyrinomonadaceae bacterium | reverse complement strand
GAACTCGACGGCGTGGAGCTGGTCGCGCTCGATGAGCTTGCCGGCGGGGACGAAGAAGGGCGAGGTGGCGACCTCGACGCGGTAGTGCGCGAAGCTGCCCGACGCCGGCTTCTGCCAGCGCAGCGTGACGCTGGTGGAGTTGCCGCCGCGGGCCGCGACGCGCTCCATGTTGCGCGGGGCGACGGGCGCGGGCGCGGCGAGCAGCCGCTCCTTCTGCGTGATGCTGCCCTGCGGGGTGACGGCCGCGTACTCGCCGTGGCGCAGCGTCGTCACGTCGCCGGCGCGCGTGCTCGTCTCGACGGCGCCGGCCGCCACGCGGATGGCCTCCGACTTGTCCTCGCGGACGTGGAAGCTGGCGTCGGTCTCCGAGGCCAGCCGGCTCTCGGTCAGCTGCGTGCGGACGATGTTGCTCGCGCCCTCGGGCTGCTGCTCGGTGCGGACGTTGACCTGGCCGCTCTCGACCGCGACGCGCACCTTCGTCCGCTGGCCGTCCTCGCCGCCGGTGTTCTCGGCGATGGTCACGACGCTGTCCGGCTTGACGAAGAGCGTCGAGCCGTCGGCGAGCGTGATGCGGGCGCGGCCGTCGCCCTCGGTCTGGACGATGTCGCCGGGCAGGAGCCGCGTGTCGGCGCGGGCCGCGAGCACCTCGCGCGTGTCGGAGCGCACGACCCGGACGCCGCCTTCGAGCGAGACGAAGCGCGCGCCGGCCGGCTCGCCCGCCGCCACGGGCGCGCCCTTGAAGGGGTTGCCGTAGACCCACAGGTAGAGGGCCGCGCCGCCGGCCAGAAGCGAGGCGGCGACGAGGAAGGCGGCGATGTAGATGAGCCGCTTCTGGACGACCCACCAATCCGTGTCGAAGCGGCTGACTTTCGTGAGCATCATCAAATTCGCAGGGCTTTTGCGGGCCGCAGCCCGCGGGGCGCGAGAGCTTGGGAGGTCGGGGAGCCGGCGTCCGCGGGTGGCACGCGTGGGACGCGGGAGCGCGGGGCGGGAAGGGGCGTTCGGCCCGTCCCGTCAGGCAGCGCCCGCCGGGCGTCTGCCGCATAAGCAAGTTAACAAACGCGAAAGGGAAAAGGCAAGAGGCAAAATGGAAGGCGAAAGGCAAACTTCAAAAGGCAAAAGGCAAAAGTGGAAGACAAAAGCCGGCGTGGCCCTCGTCCTTCCATTTTTGCCCTTTGCCTTTTGCCTTGTGCCTTACTTACCGCCTTTCGGGTAAGCCCTGCTCGTCGCCGCCGAGGCGGCCCTGGTCGTCGTCGAAGGGCGAGCCGAAGCCGGGCGGCAGCTCGACCTCGACGTGCGTCTCGGCCTCCTTCGGCCAGATGACCGAGGCCAGGACCGAGCCGAGGAGCACGGCCCCGACCACCCCGAGCGAGATCATGATGATGTTCTCCTTGCCGAGGTGGAACTGCTCCTCGACGAAGCCCTCGGTCAGCATCTTGACGCCGACGAAGGCGAGCACGATGGAGAGGCCGATCTTGAGGTAGTGGAACTTCTCGACGACCCCGGCCAGGAGGAAGTAGAGCGAGCGCAGCCCGAGGATGGCGAAGACGTTCGAGGTGTAGACGATGAAGGTGTTGGTCGTGATGCCGAAGATGGCCGGTATCGAGTCCACCGCGAAGACGAGGTCGGTGACCTCGACCGTGATGAGGACGAGCAGCATCAGCGTCCCCATCCGCTTGCCGTTGACCTCGGTGAAGAACTTCTCGCCGTCGTAGTGGCGCGTCATCGGGATGAGGCGCGAGACGAAGCGGACGATGGGGTTCTCCTCCGGGTGCACCTCGGTCTCGCCCTGCCGCATCATCCGGATGCCGGTGTAGACGAGGAAGACGCCGAAGACGTAGATGATCCAGTGGAACCGCTCGATGAGGGCCGCGCCGAGCGCGATCATCGTCATGCGCATGATGAGCGCGCCCATCACGCCCCAGAAGAGCACCCGGTGCTGGTACTTCGCCGGCACCTTGAAGTAGCCGAAGATGAGCAGGAAGACGAAGAGGTTATCCACCGAGAGCGAGAGCTCGATGATGTAGCCGGTGAGGAACTCGACGCCGGTGAGGCGCCCCGAGCGCCAGAAGACGAGGCCGGCGAAGACCATCGCCAGCGAGACCCAGACGGCGCTCCACGTCGCCGCCTCGCGGTACGTGACGGCGTGCGCGTTGCGGTTCAGCACGCCGAGGTCGAGCGCTAGCATGAAGAGGATGAAGACGGCAAACCCCGCCCAGGCCCAGACCGGGTAACCCTCCCAGGTAGCTTGTAGGAAATCCATGGCGCGTATGATATAGCAAAAGTCAGAAGGCAGAAAGCAGAAGGCAGAAGGCAGTCAAGACACGTCGAGTGTTCTATCTG
>DASZKF010000461.1:0-16959 GCA_035947355.1 Pyrinomonadaceae bacterium | reverse complement strand
CCGCCGCGGTGCGCGTGCGCGAGAGGGCGCGGCCCGACCCCGAGGGCAGGCGCGTTATGGACGAGCGTTATAAAATCTTTCAGGCAATCTATCCGGCGCTGCGACGCGTCGCCGAGGCGCAGGCGCCGGGCGCGGGCTGAGGACTACGAGCAGGAAGGGAGATTAAGACGATGGCAGAAGACAAGTACACGCCGAAGCCGGAGCACAAGTTCACCTTCGGGCTGTGGACGGTCGGCAACCGCGGCCGCGACCCGTTCGGCGACGCCGTCCGCCCGACGCTCCCGCCCACGGATGCCGTGCGGATGCTCGCCGAGGTCGGCGCCTGGGGCGTCAACTTCCACGACAACGACCTCGTGCCGATAGACGCCTCGCCGCAGGAGCGCGACCGCATCGTGCGCGAGTTCCGGCAGGTCTGCGAGGAGACCGGCGTCGTCGTCCCGATGGCGACCGTCAACCTCTTCTACGAGGCGGTCTTCCGCGACGGGGCCTTCACCGCCAACGACTCGCGCGTGCGCGCCTACGCCGTCCAGAAGACCTGCGCCGCGATGGACCTGGGCGCGGAGCTGGGCGCGAAAATCTTCGTCCTGTGGGGCGGGCGCGAGGGCGCGGAGACCGACGGCTGCCGCCGCCCCGACGAGGCCATCAAGCGGCTGCGCGAGGCCCTCAACTACCTCTGCGAGTATTCGCTCTCCCGAGGCTACGGCTACCGCTTCGCGCTCGAAGCCAAGCCGAACGAGCCGCGCGCGGACATCTACATGCCGACGACCGGGGCCTACCTCCATTTCATCACGACGCTCGACCACCCGGAGCTGGTCGGCGTCAACCCGGAGGTCGCGCACGAGCACATGCCGGGGCTGAACATGACGCACGCCGTCGCGCAGGCCTGGGAGGCCGGCAAGCTCTTTCACATAGACCTCAACGACCAGGTGCCCGGCCGCTACGACCAGGACTTGCGCTTCGGCTCGGCCAACCCGAAGGCGGCCTTCTGGCTGGTGAAGTTCCTCGAAGACGTCGGCTACGACGGCCCGCGCCACTTCGACTCGCACGCCTACCGGACTGAAGACTACGAGGGCGTCAAGGAGTTCGCCCGCGGGAGCATGAGGACGTACCTCATCCTCAAGGAGAAGGCCGCGCGCTGGAACTCGCACCCCGAGGTCAAGTCTCTGCTCGCGGAGATCGCGGCGCTCGACGGCAACGGCGCGGCCTTCGGCGAGTTCGAGGAGGGGAAGGCCCGGCAACTCTTCGCGGAGAACTTCGACCGCGCCGAACTCGCCCGCGCGGGGCTGAACTACGAGCGGCTCGACCAGCTCACGATGGACATCCTGCTCGGCGTCGAATGAGCGCCCCGGAGCCGAGCTGTGAAGCGAATCAACCTCAAGAAGGCCAGCGTCGCGCGCGCCGACACGATCCGCACCATCAACCGCCAGATCGTGCTCAACTACGTCCGCGAGCGCTCGCCCATCTCGCGCGCCGAGATCGCGCACGAGACCGCCTTGCAGCGCTCGACCATCTCGCTCATCGTCGAGGAGCTGAAGGCCGAGGGGCTGGTCGAGGAGATAGACGGCGAGTCGACGGGCGGGCGGCCCCCGCTCCTTCTGCGGCTGCGGGCCTCCGGCCCTGTCGCCGTCGGCGTGGACGTGGGCACGAAGCGGACGGTCGTGGCGACCAGCGACCTCGCCGGCCGGGTGCTCGAACAGGTCGAGTTCGAGACCGACCCGGACGCCGAAGAGACGCTCGAACGGATGATCCGCCACGTCACCAGGCTGGTCAAAAAAGATCGGGAGACGGTCGAGGGCGTCGGGGTGAGCCTCCCCGGCCTCGTGGACTTCGAGACCGGCACGGCGCTCTTCATCCCGCGCTTCAAGTGGCGCGACTGGGCCGTCGGGCGCGCCGTCGGCGAGGCGACGGGCCTGCCCGTGGCCGTGGACAACGACGCCAACGCCGTGGCGCTGGCCGAGCTCTGGTTCGGGCGGCCCGAGGTGCGCGAGGTGCGCGACTTCATCATGGTGCTCGTCGAGTCGGGCCTCGGAACGGGCGTCGTCTTCGACGGGCAGGTCTACCGCGGCGAGATGGGCGCGGCCGGCGAGTTCGGCCACATGACCATCGGGCAGGGCGCGCCGGTGGCGTGCGCCACGGGGAGCCGCGAGTGCTGGGAGGCGTTCGCCTCGGAGCGCGCGGCGCTGGCGCGCTACCGGGCGGCGGGCGACGGGCACGCCCCGCCCCGCTTCGGCTTCGACCAGTTGATAGACCGCGCCCTCGGCGGCGAGGAGGCGGCGCGCGCCGCGCTCACGGAGACGGCGCGCTACCTCGGCCTCGGCGTCGCCAACCTGATTAAGGGCCTCAGCCCGGAGGCCGTGATCCTCGGCGGGAGGATCGCCCGCGCGTGGGCGCTGATCGAAGAAGAGTTGAGGCGGGCGGTTGCCAGCAACAGCCTCTGCCGCGGCCTGCCCGCGCCGCGCATCTTCGTCTCCAGCCTCGGCGAGCGGCCGCGGCTGCGCGGCGCCCTCAGCCTCGTCCTCGCCGGCAAGTTCGCCTCACCCCTGACGACCTGAACGGCCGCCGCGCCCGGCGAGGGCCGGCCCGCACGCGAGTCTCTCACCGGCCGCCAAAAAGGGTTTCTACATTCCCGCGAACTTTTGTATAGTAGTCCGCGAAAGTCCCATCACAGCTTAGAGGTCCCGCATCCGATGAAAAACAGGCCCGCACTCAAGCTCTTCATCTGCCTGGCCGCGGCGGCGCTCGTCGCGGCCTGTGCGCAGCAGCAGGGGGGGCAGCAGGGTTCCGCCGGCAAGAGGCTCCGCCTCGCCTTCGTGACCAACAACGCCTCCGACTACTGGACGATCGCGCGCAAGGGGACGGAGAAGGCGGTCGGGGAACTGGGCAACGTAGACCTCGAATTCCGTATGCCGGGCGAGGGCTCGGCCGCCGAGCAGAAGCGCATCGTTGACGACCTGCTGGCGAAGGGAATTGACGGCATGGCGATCAGCCCCGTAGACCCCGCCAACCAGACGCAGATGATCAACGACGCCGCCCGGCAAATCCTCGTCATCACGCAGGACTCGGACGCGCCCGAGAGCCAGCGCGCCTGCTACATCGGAACCAACAACCGCGAGGCCGGCAAGCAGGCGGGCCAGTTGGTCAGGGAGACTCTGCCGCAGGGCGGGAAGATCATGGTCTTCGTCGGCAAGGCCGACGCGCAGAACGCGCGCGAGCGCTTCGAGGGCCTGAAGGAGGCTCTGGCCGGGTCGAACGTCCAGATCATAGACCTCCGGACGGACGACGCCGAGCGGGTGCGCGCCAAGTCGAACGCCGCCGACACGCTCGTCAAGTACCCGGACGTGGCGGCGATGGTCGGCCTCTGGGCCTACAACGGGCCGGCCATACTCTCCGCGGTGCGCGACGCGGGCAAGGTCGGGCAGGTCAAGATCATCGCCTTCGACGAGGAGGACGACACGCTGAAGGGCGTCCAGGAGGGGGCCATCGAGGGGACGGTCGTCCAGCAGCCCTACGAGTTCGGCTACCAGGCGATCAAGATGATGGCGCAGGTCGTCGGCGGCGACCGCTCGGCGATCCCGGCCTCCAAGCAGATTTTCGTCCCCACCAAGGTCATCAGGAAGGACACGGTCGAGGAGTTCACCCGCCAGCTCAACCAACTCCGCGGGAGAAGCTGAAAAAGCAGTAGACAGTAGACAGTAGTCAGTAGCCAGTAGCGCCCCGCGCCGCGACGACTGACGACGACATGCTAACGGTACAATAGCGACCGGCTCCCTACTGTCTACTGTCTACTGACTACTGTCTACTTGCTCATGTCTTCTCCGCTTCTGCAAATGAAGGGGATCGGCAAGCGGTTCCCCGGCGTGGTGGCGCTCGCCGGGGTTGACCTCGAAGTCTACCCCGGCGAGGTCGTCGCGCTCATCGGCGAGAACGGCGCGGGCAAGTCCACGCTGATGAAGGTCCTCGGCGGCGTCTACCAGCCGGACGAGGGCGAGATTCTCGTCGAGGGCCGGCCCGTCCGCGTCCACTCGGTCTCGGACGCCATCCGCCTCCGCATCGGCTTCATCCACCAGGAGCTGAACGTCCTCGACAACCTCGACGTGGGCAGCAACGTCTTCCTCGGCCGCGAGCCGCGCCGCGCCGGGTGGCTCAACCTCGTGGACACGAAGCGGATGCACGAGGAGGCCGAGAGCTACCTCCGCCGGCTCGGGCTCGACGTGCCGAGCCGCACGCCGCTCGCGCGCCTCTCCATCGCGCAGCAGCAGATGGTCGAGATCGCCAAGGCGCTCTCGCAGCAGGCCCGCATCCTCATCATGGACGAGCCGACTTCGAGCCTCACGCTCTCGGAGACCGAGCGGCTGATGGCGGTCATCAAGGATTTAAGGTCGCAGGGCGTGAGCATCATCTACATCTCGCACCGGCTGGGCGAGGTCAAGGAACTGGCCGACCGCGTCGTCGTCCTGCGCGACGGCCGCAACGCCGGCAGCCTCAAGCGCGAGGAGATCACGCACGACCGGATGGTGAAGCTGATGGTCGGCCGCGACCTCGAAAGCTTCTACGCCCACGGCGAGGAGGGCGCGGCCAGGCCGGCGCGCTTCGCCGTGCGCGGCCTCCGCACGCGCCGCTACCCGCAGCACGCCGTCTCGTTCGAGATCGGCGCGGGCGAAATCCTCGGCTTCGCGGGCCTCGTCGGCGCGGGCCGCTCCGAGGTGGCGCAGGCCGTCTTCGGGGTAGACCCGCCGGCGGGCGGCGAGGTCGCGCTCGACGGCGAGACTTTGAAGATTCAGTCGCCGCGCGACGCCATCCGCCGAGGCATCTACCTCGTCCCCGAAGACCGCCGGCGCTCGGGCCTCATCGTCGAGGAGGTCATCCGCAAGAACGTGACGCTGCCGTCGCTCGGCCGTTACGCGCGGGCCGGCCTCGTCCAGGCGGGCGCGGAGCGCCGGGTCGCGCAGGAGGTCTGCAAGCGTCTGAACGTCAAGGCGCCCTCGGTCGAGGCGCGCGCCGGGAACCTCTCGGGCGGCAACCAGCAGAAGGTGGTGCTCGCCAAGTGGCTCTCGCGCGAGCCGAAGGTCTTGATCTTCGACGAGCCGACGCGCGGCATAGACGTGGGGGCGAAGGCCGAGATTTACGACCTGATGCGGGGCCTGGCCCGCGAGGGCGTCGCCATCATGATGATTTCGAGCGACATGGAAGAGGTCTTGGGCGTCAGCGACCGCGTCGCCGTCATGCACGAGGGGCGTCTGACGGGCGTGCTCACGCGCGCCGAGTTCAGCGAGGAGGCCGTCATGCGCCTCGCCGTCGGCCACGGCGGCGAGGCCGCGCCGGCCGCCGCCTGAAGGCCCGCTTCCGGAACGGGGGACGAACTCGATTGAGCATGAATGCAAACGGGGCGAGGTGGGTGGCCGCGGCGCTCTGCCTGCTCGCGTGTGTCGGTGCCGCGGCCGCGCAGCCGCGAGGCGGCATAAGAAGGGAAGACTTCGGCAAGATGCCGGACGGGCGCGCCGTGTCGCTCTACACCCTGACCAACCGCGGCGGGGCCGAGGCGCGGGTCATCACCTACGGCGCCACGGTCGTCTCGCTGAAGGTGCCCGACCGCCGCGGGCGTCTCGCGGACGTGGTGCTCGGCTTCGACGATTTGCAAGGCTACCTCGCGCAGGACTTCTACATCGGCGCCGTGATCGGCCGCTACGCCAACCGCATCGGGGGCGCCCGCTTCACGCTGAACGGCGTCGAGTACAAGCTGGCGGCCAACAACGGCCCGCACAACCTGCACGGCGGGCCGGGCGGCTTCGATAAGGTCTTGTGGGAGGCGCGGCCCTTGCGCACGCGCGGCGGCGCGGCCCTCGAACTCACCTACCTGAGCCGCGACGGCGAGGCGGGCTTCCCCGGCAACCTGCGGGCGCGCGTCGTCTACACGCTGACCGACCGGAACGAGCTGCGCGTTGACTACTCGGCGACGACCGACAAGGACACGGTCGTCAACCTCACGCAGCACTCCTACTTCAACCTCGCGGGCGAGGGCGCGGGCGACATCCTCGACCACCGCCTGAGGATTTACGCCTCGCGCTTCACGCCGACTGATGCGACCTCGATACCGACGGGCGAGCTGCGCGCCGTGCGGGGCACGCCCTTCGACTTCACGCGCCCGACGGCGATAGGCGCGCGCATCAATCAGGACGACGAGCAGTTGAAGTACGGCAACGGCTACGACCACAACTTCGTCGTCGGCGGGCGCGCGGGGCGCCTCAGGCGTGCGGCCGAAGTCTCCGAGCCGACGACGGGCCGCCGCATGGAGGTCTGGACGACGGAGCCGGGCGTGCAGTTCTACACGGGCAACTACCTCGCGGTCGAGCGCGGCAAGGGCGGCAAGCCTTACCCGCGCCGCACGGGCTTCTGCCTCGAGACGCAGCACTTCCCGGACTCGCCGAACAAGCCCGCCTTCCCCTCGACCGTGCTGCGCCGGGGCGGGCGCTACCGTTCGACGACCGTCTACAGGTTCTCGGCCCGCTGAGGCCGGAGGTCAGAGATGAGGAAAGAGCTCGGCACGTTCGTCCTGCTCGTCGTCCTGTGCGTGGTCGTGGCGGCGATCAACCCGCGCTTCCTGGGCGGGGCCAACTTGCAGAACATGGCCCGGCTCATAGGGATGTACGGCATCTTCAGCATCGGCATCGGCGTCGTCATCATCACGGGCGGGATTGACCTCTCGGTCGGCTCGATGTTCGCGCTCCTCGGCGTGCTGCTCTCGATCTTCCTGACGGAGTGGGGCTGGCCGGGGGCGCTCGCGGTCGTCGCCGTGATGGCCGTCGCCGTCGGCCTCGGCCTCGCGCACGGGCTTTTGATCACGCGCCTCAGAGTCCAGCCCTTCATCGTCACGCTCTGCGGGCTGCTCTTCTACCGGGGGCTGGCGCGCTTCGTCGCCGACGACGAGACGAAGGGTTTCGGGACGGGCGCCGGCTTCGAGTGGCTGACGGCGCTCGCCACGGGGAGCCTCTTCGGCGTGCCGATGCCGTTCCTCCTGCTCATCGTCACCGCCGCCGTGATGTGGGTCGTGCTCCACCGCTCGGTCTACGGCCGCTACCTCTTCGCCGTGGGCCGGAACGAGGAGGCGGCGCGCTACTCCGGGATCAACGCGAAGACGGTCGTCGCCTCGGCCTACGTCATCTCGGGGCTGATGGCGGGGGTCTCGGGCGTGCTCCTCGCCTTCTACACCAACTCGGTCTCGCCCTCCTCGCACGGGAACTTCTTCGAGCTCTACGGCATCGCCGCGGCCGTGCTCGGCGGCTGTAGCTTGCGCGGCGGGGAAGGCTCGGTGGTCGGCATCATCATCGGCGCGGCCCTGCTCCAGGTGCTGCAAAACCTCGTCAACCTGCTCGGCATCCCCAGCTCGCTCAACTTCGCCGTGATGGGCGCGGTGATCCTCGTCGGGGTCGTCGCCGACCAGTTGCTCAGCCGGCGCTCGGCGAGGACTTAGCAGAAATCAAAAATTCATTACTGAACATTTCAGGAGAAGAACGCATGTACACACGGCGGACGACTCTGTTGCTGGCGCTCGTCCTACTGCTGCTCCCTTCCGCCGGCCGCGCGCGGGGCGCGGAGCCGGCCGCGGCGCGCACTTACGTGATCGTCCACGGCGCGTGGGGCGGCGGGTGGGCGTTCCGACGGGTCGAGGAACTGCTCAGGGCGCGCGGGCACAACGTCTACCGGCCGACGCTGACGGGCCTCGGCGAGCGCAGCCACCTCGCCGGCCCGAACGTCGGCCTCTCGACGCACGTCGAAGACGTGGTCAACGTGCTGCTCTTCGAAGACCTGCGCGATGTGGTGCTGGTCGGCCACAGCTACGGCGGGGTGGTCATCACGGGCGTCGCCGACCGCGTGCCGGAGCGCATCCGCAGCCTCGTCTACCTCGACGCGGTTGTGCCCAACGACGGCGAGAGTACCCTCGCCGCCATCGGCCCCCGCGCGGCCTGGGTCAAGCCGATGGAGAAGGACGGCCTCCTCGTGCCGCCCTGGGTCAAGCCCGACCAGCCCCCGCCGAAGGACGTGCCGCACCCTCTGAAGACGTTCACCGACCCGGTCTCCTACAAGAACGAGGCGGCGAAGCGGCTGCCGGCCACCTACATCCTGACGGTCGAGGCCGGGGCCAAGACGGACGACTTCGACCCGCACGCCGAGCGCGCGAAGGCCCGCGGCTGGGCCGTCCTCCGCATGCAGGCCGACCACAACCCGCAACGCACGGCCCCGGAAGCGCTAGCGGAGTTGCTCGACAAGGCGCGCTGAGAAAAGCCGAAGGCGGAAGGCAGAAGGCAGATAAGCGTTTGTCGCCGCCGGAGGCGGCCGCCAGCGTAAAGCCCGGCGTGGAGCCGGAGGCGGAACGCCGGGTTAACGTGCGCAGAGGGAACGAAGCCCATGTAAATGGGCGCCAGCCCCGGCCACGTTCTCACCCGCACCCGCGCGGCGCGCCGCCGCCCGCTCGCGCGGGCTTGCTCGATGTTCGCGTCGGCTCCCGGCGTTCCGCTGCGCTCCACGCCGGGCTTTATGCTGGCCGCCGCCTCCGGCGGCTCTTCTACTGTCTACTGACTACTGTCTACTGTCTACTGCTTTTCACTTCTTCCCCGCGGTCAGTCCCGGCCAGTCGTCGGTGCGGAAGGGCGAGGCGGGGAGGCCCGCGGCGTTGTAGAGGTTGACTTCCGGGTTGTCGGCCCAGGCGTAGCGGACGGCGACGGGGCGGGGCGCGTGCCTGCTCCAGACGACCACCGTGTCGCCTTCGACGCGGGCCTCGGCCCAGACGAACTTGCGGTCGGGGACGGCGACGGCGAAGCCCACGGGCGCGCGGCCGTCCGAAGTCTTGAGGCCGCGGGCGTGTCTGAAGCGCACGCGTATCCGGTCGCCCTCAACCGTGTGCGAGTCGTAAAGCGGCCCCGACGCCACGACCCCTTTTCGGCCGTATGTGTCTGCGAGCGCCCAGCGCGCGAGGCGCAGGCCCACGTCGCGCTTGTTGCGCGGGTGTAAGTCGTCGGCCTCGCCGAGGTCAATGGCGACGGCCATGCCCGTGTGCGGCACGCTCCGCAAGGTCAACAACTGCGCCTCGCGCAACTCGGCCCAGTCGCTCTCGGACGGCTCGGCTCTGCGCGCGCGCCAGTTGGCGAGCTGCACGAAGTAGAAAGGGAAGTCGCCCCGGCCCCAGGCCCTGCGCCAGTCGCGGATCATCGCCGGGAAGAGGGTACGGTACTGGTAGGCGCGGCCGGCGTTCGACTCGCCCTGATACCAGATGGCGCCGCGGATGGCGTAGGGCGTGAGCGGCGCGAGCATCGCGTTGTAGAGGACGAAGGGGTTGTAGTGGCTCTCGGGGCCGGGCCGCGGGCCGGGGTGGTTCGAGTAGTCTACCTCGCGCGCGGGCACGACCATCTCGGGCTTGTAGGCCCAGGCGCCGTCGAGCGGGAGCGCGTCCGCGCCGCCTCCGGCCGAGAGCCGCATCTCGGCCGGAGGCCCGGTGAAGCCTCCGCCGCCGAGCGCGTCGAAGACGCGGACGGCCAGGACGTTGCGGCCCGCGCGGACGAGCCGGCCGGGCACCGTGTAGCGGCGCGGCGCGGCGTACGCGTTCGGCGTCTCGCCGCCGGTCGCGCCGACGCGCTCGCCGTTGAAGTAGGTCGTGTCGTGGTCGTCAATCGCGCCGAGGCTCAGGGTCAGCTCGCGGCCCGCGAGCCGCGCGGGCACGTCCGTCTCCCTGCGGAACCAGACGGCGCCGTCCACGTTCAGCCCGGTGTTCTCCCACTGCTGCGGCAGGTTCATCCGCGGCCAGGCCGAGGCGTCGTGGGCCGGGTCTGCGTAGCCCAGCGCCTCGCCGCGGTTCCCCTCGTCGCGCTGAATCACTCTCTCATTCCGTTTATCCCACTCGGCGAGTTTCCGGTCGTACTCGCGCCGAAGCTCGGGCAGGTTCCGCATCTCCTGCTCGTAGCGGTCGAGGATGGCCCGGAGCAAGGGGTCTGAGGCGAGCGCCTCGCGGCTCGTCCAGGACTCCGCCGGCGTGCCGCCCCAAGACGAATGGATGAGGCCGACGGGCACGCGGAGCCGCCCGCGCAGCTCGCGGCCGAAGTAGAAGGCGACGGCCGAGAAGCGCAGGGCCTCTTCGGGCGTGGCGACGACCCAGCGGCCGCGCACGTCTGCGAGCGGTTCGGCCGCAGTCCGCTTCTCGACCGTGAAGAAGCGGAGTCGGGGGTCGGCGGCCGCGTCCTCCTTCCCGCCCTCGGCCCGCGAGAGCGGCCACTCCATGTTGGACTGGCCCGAGCAGACCCAGACCTCGCCGACGAGCACGTTCCCGTAGGTGAGCCTGTTGCGGCCGGAGATGGTCAGGACGTGCGGCCCGCCGGCCCTGAGCGGGCCGAGGAAGAGTTGCCAGCGGCCCTGCCGGTCGGCCGTCGCCCGCGCGGCGCGGCCGGCCAGGCGGGCGGTGACGCGCTCGCCCGGCGACGCCGTCCCCCACAGGCGCACCCGCCGCCCCTGCTGCAAGACCATGTTCTCGCCGATGAGCGAGGGCGTGCGCACCTCGGCCCGCGCCCTCTGCGGCGTCGCGATAAGGAAAAAACCGAGGGCGAGAAGGAGCAGTTTAAGGTCGAGTCTCATCGGCTTCCCGCGCGGGCCAGGCGCGCGGACGAACCCGCGCTCGCCGCCCGCATAACTTCCTCTGGTCGTCGAGTTCTAAGAATCGCCGGGCCATTCTCGCCCCCGCGCCCGGATAGTTCAAGTGGGTGAGCCTGCCGGCGTCGCGCGCCGCGTGAGGTTGTTGAACGGCCGGGCGTGAGCTACAATCTGCCAACTTTTGGGTGCGCTACCGCCGCCCGCCGCGGGGCCTTCAACGCCCGCTTCCAAAGGTTGATACTCAATATAAATGAAGGCAGCGGAGTTCGGCCCGCGCTCCTTTCGGAAGCTCCTGCCGGCGTCGTACGCCCTGCCTCAGACTCTTCGCGCCTGTTGACGGCGGCCGCGCCGAGGCCGCCCGTTCCGGGTTCCTTGAGGAAAACGTCATGACACGAACAGAAATCCGCGGCGCGCGCGCCTTCGCGGCCGGGCCGGCCCTGCTGCTGCTCCTGCTCCTCGTCGCCGCCCCGCGGCACGCGTGGGCGCAGGGTTGAGTGGCCGCACGTCAGAGCGCGCCCGTGCTTGGCGTCGCATGCACCACCGGGACTGAACACGCCCTCGGGCGGGGGACTCGCCCCGGCCGCTGGCAACTCTCCGTCGGCTACCGCAAGCAGCGCTCGCACCGGCACTTCGTCGGCACCGTCGAGCAGCACGACCGCGAGGAGCGCGAGACCCAGATCGTCAACGACGTTCACCTCTTCGACGTGGGCCTCTCCTACGAGATCAGGCCGCGCTACAGCCTCTCGGTCAGCGTGCCCTTCATGGTGGCGACCCGCACCCGGCCGGGGACGCTCGACATCCCCTCGCTCGGCCGGCCCGGCCCCGACCAGGTCTCGCGCAGCGTCGGCTTCGGCGACATCGGCATCGGGGCGCGCGTCTGGGTGCTCGACCCCGGCCGCGAGAACCGCCCCCGCCAGAACATCTCGTTCGGCTTCGGGCTGAAGCTGCCGACGGGGAAGAAGGACGTGCGCGACACGGTGATGACGGCCGCCGGCCCGCGCGAGATCGTCGTTGACCAGTCCATCCAGCTCGGCGACGGCGGCTGGGGCTTCGTCCTCAGCACGGACATGTACAAGCGGCTCTGGAAGACGACCCTGTACGGCTCGGGCCTCTACCTGGTCAACCCGCGCGACACGAACGGCGTCCGCACCGGGCGCTCGCGGCCTTCGGAGGCGATCATGTCGGTGGCCGACCAGTACATCGCCCGCGCCGGCGTCATCCTCCCCGTCCCGAAGGCGCGGGGCTGGACGGCGAGCCTGGGGGGGCGCGTCGAGGGCGTCCCCGTCCGCGACCTCATCGGCCGCAGCAACGGCTTCCGCCGCCCCGGCTACGCCATCTCGGTCGAGCCGGGCGTGAACTACGTGCGGGGCGGCGGGCGCGACCTCTGGTCTGTGAGCGTTCCCATCGCCGTCTCGCGCAACCGGCGCCGCAGCGTCACCGACATACAGGACGGCCGCCACGGCGACGCGGCCTTCGCCGACTACCTCGTCATCGTCGGCTACTCGCGCCGCTTCTGACCCCTTCGCGGGGGAGGCGTCGGCTTAAGAATGCCCGCCGAGCGGGCTCGGCCGAGCTAGCGCGGCTTGCGCGCCCACGCGCCGACGAGGGGAGGGACGACGATCACGCCGCCGCCCCGGACGACCTCGCGGCGCAGGCGCGCGGCGAGCGTTTCGATACTGATCTGCTCGGGGGTCGCCACGCCGAACCTCTCCATTAACGGCAGCAGCGTGCGCGCGGTCTCGGCCAGCAGCTCGTAGGCGTAGGAGTCCGGCCCGCCCTCGACGCGGGCGCCCATGAGCATCCGCGGGGCGGGGAGCCCAGCGGCCGCGAACGTCCGGTAGAGCTTGAGGCCCATCCGCGTCTCGGCCCCCGCCCGCCGGAGCGTCTCGGCGACGCACCGCGCCGTCTGCTCGAAGAGCGGGGCCTCGGGCAGAGACTTCGCGCCGCTGATGTCCATCTCCTGAAAAATGATCAGGCCGCCCGGCCTGACGTGGCCGGCGAGATGGCCGAGCGCCGCGGCCGGGTCGGGCTGGTGCATCAGGACGAGGCGTCCGACCACCGCGTCGAAGGGGTGGCCCGGCGTGAGGTCGCAGATGTCGCCTTCGATGAAGGCCACGTTGCGCAGGCCCGCGGCCGAAGCCCTCTTGCGCGCCGCGGCGACCGCCCCAGCCGACTTGTCCACGCCGACCACCACGCCGGTCGAGCCGACCAGCTCGGCCGCGAGGAACGAGACGTCGCCCGCCCCGCAGCCGGCGTCGAGCACGCGCATGCCGCGGCCGACGCCGGCCGCGCCCAAGACCTGCGCGGTCAACTCGCCGAAGAAGCGCGACTGTCCCGCGAGCCGCCTGAGTTCGTCGTCCGAGTGCCCGAGGACGTAATCGCGCCCCGCGCCCGGATGGCCCGCGCAAGGCCGCGCAGCCTGTCTCTCCGTCTCCATCAACTCGTACATGCCGTGTGCCTCCCGCGAAATTGAATCGCGCCGTCCGTCGGTTGGTGCGGCGCGAGCGGCCGCACTTTGGTTCCCGCAGGCCCGCGTGCCTGCGCGGCCGAAGCTCCCGGCGGGCAGGCGTGGGGCCGAGACGCCGGTCTCGGCCCCGCGTGTGTTGGCGGGCGGCCCTGAGATAGTGTCCGTTCAGGGCGGCGGGGTTCGTGTGCGCGAATAATTACCCGCGGCGGGGCCGGAAGAAATTAGGCCCGTCTGAAAAAGGGGTGAAAAAGTTGTGAAGGACGTGAGCGGGGGCGGGTTCAATTAAGAATTAAGAATTAAGAATTAAGAATTAAGAATGGCATGGTTGGGAGTCTTGAAGGCTTCCGACCACACCAATTCTTAATTCTTAATTTTTAATTCTTAATTGAATCCTTTTATAATGGCCGGCCCCGCCCCCGTAAGGAAGAACAGAGATGAAAGGCACAGGGCGCGAAGCCGCCGATCCGTGTTACGAGTTCGGGCCGTTCCGGCTGGACACGAGCGCGCGGGAGTTGCTCCTCGAAGGCCGCCCCGTGAGCCTCACCCCGAAGGCTTTCGAGACGCTGCTCGCCCTCGTCGAATCCGCGAGCCGCGTCGTGTCGAGGGACGAGCTGATGGCCCGCGTCTGGCCCGACCAGTTCGTCGAGGAGAACAACCTCTCGCAGAGCGTCTCGGCGCTGAGGAAGGCTTTGCAGGAGGCGGGCGGCGAGTTCGCGGCGGCCATCGAGACCGTCCCGCGCCGCGGCTACAGGTTCAGGCCGACGGTCAGCTTGAGACAGAGCGCGGGGGCGCTGGCGGGTCTCGACGCCTCCGGCCGCGCGGCGCCGGAGGGGAGGGCGGAGGTCGGCCTCGACTTCGCGCCCGGCCCCGCGGCGAAGCCCCCGGCCCCGCCGGCGACGCGCTACGCGCGCAGCGGCGAGGTGAACATCGCCTACCAGGTGGTCGGCGACGGCCCGCTCGACGTGGTCTTCGTCATGGGCTGGGTCTCGCACCTCGAATACTTCTGGAAGGAGGAGTCGTTCGCGAGGTTCCTCAGCCGCCTCGCCTCCTTCTCGCGGCTCATCCTCTTCGACAAGCGCGGGACGGGGCTCTCGGACCGCGTGCCTTTGAACGAGCTGCCGACGCTGGAGCAGAGGATGGACGACGTGCGGTGCGTGATGGAGGCCGCCGGCTCCGAGCGCGCGGCGCTCGTCGGGGTGTCCGAGGGCGGGCCGATGTCGGCGCTCTTCGCCGCCTCCTACCCGGAGCGCACCGCCGCACTCGTCATGATCGGCACCTACGCCAAACGCATCCGCGACGCAGACTACCCCTGGGCGCCGACGCAGGAAGGGCGCGAGCACTTCTTCCGAGAGATGCGGGAGCACTGGGGCGGCCCCGTCGGCCTGGAGGAGCGCGCGCCGAGCAGGGCGGACGACGCGCGGTTCCGCGACTGGTGGGCCGAGTACCTGCGGATGGGCGCGAGCCCCGGCGCGGCCGTCGCGCTGACGAAGATGAACGCCGAGGTGGACGTGCGCCACGTGCTCCCGACGGTGCGCGTGCCGACGCTCGTCATCCACCGCGCGGGCGACAGGTGCCTGAAGGTCGAGGAGGGGCGCTACGTCGCCGGGCTGATTCCGGGCGCGAAGTACGTCGAGCTGCCGGGCGAAGACCACCTGCCGTTCGTCGGCGACCAGGACGCCGTGCTCGACGAGATCGAAGAGTTCCTGACGGGCGTCCGCCACGGGCCGGAGCCGGAGCGCGTGCTCGCCACCGTCCTCTTCGCGCGCATCGTGGACTCGCCGCGCCGCGCGGCCGAGCACGGGCCGGAGCGCTGGCGGGAGCTGCTCCAGCGGTTCCGCTCGCACGTCAGCCGCGAGATCGCCTGGTTCCGCGGGCGCGAGGTGGACATGACAGGCGAGGGGCCGCTCGCCACCTTCGACGGCCCGGCGCGCGCCGTCCGCTGCGCCTTCGCCCTGGGGGAATACGCCTCGCGGCTCGGAATCGAGGTGCGGGCCGGCCTGCACACGGGCGAGTGCGAGCTGCTGGACGAGACGAGGGTCGGAGGGGTGGCGGTCGCCATCGGCCGCGGGGTGAGGGAGCGTGCCGGGCCGGGCGAAGTCCTCGTCTCGCACACGGTCAAAGACCTCGTGGCCGGCTCGGGGCTGGGCTTCGAGGAGCACGGCGAGATGGTCTTACCCGGAGTGCCGGGCCAGTGGCGTCTCTATAAAGTCAGCGCGGCGAGCGCCTGAAAGGTAGCCCCGCCGCGCTAATTCCCCTCGTAAACTTAAGCGATGCTAAAGTATGAAAAGAAAGTCTCTGATTGTTGTTGCTGTGACGGTCGCCGTAGCCGGATTTATCGTGGCGGCCAATTGGGGCGTCATTTCCATGCTGGCGTTCGGCCCACACATGGGCGATGTCGCCGAATCTTGGGAAACCTCCAACCAAACTTATAAGTTGCGTATTGATAGACGTGCCGAAGTAAATAGCTTCGTGCCCGGTGCTTATTACGTCTTTCGGTCTGCGCCTTCCGGCTCTGACGCCTGGCGCGAGATTATGACCTTCCGGCACGATGATGCCGTCCCTATCCCGCGCGAGCAGGCCCGTTTCGTAAATGATCGTGTCGGGTATGTGTTCATGGGCTGGATGGCCGCCTTCATAACAGACGGCGGCGCTAGCTGGTCTGTTTGGAGCGCCGATAAAGATTTACCGAATTGGCGATGTTGTAATTACCGCCTCATTAAAGATGTACGTCTGGAATCGGACGGGACGGGGGTGATGATTCTTAACCCGATTTCCCGGAGCCGCGGTGAAGTGCCCGAATTACGGACGAAGGATTACGGGCGGCATTGGAGTCTTTGACTTGGACGACGCCTAACGACGGCACGCACCCGGCCGCGAGCCGGCGGGAATGTCTTCGTGAACCTGTCCGTAATTGCGTTGAATGCGTGGCGGGTGACGCCCGGCGTTAGTCGTCCTTAAGCGTCGTGTCAAGGACAGGGGACGAGGGTTGAATGAGATGAATCTTGTGAGAAGGATATGGCTCTCGGTAGCCGGCGGGGTACTCATCCCGCTCCTGTATTTCGTCATAGCTTTTGTCGTCGTGGAATCCATATACGGGGGGCGGTTGGCCGAGCCTTATGGGCGGCTGGTCGCGGTGCCGGTAGGCTGGGCGGGCATGGCTTATCAGCGCCTGTTCTTCCCCAGAGCCGGCGATCCTAAAATGATAGGTGATTACGGGGCGGAGTTTATCCTGGTAAACATCGCCGGTGATGTCCTACTCTACTCGCTGATAACCTTCCTGGTTTTGGGGTGGCGTGTGAAGCAGAGGCGTCTGCCGTAGGCGGCGCGCGGCGGCCGTCTAACGACGGCATGCACCCGACCGCGGCTCAGGGCGGATGTCATCCGCAAGGCTCGGATGCTTGTTTCGTTGTGTCTGCCACAAAACCATCGCCCGCGGCGTTCGGCCGGTAAGCGGTCTTATCTTCGGGGGGGAAATTTCCGAATGGCGCGAAGGCCGATGGTTGGTGTGCTCTTGCTGTTAGTTTGCGGATGTTCTTTGCAGTCCCACGCGGCTCAACAGTCTCTCGAAGGTGATTGGGTCGGCACACTAAAACTTGAAGACAGACAAGACCGCGTTGATGTTCATTTTCGAGTCGAACAGGGAAGCGTTAAAGGCGCTGTTGATCTCCCCTTGAGAGGGCAAATGGGTCTCGCTTTGTCGAGCGTCAGGCTGGATTCTCCTCGCGTGAGTTTTGAATGGCAGGAGAAGTCGGGGGGCGTCACTTTCAACGGCCGGCTCGCCGACGGCGCGATGTCGGGGGAAGTCCGGCAGGGTGAAGCGCAGGGCACTTTACAACTGGTGCGAATCGCCAGAGTTGACC
>DASZKF010000460.1:0-9587 GCA_035947355.1 Pyrinomonadaceae bacterium | reverse complement strand
CACAGAGACACAGTTATGTCTTAACTGTGTCTCTGTGCCTCTGTGGTGAATCTGCTTCTAACTCGAAACTCGAACTTTTTCAGCGGAAGCGGCGGGCCAGCTCGTCGAGCTGCGTGAGGACGCGCTCGCGCAGGGCGTGCTGGACGGGCGCGACGCCGGCGCGCAGCTCGGCGAGGGACTTCTGGAAGTCTGCGCGGTCTTCCTGCGGCACTTCGTAGACGGGGTTGCTGGCGGCCGCGTCCTGGGAGACGCTGTCGAAGAACTCGGCGATGTTATTCAGCGCGGCCTCGGCGTGCGGCCCGCGTGGGTAGAGCCGCAGGTAGCGGCCCTCGCTCTCCTTCAGGGCGTAGAGGTGGCAGGGCAGATAGCCCTCGCACTCGCCGGGCAGGGGGGCCTGCGCGCCCTCCCAGGCGATGCGCTCGGCGACGGCCGGCACGTCCTGGTACTTGCGCTGCAAGTCCCAGAACAGCTCGGCGCGCACGTACCACTGGCCGGCCGGCTCGCTGTAGACGATCTCGGCCTCGCGCTCCTTCGTCCACGCCGAGTAGGGCGGCTTCTCCAAGTCCTCGAACCCGATAGAGGCGAGCGAGCGCTGGAGCGCGACGAGCCGCGCCAGCTCCAGCTCAGCCAGCGCCTCGCGCCGCGTGACCTCCTTGACGGCGCGTTCGAGGAAGACGACGAGGTCGGACAGCTCCGCGAAGGTGGCCGAGGCGTTGGCGACGCGCGCGGCGGCCAGCTGACGGTAAATCTCTTCGCGGCGGCCGGCGTCGAACGCGGCGGTCAGCCCGCCGAAGACCCAGCCCTCGACCCCGTTCGGCGCGGCGACGCGGAACCAGTAATCCTCCGCCTCGCCGACGCGCTCCCTCTGGGCCGAACGCTCCAGCTCGCCGACGACGACGCCGAGCCGAAGCCGCCCGACCTCCTCGGCCCCCGTCCGCGGCTCTTTGCGGACGCGCACGCCCGAGGCCGTGGTGATGCGCGACTTCGGGGCGGCCGTCTGCGAAGCCCTCGTCGGCAAGCCTCCGCCCAGCGCGACGCAGAGCGCGCAGAGGACAAGTACGGGTCGCGTCATTCGCTCAGGCTCCTCAGTATTTGCTCAGGCCCCTCAGCTTGGCGGCGAGTTCGGGGTTCAGCTTTTGCAGGGTCTCGGCCTCGGCCGCGGCCGCGGCGGCGTCGTCCAGGGCGAGGTGGACGAGGCCGAGGTTGAAGTGCGCCTCGGCGTGATCGGGCTTGAGGCGGACGGCCTCGCGGAAGGCGGCCGCGGCCTCGCCGTACTGTTCGAGCCGGCCGTAGGTGATGCCGAGGTTAAAGTGCGCGTCGGTGAAGTCGGGCTTGAGGCGGGCGGCCTCGCGGAAGGCGGCGACGGCCTCCGTCAGTTGATCGGCCGCCGCGTAGGCGAGGCCGAGGTTGTAGTGCGCGACCGACTCGGCCGGCGCCAGCCCGATGACTTTGCGGTAGGCCTCGACGGCCTCGCGCGGCTCGCCCGCGGCGGCGTGGACGTTGCCGAGGTTGTAGAGCGAGACGGCCTTGAGCGCCGTGTCGGTCGTCAGCTCGGCGGCCTTGCGGTAGGCGGCCACGGCCTCGCGCCCCTGCCCGGCGGCCTCGTGCGCGACGCCGAGGCTGTAGAAGGCCGCGGCGCTGTCGGGCCGCAGCTCGGTCAGCTTCCGGAAGGCGGCGACGGCCTCGGCGTAGCGCTGCGCCTCGTAGCTCTCGCGCCCCTCGCGGTTGTGCCGCTCGGCCTCGCTCATGATGTCGCGCGTCGCGCCGCTGGCGATGAGGCGGTTCGAGGCGTCGCGGCCGGCGTACTGCGCGAAGTTGGCGCTGGCCTGGAGCTTCTTCTTGCCCGGCCGCTGGCCCTGCGGCTGCGGCTTCGGCGGCTGCTGCGCGGGCTGCGCCGAGGCCGGGACGAACAGAAGGGCGGCGGAGGCTATCAGAACGGCTGCTTTGAACATGGCTGACCCCTTTACGAATTCTTCCTTACATTCCTAACGCGAAAACCGTGCAGCGTCGCAGTCCCTGAGATGCAAAAAAACTAATGATGAATGCGGAATGATGAATGATGAATTTAATGAGACCGGCCTGGTTATTATTCATCATTCATCATTCCGCATTCATCATTTCGACCGCGGCTGGCTCGGGCGCGGCGGCCGCGCGGCGGCGGACGGCGTAGACGGACGTGCTCTCGGTCTTGCCTTTGACCCGCACGTCGCCGAGCGCCTCGGCCTCGTAGTCGGCGCCGAGCCGCTCGGCCGTGGCGCTGCTGACGAGGAGCGGGACGCCGGCCTCCTTCGTCACGGACTCCAGACGCGCGGCGAGGTTGACCGTGTCGCCGATGACCGTGTATTCGAGCCGGCCCGGCGCGCCGACCACGCCGCAGGTCGCCTCGCCCGTGTGGACGCCGACGCCGATGGCGAGGTGCGGCCGCCCCGTGCCCTCCCACTCGCGGTTCAGGTTCTCGACCTCTTCGAGCATGTGCAGGCCGCACTCGACGGCCGCGCGCGCCTCCTCGCGCTCGCCGCGGTCGACCGGCGCGCCGAAGACGACCATCAGCCCGTCGCCGATGAACTTGTTGATGTGGCCGCCGTGCCGGCAGACGACCTGGTGCATCCGGCTGAAGTAGTCGTTGAGCCAGGCGACGACCTCCTTCGAGGAGCGCGCGGCCTCGGTCAGCGTCGTGAAGTTGCGGATGTCGGTGAAGGCGACGGTGACGACGCGCGTCTCGCCGCCCAGCTCCACGCGGTCGCGCCGCTGCCAAAGCTCCTCGGCCACCTCCTGCGAGACGCAGCGCGAGAGGATGTCCATGATCTGCGCGCGCTCGGCCTCCTTCTCCTCGCGCAGGACGCGCTCGCGCGCCTGCCGCAGGAGGAGCCCGAGCGGGGCCAGCGCCCCGACGCCGACCCACGCGCTGGCGAGCGGCAGGATGAAGCCGCGCCCCTCGAAGGCCCAGGCCGAGACGGCGAGCAGCGCGACGCCGACCCCGACGACTATCGCGAAGCCGAAGAGCGCCCGGAGCGCGAAGACCGAGAGCGCGACGAGGGCGAGCGCGGCGGCGACGAACGCGACCTGCCGCCCGTAGGAGGGGCGCGCGAGTGCGCGGCCGAAGAGCAGGGTGGCGGCGGCGTTGGCGTGCACCTCAACGCCGGGCATGCGCACGGGGACGGGCGGGAGGCTCGGGTCGAAGAGGCGGGCCAGCGCGAGCGGTTCGTAGAAGGGCGTCAGGAAGAGGTCGGGCGCGTCCTGGTTGGTCGCGCCGATGATGACGATGCGGTCGCGGAAGACGTCCGGGGGGAGCCGCGCTTCGGGGTCGAAGAGGATGTCGGCGGCCGAGACCCGCGTATAGGCGGGCGGGCGGCCGCGGAAGTCTATCTGGAGCGTGTAGTCGTTGCGCAGGGGGAAGCGGCGCGGGCCGAGGCGCACGGCCCGCGCGCCTTCGGGCTCTAAGGTCTCGCCCGTGTAGAGCTGCGCGAGGGCGGCGGCGAAGCTGAGCTGCGGCTCGCCGCCGGGCGGCGTGACGACGAGCTGCGCGGCGCGCACGGCCTGGTCGCCGTCGAGCGGGAAGTCTACGAAGCCGACGGCCGACGCGCCCTCGGCGAACATCGCGTGCGGGACGATGGCCGGGATGCCGCCGGCTTCGAGCTTCTGCGCGAGGACGATGTTCTCGGTGTCGTAGATGGCGTCGGCGAGCGCGCGGTCGGCGTCGCGGTCGCGGTCGGGCGGTGCGCCCTCTGTCGGCTCCTCTTCCGGGTAGTCGCCGCCCTTCTCGCTGAGGAAGAGGTCGAGGCCGACGGCCTTCGCGCCGCCCTCGCGGGCGCGTTCGACGAGTCGCGCGTACCAGTCGCGCGGCCACTTCTGGAGGCGCACCTGCGAGGCGCGGATGGAGCGCTCGTCCACCTCGATAATAGTAATCGGCTCGCGCCGCGCACGCTCCCTCTCGCCGGCGCGGCGCGCGTCGCGCAGTTGGAAGAGGAGGTCGAGGGCGCGGTTCTCCAGCGAGGTGAGCAGCCCGTAAGGGTTCTTGTCGAAGCGGCCGTCGCGCTCGCGCAGGGGCAGCATCAGGAGGGCGACGCCGGCCAGCACGGCCAGCGTCAGCGCGGCGGCCAGCGCCCGGTAGCGGCGGCGCAGCAGTCGCGCGACGAAGGAGGGTTGACGGGGGGCCATGCGAAATTCAACGGCCGCGACGGCCGAGGGCGGGCGCGGCGGCGCGCGAAATTGTATGGCACGCACCGGGGAGGGTCAATTACAAGTTTCGGGTTGCGGGTTTCGAGCCCCGAGTTAGAAGACATCTCCCTGACAGAGCCGCGGGCGAATTACGCGTTGAATCATCCGCCCGACGCCCCGCCTCCGCATACGGATATTTTGCAGGCGGCCGGCCCCCGGCGTATAGTTTCCGCCACCCACCGACTTCAGCCGAGCGAGGTGCCCGAGCGATGGCGAAAGCCCGCGTCGTTGCGAAGACCGGTGTGCGGAAGCGTTGCCGTCGGTGCAAGCTCCTGAAAGACACGAGCAAGTTCCACCGCAGCGCCCGGAGAAAAGATGGCCTCCAATCCTACTGCCGCTCCTGTAAAAAGGAGATAGATAAAGAACACAACCTCTGCAACCCGCGGCGCAACTACGGCCGCTCGCGGGAATACTCCCTCAGAAACCGGAGATGGCTTTACGAGTACCTTAAGACTAAACAGTGTGAGTGGGAGGGCTGTACCGTAGACGACCCGGACATGCTCGTTTTCGACCACCTGAATCCGCAGGAAAAGCGAGGCCCGGTAAGCGCAATCGCACACAGATGCGGCATGAAAAGTCTTCTGGAGGAAATAGCCAAGTGCCGCGTGCTGTGTGCTAACCACCACCACAAGCACACGATTCAGCAGTTCGGCTATAAGAAGTGGCTGGCCGAGGATTGAGGCAAAAAGTAAATTGCCGTATAACTGTCTCAACAGCTATACGGCAACCGAAAAATTGAAGCCACCTTCCGGACTTGAACCGGAGCCCTGTCGATTACGAATCGACTGCTCTACCAACTGAGCTAAGGTGGCGCGGGCAGGAAAAATATACGGAGTCGCCGTGCGCCGTGTCAAGCGGGGCGACTCCGGGGGAGACGGGAGGAGCGATGCCGAAGGACAGAGCGGAAGTGCAGGATCAGTACAAGATTCGCGGCGGGTTTTTGAACGAGCACGAGCTTGAGCTGAATAAGGGCGCGTACGACCAGCAGGCGCACGGGGAGCTGCCGCACGGGGGCGAGGGGCTGCGCGGGGCCGACGAGCCGAACGCGCCGCAGAACGTGGCCGCCCGCATCGAGCAGTTGACCGAGGAGGTGCGCGAGCGCGTGCAGCGACGCCGCGAGCGCCAGGCGGCGCAGTCCGGCGCGGCCAAAAAGGGAGCCGGCCGGAAGGGCGGCCGGGCCGCCTCGAAGGCCGCCGGCAAGGCGACGACCAAGCGCACGGCCGCCGCGAAGAAGGGCGGCGGCAAGCGGGCCGCGGCCGGCAAGGCGTCCGGCGCCGCGAAGAAGGGCGGGGCTAAAAAGAGCGCGGCGAAGCAAGGCGCGGCCAGGAAGGGCGCGGCGAAGAAAGCCGGCGCGAAAGGCGCGGCCAGGAAAGGCGGCGCGAAGAAGGGCGGCGCGGCCAAAAAGGGAAGTAAGGGGCGGCGCTGAGCACTGGGCGGAGCCGCGGGCGGTAGCGAGAGGGTCACGGGTTACGGCGGCGGAGACGATTGACGTAACCCGAGACCCGCTCGCGGTAACGTTGTCTGCGCCGCCCCGCGTGGCGCACAAATTAACGTCGAAGGAGAATCGAGGATGGCGGAAGGCGAGGACAGGGAAGACCCGGCGAGGGATAACGAAGAGAATGAATTGCAGGCCGAGGAGGAGTCTGCGGCGGCGATGGACGCCGACGTGCCGCAGCCGCCCGACGCCTCGCAGACGACCGAGGGCCAACCCTCCTGATTGCGGATTGCGGATTGCGGAATCAGAAGGAGTCGAGTGGTTTAATCAACCATCCACCTTCGGCTACTCCGCGATTCACGAGCCTATCACTGATTTACGATTTACGATTGACGTATGAAGGATGTCGTTGTTATCGGGGGCGGGCTGGCGGGGGCGGAGGCCGCTTGGCAGGCGGCGCGGGAAGGGGCGCGGGTGCGGCTCTACGAGATGCGGCCCGTCAGGCAGACGCCGGCGCACCGGACGGGTCAGTTGGCCGAGATCGTCTGCTCGAACTCTCTGAAGTCGGACGAGCCGGGCACCGCGCCGTACCTCCTGAAGGAGGAGCTGAGGCGCGGCGGCTCGGTGGTGCTCGGGGCCGCGATGGAGACGCGCGTGCCGGCGGGCGCGGCCCTCGCCGTCGACCGGCAGAGGTTCGCCGAACTCGTCACGGCGCGCGTCGCCGCGCACCCGAACATAGAGCTAGTCCGCGAGGAGGCGACGCGCGTTGACGAAGAGGCCGTGACGGTCATCGCCGCCGGGCCGCTCTGCTCCGACGCGCTGGCCGAGGAGATCGTGCGCCTGACGGGCGGCGGCCAGCTCTACTTCTACGACGCCATCTCGCCCATCGTCTCGGCCGACTCGATCAACCACGAGGTCGTCTTCCGCGCCGCCCGCTACGGCAAGGGCGGCGACGACTACTTGAACTGCCCGCTCTCCGAAGAGGACTACGCGCGCTTCTACGACGCGTTAATCGAAGCCAGGAGCGTCCCGCTCCAGCGGTTCGAGGAGACGCGCTGGTTCGAAGCGTGCCTGCCGGTCGAGGAGTTGGCGCGCCGCGGGCGCGACACCCTGCGCTTCGGGCCGATGAAGCCGGTCGGCCTCGTTGACCCGCGCACCGGCCGCGAGCCTTACGCCGCCGTCCAGCTCCGCCAGGAGAATTTGATGGCCGACGCCTACAACCTCGTCGGCTTCCAGAATCATCTACGTTACGGCGAACAGGCGCGCGTGCTCCGTCTCATACCCGGCTTAGAGCAGGCCGAGTTCCTGCAATTCGGGCAGATTCACCGCAACACGTACATCAACGCGCCGCGGGTGCTCGCGCCGACCTTGCAGATGCGCGAGCGCCCGCGGGTCTTCTTCGCCGGGCAGATCAGCGGCGTCGAGGGCTACGTCGAGTCGGTCGCGACCGGCTGGCTCGCGGGCCGCAACGCGGCGCGGGTGGCCGCGGGCCTCCCGCTCCTCGAAGCGCCCTCGAAGACGGCGACGGGCGCGCTCTGCCGCTACGTCTCGGGCGCGGAGGCGAAGAACTACCAGCCCGTCAACATCACCTTCGCGCTGCTCGAACCGCTCGCGGAAGACGAGCGCAGGAGATTTCGGCGGAAGCGCGAGCGCCACCAGCGGCAGGTCGAGCTGGCTTTAAGGGAATGGGACGACTGGCTCCGCACAACCTCGGACGAGAGGCCCGCGCCGCGGGCCGCCGCGAGTTGACGAAGGGCGCGCCGGGAGCGTTCGCGGCCGCGCGCCTCTTTGTCGCCCTGCTCTGCCTGCTCGCGCTGCCGCTGCCCGCGCGCACGCTGCCCGCGCAGTCGGGGCGTAAAAAGACGCCGCCGCCCGCGCAGACGGGCGAGAACCGGCGGCTCTCCGGCCCCATCGCCGAGCCGCCGAAGAAGGACAAAACGGACGCCGCCGCGGAGCCCTCGAAGGTCGCGGCCGGCGAGGCCGGGTCGGCCGCGGGCGAGGAGGTGGACGAGGGCGAGGTGGTGCGCGTCGGCACGAACCTCGTGCCGCTCCCGGCCTTCGTCTACGACGCGCGCGGCCGCGCCGTCACAGACCTCCGGCTCTCGGACTTCGAGCTGGTCGTGGACGGCGAGGCAAAGCCCCTCGGCGACTTGAACCTGTCCGAGTCGCCCGCCAACGTCGCCCTCCTCTTCGACAACAGCGGCAGCCTCACCGCCGCGCGCGCCTTCCAGAAGCAGGCCGCCGCGCGCTTCTTCCAGACCGCGCTGCGCCCCGTAGACCGCGCCGCCGTCTTCTCCATCTCTTCCGTCCCGGAGCTGGCCCACCCCCTGACGAACGACTTCCGCGCCCTCGTCCGCACCGTCGAGGGCTTCGGCAAGCCGGAGGGCGGGACGGCCTTCTTCGACACCGTCGCCGAGGCCGCCGGGTACCTGCGGCAGACCGCCGGCCGCCGCGTCCTCATCGTCATCTCCGACGGCACGGACACGGTCAGCGAGCTCGACTTCGACACGACGCTCCGGCGGCTGCTCGCCTCGCACTGCCAGGTCTACGCCGTGCGCGTCGGCCACAGCGACAACACGAACCTGCGCGACCTCGCCGGCGAGCGCCGCCTCCAGGAGTTCGCCGCGCAGACCGGCGGGGCCATCTACGCCCCGCAGACGCGGGCAGACTACGAGGAGGCTTTCCGGCAGATCGCCGAAGACCTCCGCCAGCAGTACGTCCTCAGCTACTACCCGCCCGGCGACGCCGGCGACGGCCGCTTCCACGCCTTCACCCTCCGCGTCCGCACCCGGCCCGAGCTGCGCGTCCGCACCCGCAAGGGCTACTACGCGCCGAAAAAATAGAAGGCAGAAAGCAGTAGGCAGAAGGCCGTTTTTGAATTATCCTTAAGCCGCTTGAAGGACTCCGGCCGCCTTCTGCTTTCTGCCTTCCGCCTTCTGTTTTATGGAGCAGCTTCTCGCACAGTTTCTCGAACACCTGCGCTACGAGCGCAACGTGAGCGAGCACACGCTCAGGAACTACGCGATTGACCTGGGGCAGTTCCTCGACCACCTCGCGCCGCCCGACGCGCGGACGGGCGCGCGCCGCGAGGTGGACATCAGGCAGGTGGATCACATCACGGTCCGCGAGTGGCTGTCCGAGCTTCATGACGCGCAGAAGAAGAAGTCTTCCATCGCGCGCAAGCTGGCGGCGCTCAGAACCTTCTTCCAGTTCCTCATCCGCGAGGGCGTCGTCGAGCTGAACCCGGCCAAGCTGGTCTCGACGCCGCGGCTGGAGAAGAAGCTGCCGAACCACCTCTCGGTCGAGGACGCCGTCCGCTTCATCGAGACGCCGGACGCCGAGACCGACCTCGGCAAGCGCGACCGCGCCATTTTGGAGATGCTCTACGGGACGGGGGTGCGCGTCTCGGAGCTGGTGAAGATGGATTTGCGCGACGCGGACTTGAGGAACCGGACGGTGCGGGTCAGGGGGAAGCGGCGCAAGGAGCGCGTCGTCCCGTTCGGCGAGCCGGCCCTGCACGCGCTCCTCGCCTGGCTCACGGTGCGGAACAACTTCCTCGGGCAAGCCCCGGCCGCCGAGCGCGACCCCGAGGCGATGTTCCTAAACTACCAGGGCACGCGCATCACCACGCGCTCGGTCGGACGGATGGTGGACAAGTACATCAAAATCTGCGCCGGCATCCACGACATCAGCCCGCACTCCCTGCGCCACTCCTTCGCCACGCACCTCCTCGACAGCGGCGCCGACCTCCGCGACATCCAGGAACTCCTCGGCCACGCCCGACTCTCCACCACCCAAATCTACACCCACATCTCGATGGAGAAACTCATCGAGGTCTACGACAAGTCGCACCCGAAAGCATAAAAAAGTTTCGAGTTTCGAGTTTCGAGTTTCGAGTTAAGGAATGATCTTTAACTCGAAACTCGAAACTCGA
>DASZKF010000459.1:0-4825 GCA_035947355.1 Pyrinomonadaceae bacterium | reverse complement strand
CATCGCGGAGACTTTGGAGGCGGCGATGACGGCGCCGCCGACGCGCGGCTGCTACAAGCCCCAAGCCCCAGGCTCCTGCTTTAACAAGTCCCTAGCCTCCAGCCTCCAGCCCCTGCTGTTATATACTGGGCCGGCAATTCCGAACCCGCTCCAGCGAAGGACAGCCGCAGGTATGGAAGCGACTTCTTCCCCGTTGAACGTCGTCTGCGTCGCCAGCCACTTCAAGGGCGAGGAGTTCTTGCGCGAGTGCAAGCGGCTGGGCGCGCACGTCGAGCTGGTCTCGCGCCAGCGGACGGCGCACGAGCCTTGGCCGCGCGGGGCCATAGACGACGCCGTCTTCCTGCCCGACGACGCCGGGGCCGAGCTGATCGTCCACGTCGTCAGCCAGCTCGCGCGGCCGCGGAAGCTCCACTGCCTCACCGCCCTCGAAGAGTTCGACGTGGTCACGGCCGCCCTCGCCCGCGAGCACCTGCGCCTGCCGGGCCTCGACAGCTCGGCGGCGCGCCGCTTCCGCGACAAGCTGGCGATGCGCGAGGCGGCACACCAAGCCGGCCTGCGCGTCCCGGACTTCGTGCACCTCCTCAACTACCAGGAGATCGGCGAGTACATGGAGCGGGTGCCGCCGCCGTGGGTCTTGAAGCCGCGCTCGGACGTCTCGGCCTCGGGCGTGCGCGTGCTCGAAGACGCGGAGCAGGTCTGGCGCGCCGTCGAGGCGCTCGACGCGCGCGAGGCGCTCCAGGACAAGTCGCCCTACTACCTGCTCGAACGCTACGTGGCCGGCGAGGTCTTCCACGTGGACTCGGTGTCGGACGGCGGGCGGGTCGTCTTCGCCGGGGCGAGCCGCTACGGGCGGCCGCCGATGCACGTCGCGCACCAGGGCGGCGTCTTCACCTCCTCGACCGTCGAATACGACTCGCCCGAGCACGAGGAGCTTCTGCGGTTCAACGCCGACCTGCTCGCCGCGCTCGGGCTGGGGCGCGGCGCGGCCCACGCCGAGTTCATCAGGGGCGAGGCGGACGCCGAGCTGTACTTCCTCGAAGTCGCGGCCCGCGTCGGCGGCGCATACATCGCCGAGACGCTGGAGGCGGCCAGCGGCCTCAACCTCTGGCGCGAGTGGGCGCGCGTCGAGCTGGCGCACGCGCGCGGCGCAGAGTATCAGCCGCCAGAGCCCCTGCGCGACTACAGCGGCATCGCGCTCTCGCTCGCGCGCCAGGAGCACCCGGACACCTCCGCTTACGACGACCCCGAAATCGTCCACCGCGTCTCGAAGCCGAACCACGTCGGCCTCGTCGTCCGCTCCCCCAGCCTCGCGCGCGTCCACGAGCTGCTCGCGCAGTACGTCGAGCGCTTCAACCGAGACTTCAGCGCCTACGTCCCCCCGCCCGAGAGGCGGGAAGTGAACCTGTGAAGGGTTTTGGGTGCCGGGCGCTAGGTGCTGGGTTACAGCAGACTTGTCTTTCACTCGGCACCTAGCACCCGGCACCCAAAACCCTCTTCCGGAGGAAGAGCATGAGTGAGCCGCGCGTCGCGCCGTACGGGTCCTGGAAGTCGCCGATCACGTCCGACCTCATCGTCTCGGCGACGGTGGGGCTGGCACAGACGGCGCTCGACGACGGGGACGTTTACTGGGTGGAGCTGCGGCCGTCGGAGGGCGGCCGCCACTGCGTCGTGCGGCGCGCGGCCGGCGGTGCTAACGAGGACGTGACGCCCGCCGGCTTCAACGCCCGCACGCGCGTGCACGAGTACGGCGGCGGCGACTTCGTCGCGCGCGGCGGCACGGTCTACTTCTCCAACTTCACAGACCAGCGCCTCTACCGGCAAGACCCCGGCTCCGCGCCGCGGCCCGTCACGCCCGAGGGGAAGTTCCGCTACAGCGACGCCGTCGTGGACGAACGCCGCGGCCTGCTCTACGCCGTCCGCGAAGACCACGGGGCCGAGGGGCGCGAGGCCGTCAACACGATCGTTAGCCTGAGCCTCGACGGGGCGGGGAACGAAGACGGCGGGCGCGTCCTCGCCTCGGGCGGCGACTTCTACTCGACGCCGCGCCTCAGCCCCGACGGGTCAAGGCTCGCCTGGCTGACCTGGGATCACCCGAACATGCCCTGGGACGGCACGGAGCTTTGGGTCGGCGAGCTGGACGGGCGGGGCGCGCCCCGCGGCGCGGCGCGGGTCGCGGGCGGGCGCGAAGAGTCCGTCTTCCAGCCCGAGTGGTCGCCCGGCGGAGTGCTGCACTTCGTCTCTGACCGAAGCAACTGGTGGAACCTCTACCGCCTCGGCGCGGGCGGCGCGGCCGAGCCGCTCTACGAGGCGGAGGCCGAGTTCGGCATGCCGCAGTGGGGCTTCCGGATGTCCACCTACTCCTTCGCCTCGGAGGACGAAATCGTCTGCGCCTACACCCGGCGCGGCACGTGGCGGCTGGGCGTGCTCGACACGCGCTCGCGGCGGCTCGAACAGGTCGAGACGCCCTACACCGACATCTCTTACGTGAGGGCCGCGGCGGGCCGGGCCGTCTTCATCGGCGGCGCGCCGAACGAGCGGCCGGTCGTCGCCGGGCTCGACCTGCGGACGCGCGGGCTGAGCGTGCTGCGCCGTTCGAGCGCGGCCGTGATAGACGCCGGTTACGTCTCGGCCCCGCGCGCCGTCGAGTTCCCGACCGAGGGCGGGCTGACGGCCCACGCCTTCTTCTACGCGCCGCGCAACAAGGACTTCCGCGCGCCGGAGGGCGAGCGCCCGCCGCTGCTCGTGATGTGCCACGGCGGCCCGACCGCCTCGACGACCACCGCGCTGAGTCTGAAAGTTCAATACTGGACGAGCCGCGGCGTCGCCGTGCTCGACGTGAACTACGGCGGGAGCTCCGGCTACGGGCGCGAGTACCGGCAGCGGCTCAACGGCCTGTGGGGCGTGGTGGACGTGGACGACTGCGTCAACGGCGCGCGCCACATGGCCGGGCGCGGCGAGGCCGACGCCGGGCGCTGCGTCATCACGGGCGGGAGCGCCGGCGGCTACACGGTCTTGAGCGCGCTCACCTTCCGCGACCTCTTCAAGGCGGGCGCGAGCCACTACGGCGTGAGCGACCTGACGGTGCTCGCCGAGGACACGCACAAGTTCGAGTCGCGCTACCTCGACCGCCTCGTCGGCCCCTACCCGGAGCGCGCAGACCTCTACCGCGAGCGCTCGCCCATCAACCACGTAGACCGACTCGACTGCCCCGTCATCTTCTTCCAGGGCCTCGAAGACAAGGTCGTGCCGCCGAACCAGGCCGAGCTGATGGTCGAGGCGCTGCGGCGCAAGCGCCTGCCCGTGGCCTACGTCGCCTTCCCCGGCGAGCAGCACGGCTTCCGCCAGGCCGCCAACATCAAGCGCGCGCTCGACGGCGAGCTCTACTTCTACTCGCGCGTCTTCGGCTTCCCCCTCGCCGACCCGGTCGAGCCCGTCCCGATAGAGAACCTATGAAAGAAATGATGAATGCGGAATGATGAATAAAACCTCTCAAGCCTCTTCATATTCATCATCCATCATTCCATATTCATCATTTCTCTTTCGCAAAAAACGAGCGGGGCGTCGTCAAGTTATGACGCCCCGCTCGTTTGTCAGTGGTGGTACTTCGTGTTAGCGCGTGCGCGGCCGCATCGGGCGCTGCTTGCGCTTGTTGCGCTTGCGCGCCAGCGCCGACTTGAGCTTGGCCTTCTGGCCTCGGGACATGAAGAAGGTGTGCTTCTTCGCGTCCTTGATGATCTCCTCCGACATCACCTTGCGCTTGAAGCGGCGCAGCGCGCTCTCGATGGATTCGCCCTGGTTAACGACGACTGTTGCCATTACTTCTCTCCGTTCAAAATCAATCAAAGCCAACGACGGACGCCCGCGCCCGTCGCCCCGCAAATTCTCGGAAGTGGTTAATTAAAACTTCTCTACTAAGCTGGCAACACCTGCCTCTCGAATCCGATCTCGCCCGCGAAGGCGAACGCTATTGTGCCTGTCCCGGCTCGCGTTGGCAAGCGGGGGGCAGGGGCCGGGTGCTGGGGGGAAGGCACTTTGTTTTTAACCAGCAACCGATGACCCTTCTGCGCCGAACATGCCGGGAAGTGATATGCTGGCGGCCAAGCCCTGACAGCCTCACGCCCGACTCTCCGCGTGCCGTCGGTGGGCCGAGCGGGCGTGTGAAGATTGAGGAGCCCAGCGGATGGTGGAGATTTACGTCAGCACGGACGTGGAAACGAACGGGCCGATCCCCGGCGTCTACTCGATGCTGAGCATCGGGTCGGCGGCCTTCCTGCCCGACAAGACTCTGGTCGGCGGCTTCACGGCCAACCTGGAGACGCTGCCGGGCGCCGAGGCGCACCCCGAGACGATGGAGTGGTGGAAGGGCCAGCCGTCGGCCTGGGAGGCCGCGCGCCGCGACACGCGCCCGCCCGCCGAGGCCATGCGCGACTACCTCGCGTGGCTCAAGGCGCTGCCCGGCAAGCCGGTCTTCGTCGCCTACCCGGCCGCCTTCGACTTCATGTTCGTCTGCTGGTATCTCAACCGCTTCACCGGCGAGAACCCCTTCGGCTGGCACGCGCTCGACATCAAGACCTTCGCCATGTCCATCCTCCGCATAGACTTCCTCGACACCGTTAAGCGCAACATGCCCCGCCGCTGGTTCGACGACCTCCCCTACACCCACAAGGCCCTCGACGACGCCATCTCCCAGGGCGCCCTCTTCTGCAACATGCTCGCGGAACACAAAGGCGGCGGCCGGCCGTTCGACGTGAGTGAGGAGCGCAGGGGCTAGCTCGCCCCCGCCGGCGCGGCCCGCCCACCCGGCCAGATGCTCGCGCCCGACGCC
>DASZKF010000458.1:0-9001 GCA_035947355.1 Pyrinomonadaceae bacterium | reverse complement strand
GCGGCGGCCGCGCAGGCCAGCGCCAGCAGCGCCGCGGCGGCGAGCGCACGGAGTCTCGCGCGGGTCGCCCTCACGACGCCCGCCGCCCGTCGGCGGCGGCCGCGGCGCGGGCGGCCTCGTAGGCGGCGACGAAGTCGGGGTCCCGCCGCCGCAGGCTCTCGTGGTCAACCTTCTTGCTGCGCGTCATCAGGCTGTAGGCGAAGGGCAGCGGGTCGAGGTGCATGTGCTGGCGCGCGCGCTCGAACCAGAGGCGGCTCTCCTGCGCCGCCTGCTGGTACTCTTCGATGACGGGCCGGCGCGCGCGCTCGAACTCGGCGAGCGCCGCCGCGACACTCCGGCCCGCGGCGAACTGCCCGTGGAGAGCGATGGCGTCTTCGAGGGCGAGCTTCGTGCCCGAGCCGATGGAGAAGTGAGCCGTGTGCAGCGCGTCGCCGAGCAGCACGACGTTCTCGAAGCTCCAGCGCCCGTTCCGCACCAGCACGAAGTTGATCCACTTCGAGTTGTTCGACAGAAGCTCCTCGCCGCCGAGGTCTTCGGCGAAGACGCGCGCGAGCGCGGCGCGCGCCGCGGCGTCCGTCATCCCGCCGAAGCCGGCGCGCGACCACGTCTCCTCGTCGCACTCGACGATGAAGGTGCTCAGCTCCCTGCTGAACTTGTAGGAGTGCGCGGCGAAGACGCCGGCCTCCGACTCGCGGAAGGTGAGCGTCAGGCCGTGGAAGAGTTGCCGGGTCCCGTACCAGATGTACTTGTTGGCCCCGGCCCCGAGCGCGGGCCGGAAGTGCGCGGCGTAGCGGCGGCGCACCTCGCTGTTCACGCCGTCCGCGCCGACGAGCAGGTCGCAGCCGGCGGCCAGCGCCTCAACGTCCGAGACCTCCTCGCGGAAGCGCAGCTCGACGCCCAGCTCGGCGCACCGCTCCTGCAGGATGTTGAGGAGCCGGAGGCGCGCGATCCCGGAGAAGTGGTTGCCGCGCACCGAAATCTTGCGGCCGCGGTAGACGATGTCAACGTTGTCCCACGTCTCGAAGCTCTCGGTGATGCGCCGGTGCGAGACGGGGTCGGCCTCGCGCAGGTTCGAGAGCGTGCGGCCGGAGAAGACGACGCCCCACCCGAAGGTCGCGTCCGGCGGGTTGCGCTCGAAGACGGTGACGCGGTTGCGCGGGTCGTGCCGCTTCATCAGGAGCGCGAAGTAGAGGCCCGCCGGCCCGCCGCCGATGATGGTGATTCGCATAAAAAGCAGTAGCCAGTAGCCAGTAGTCAGTAGACAGTAGGAAGACCTTCGCTAATCAATCGTTCGCGTGTCAGCGTCAGCGCCCGCGGTGCGGAGCCTACTGGCTACTGACTACTGGCTACTGGCTACTCCTTCAGCATCTCGCGGGCGATGATGAGTTTCTGTATCTCGGAGGTGCCCTCGTAGATGCGCAGGGCGCGGACGTCGCGGTAGAGGCGCTCGACGGGGTGGCCGCGCACGAGGCCCTGGCCGCCGTGAATCTGGACGGCCTCGTCTATGATGCGCCAGGCCGCCTCGGTGGCGTAGAGCTTGGCCTGGCTGGCGGCGCGCGTCAGTTGCGGGCGGGGCGCGCCGGCGTCGCGCAGGTGCGCGGCGCGGTAGACGAGCAGGCGGGCCGCGTCGAGTCGGGTCTGCATCACGGCCAGTTTCTCCTGGATCAACTGCTGCATGGCGAGCGTGACGCCGAACTGGCGGCGCGTCTTCGCGTGGTGCAGCGACTCGTCTAGCGCGCGGCGCGCCATGCCGCAGGCGGCCGCCCCGACGCTGGCGCGGAACATGTCCATCGTCTGCATGGCGAGGCGAAAGCCCTCGCCCTCGGCCCCGACGCGGTCTTCGGCCGGGACGCGCAGGTCCTCGAACTCGACCTCGCCGATAGGGTGCGGCGCGATGAGCGGCGTGCGGGCGGCGACGCGGAAGCCCGGCATCCGCGCGCCGACGATGAAGGCCGAGAGCTCGGCCCGCCCGTCGCCGCGCTCGCCCGTGCGCGCGAAGACGGTGTAGAAGTCGGCGACGCCGGCGTTCGAGATGAAGCGCTTGCGGCCGTTGATGCGGTAGGCGTCGCCCTCGCGCCGGGCCTCGGTCTGGACGTTCGAGACGTCGGAGCCGGCCTCCGGCTCGGTGAGGGCGAAGGCGGCGACCGATTTGCCCGAGCGGGCGCGGTCGAGCCAGAAGTCGCGGACGTGCTCGGGCGCGGCCAGGCTGATGGCGTAGGTGCCGAGCCCCTGCATCGTGAAGGCGAGGTCGGCCGTGGCCGAGTGGTAGGCCAGGGCCTCGCGGACGAGGCAGAGAGAGCGCGCGCCGAGCGGCTGGCCCGCCCGCGCCACCGAGTAGCGCAGCAGGTCGGCCCGCGCCAGCAGGCCGAGCAGCTCGCGGAAGTGCGCGTCGGGGTCTGCCTCCTCCCCGGCGCCGGCCCGCGGCTCGACCTCCTGCGCGGCGAAGTTCGCCACGCCGTCGGCGAGGCGCGCGTGCTCCTCGTCGAAGAAGGGCGTCTCTGCGATGAAAGGGTCGCGTGGCATAAAAAGCAGTAGACAGTAGACAGTAGTCAGTAGCCAGTAGGAAGACCGTCGCTATCGAATCGTGAGTCTGTCAGCATCAGCATTAGTAGCGCGGGGCCTACTGTCTACTGACTACTGTCTACTTTTCTCCTCATTCAATTCCGAGAATCTTGCCTGACTTCCGGTTGACGCGGAGCGTCTTGGGGGCGACGCCGCCGGTCGGCTTCTCGCGGAAGAGGACGGTGTCGCCGCTGATCTCGGGCGGGTCGAAGTGGTTGAACGTCCCGGCGCCGGCGCGGCCGTAGAGCCGCCGCTGCCTCCAGACGAAGAGGCCCGTCCGGAGGTCAAGCTTGGCGACGAAACCGTGGCCCGTCAAGTACAGGTGCGGGCCGTCGCGCAAGGGTTGTCCGACGTTGAAGAACTCGAAGTCGGTCTTCCAGAGCGCGCGCATCGAGGGCTGTTCGAGCCGCGCGACGAAGCCCGCGCCGCTCTCCCCGTCGCGCACCTCGCAGACGAGCACCACGTTGTCTTCGTACTCGCCGAAGTAGACGCGCTCAATCCAGTCGGCGCCTTCAAGCCGCAGGTTGAAGAGGCGCGGCGCGCCGTCCTTCGTCCGCCGCCCCGCGCCGTTGCTCGCGACGCGGTAGCGGTAGCCCGAGCGCTCGAACTCGAAGGCCTCCGGGGCCGGCGACCCGCCCGCCTCCGGAATCCGCCGCGCGCTCTCGAACAGGTGCCCCACCTTCTCGCGCGGCGTCGCCTGCCGCGCCGCGGCGGACGCCGCGCAGAGCAGCGCGAGGAGGAAGGCGATCAGACAATTCATAAATTAAGAATTAAGGATTAAGGATTAAGAATTGGTGTGGCCGGGAGACTTGAAGGGCGCTCCGTCACCACGCCATTCTTAATTCTTAATCCTTAATTTTTAATCGAACCTCGGTTCTCGCTTCTCCATGAAGGCGCGGTAGGCTTCGGCGTAGTCGGGGTGCTGCATGCAGAGGGCCTGGGCCTGCGCCTCCCATTCGAGCGCGGTGTCGAGCGAGACGTCCAACTCGCGGTTCAGCATCTCCTTCGTCACGCCGAGGGCGAAGGCCGGGCCGCGCGCCAGCCTCTCGGCCAGGGCACGGGTCTCGGACTCAAGCTCGGCGGGCGCGACGACGCGGTTGTAGAGACCCATCGCCAGGGCCTCCTCGGCCGTCACGAAGTCGCCCGTGTAGAGCAGCTCCGTCGCCTTCGCCAGCCCGACGAGCCGGGGCAGGAGGTGCGCCGCGCCCATGTCCGCGCCCGACAGCCCGACCCGCACGAAGAGGAAGGCGATGCGCGCCTCGGTGCTCGCGACGCGCAGGTCTGCGGCGAGCGCGATGCAGGCCCCCGCGCCGGCCGTCGTCCCGTTGAGGCAGGCGATGACGGGCTTGCGCAAGGCGCGGATGTTGCGCACCAGCTCGCACGTCATCCGCGTGAACTCCAGGAGGCCCTGCGCGTCTCGGCCCTGCAAGCCCCCGATGATGTCGCGCACGTCGCCGCCCGAGCAGAACGCCCGCCCCGCCCCGCGCACGACGACCACGCGCACCCCGGCCTCGCCTTGCCACGCCGCAAACGCGTCCGTCAGCTCGCGGTAGACCTCGAACGTCAGCGCGTTCAGCCGCTCCGGCCGATTCAGTGTGACCCACGCCACGCCCCCGCGCACCTCGTAGAGAAACGACTTCGGCTCAAACATAAAAACGGTGATAGGTGATGGGTGATGGGTAGGAGAGGTTTTTACCTATCACCCATCACCCATCACTTCTTCAGAGTACGGCCGTGCCCTCGATTTCGACCTTCGCGCCGTCTTCGAGGAGCGACTTGACCTCGACGAGGGCCATCGCCGGGTAGTGGCGGCCCATGAGGGCGCGCCAGCGCTCGCCGATCTCGCGGGTGCGCGAGGCGTACTCGCGCTTGTCCGTGACGTAGACGACGAGGCGGGCGAGCGAGCCGGGCGCGCCGCCGGCCTCGCGCACCACTTCGAGGACGTTGCGTAGCGCGCGGTCGAACTGCTCGACGAAGTCCTCGCCGACGAGCCGCTGCCGCTCGTCCCAGCCGACCTGCCCGGCGACGAACAGGAGCCGCGCGCCCGGCGGCGTCAGCACCCCGTTCGCGTAGCCCCGCGGGCGTCCGAGCGACGCGGGATTGATGACTTTGAAAGACATAAGAGCGAGTAGACAGTAGACAGTAGACAGTAGTCAGTAGAAGAACCTTCGCCGGCGAAACCTTCGAGTGTCAGCGACAGCGCCCTCAATGCGGAGCCTACTGTCTACTGTCTACTGACTACTGTCTACTTAAAAAAGCACGCTGCCGCCGTCCACGTTGATGGCCTGGCCCGTGATGCCGCGGCCGTCCTCGGAGGCGAGCAGCAGGCAGAGGGCGGCGACCTCCTCGGGCGTGACGAGGCGGTGCTGCGGGCTCATGCGCTTGAGGGCTTCGAGCGCCTCGTCGGCCCCGCGGCCGGTCTTGGCGGTGATGTTGGCGACGGCGCGCGCCGTCATCTCGGTCTCGACGTAGCCGGGGCAGACGGCGTTGACCGTCACGCCCTTCGCCGCCACTTCGAGCGCGGCCGAGCGGGTCAGGCCGAGCACGCCGTGCTTCGACGCCGAGTAGGCCGCGATGTAAGGCGCGCCCGTCTTGCCGGCGATGGAGGCGACGTTGATGACGCGGCCCCAGCCGCGCGCGACCATCGCGGGCAGCGCGGCGCGCATGCAGTAGAAGGTGCCGGAGAGGTTGACGGCGAGGTGTCGGTGCCAGAACTCGTCGGTCGTCTCGGAGAACTTCGCGCTCTCGGCGATGCCGGCGTTGTTGACGAGGATGTCGGGGCCGCCGCCGAAGAACTCCCGCGCCCGCCCGAAAGCCGCGGCGACGCTCGACGGCTCCGCCACGTCGCACGCGGCGTGCGCGGCCGCCGCTTCGCCGCGCCCGGCGCGAATCTCTTCGGCCACGCGCGCCACCTCCGACTCGGTGCGCGCCACGACCATCACCCGCGCCCCCTCGCGCGCGAGCAGGAGCGCCACGGCGCGCCCGATGCCGCGCCCGCCGCCCGTCACAAAAACCGTCCTCCCAGCGAGCTTCATATCCGAGTCCAGAGTTTAAGGTTCCGGGGCGCGGGCCGACAAGGGGCCGGAGAAAGAAGTTTCGAGTTACGAGTTACGAGTTTCGAGTTCGCGGCTACACCTTTCAGGCTTCATTCCAGGTGTCTTTAACTCGAAACTCGAAACTCGTAACTCGAAACTTCTTTCCGCGGCGTGATTCATTCTGGGCCTGCTTTACGCCTTAGTGGTTGTGAACCCTCCCGACGCTAACCGTGGCGGCCACCCCCGGCCGCCGCACGGAAAGTCTCTCACCATAGGAGCCACGCCATGAACTCCAAAAAATATCACGCCATGAAATTCGGGAAGATTATGTTGGCCGCCGCCCTCACCCCGGCCGTCTTCGCCGCGCCGGCCCCTGCCGCGCGGGGCGCGAACCTCTTGCGGCCTTACGGCGACGTGAAGGTCCTGGCGACCGTGCCGACGCCGCCCGGCTTCCCCGAAGGCATCGCCGTCAAGGGCAACAAGGCTTACGTCGCCGGGCCGGCCCGCTTCGGCACGACGGGCACAGGCCCCTCGCACGTCTTCGCCTTCGACACGAACACCGGCGCGCTCGTCCGGACTTACCCCACGCAGGGCGAGAACCTTCTGGCCGAGCACGCCAACTCGTGCGTCGCCTTCGACGGGCAGGGCCGCCTCCACGTCCTGAACACGCAGCTCGGCCTCTACCGCATAGACACCGAGACGGGGGAGCAGGAGTCTTACTCGACGCCGTTCCCCGACCTCAAGCCCTGCCTCGAAGGCGTCCAGGGGCCGCCCTGCTCGCCGACCGCCGCCGACGCGCCGGCGCTGCCGAACGACATCGCCTTCGACGAGGCCGGCAACGCCTACGTCACCGACTCGATGCAGGCCACCATCTGGCGCGTCCCGGCCGGAGGCGGCGCGCCGCAAATCTGGTTCCAGGACCCGCGCCTCGACTCGCCGTACGTCGGCGTCAACGGCGTCCGCCTCAGCCCCGACCGGTCTGAGGTCTTCCTCAGCGTGACGACCGACCTGCTCGGCGGGGCCTACATCTACACGCTGCCGCTCACGGCCGCGCCGCAGCCGGCAGACCTCTCGGTCTTCCACCAGTTCACCGGGGCCGACCTGCCGGACGGCATCGCCTTCGGCAAGTCGGGCAACCTCTACGTGACCGTCGCCACGCCGCTCGCCTCCGGCATCACGGTCTTGCGGCCGGACGGTACCGAGGCCGCGCGGCTGCGGAACCCGGCGCTCAGCCCCATCTTCCCGTACGACTCGCCGGCCAACATCGCCTTCAACGCGCACGGCTCGCTGCTCGTCACCAACCACGCCTTCGCCACGGGGCTGCCCTCGCAGTTCACCGTCCTCGACGTGTACGTGGGCGACACCGCCTCGCCGCTCGCCAAGCCGCTGCTGCCATAAGTTTCGAGTTACGGGTTTCGAGTTCAAAACAGAAGAAGGAGGATGAAGGGCGCCGTGGCCCCATCCTCCTTCACTCTTATAACTCGAAACTCGAAACTATTTCGCCTGGGCGGCGCGCGGCTCGCGCCTTTCGAGGAAGGCGCGGACGCGCTCGCGGGCCTCGCGCGACTGGAAGCACTGTATCTGCGCCTCGGTCTCGTACTGGATCATGCGTTCGAGCGTCTCGCCCTCGCTCAGATAGACGGCGCGCTTGGCGGCGGCGATGGAGGCGTGCGGGGCGTCGCGCAGGCGCTCGGCGAGGCGGCGCGTCTCAGCCGCCAGCTCCGCGTCGGCGACGACGCGGTTGACGATTCCGAAGTGCTCGGCCCGGCGCGCGTCGAAGGCTTCGCCGAGGAAGAACATCTCGCAGGCGATGTTGGTCGGGACGACGCGGGGCAGGAAGTAGGTGCCGCCCCAGTCCGGGTGGAGGCCGACGCGGACGAACGACTGGCTGAAGGTGGCCGACTCGGCGGCGAGCCGCAGGTCGCAGGCGAGCGCCAGGTTGAAGCCGGCCCCGTAGGCCGGGCCGTTGACCGAGGCGATGACCGGCTTCGCCATCTGGCGGATCGCCGTCAGGACGCGGCGGCCCGCACCGAGCAGCCGCTTGAACTCGTCAACGTCGTCGCGCTCCATCAGCTCGTTCATGTAGCGCACGTCGGCGCCGGTGCAGAAGGCGCGGCCCGCGCCCGTGATGACGACGACGCGCGTGTCGCGGTCGCTGCCGGCGTGCTCGAGCGCCACGGCCAGGTCGCGCCGCATGTGGCCGGCGAACGCGTTCAGCTTCTCCGGCCGGTCCAGCGTCACCGTCACGACGCCGGCGTCGAATTCGACTTTGATGTTTTCGTACATAACTCAAGTTCCAAGTTTCAAGTTCAAGGTTCCAAGTTTGTCCGGCGTGAGTCGAGCGATTCAACTCGCGGCGCGCGAACTTTAAACTTGCAACTTTGAACTTGAAACTACCTGCCTTTGAAGTTCGGTTTGCGCTTCTCGACGTAGGCGCTCAGGCCCTCGCGGGCGTCTTCGGACTGGAAGAGCTGCTGCTGGAGTTCGCGCTCCAGGGCGAGGGCCGACTCGAAGGGGATTTCGCCGCCGGTCTGGACGCTGCGCTTGATGCGGCCGACCGCGCCGGCCGCCCTGTGCGGCGGCGTGAACTGGCGCGCGTAGTCCAGGGCCTGCCGCATGAAGTCTTCGCCCGAGTCGGCGTCGAAGACGTGGTTGACTATCCCCAGCTCCTTGCCGCGCTCGAAGGTGAAGAGGTCGCCGGTCGCCATCAGCTCGATGGCGCGCGGCTTGCCGACGAGGCGGACGAGGCGCTGCGTGCCGCCCGTGCCCGGCAGCACGCCGAGCGAGACCTCGGGCAGCCCCATCTTGCCCGCCCCGCGCCGCGCCACACGCAGGTCGGCCGCCATCGCCACCTCCAGGCCGCCGCCGACGCAGTGGCCGTTGACGGCGGCGACGACCAGCTTCGGCGTCTGCTCCAGCCGCGAGAGCGTCTCGTTGGCGTGCAGGCAGAAGTAGTATTTGAAGGTCGGCGTCATCTCCGAGAGCATCTGGATGTTGGCGCCCGCGCAGAAGAACTTCTCGCCCGCGCCCGTGATGACGATGACCTGCACGGCGTCGTCCATCCGCGCCCGGAGGATCGCGGCGTCGAGCTGCCGCATCATCTCGTAGGTGTAGGTGTTCGCCGGCGGGTCGTCGAGCGTCAGCACCGCGACGCCCTCCGCCCCCTCGTACCGCACCAACTCCCTCGGCCCCTCCCCGACCCTCTGCCCCGCTTCAGCCATTTCGGTCCGCTCCGGGTGTGAACTTGATGATTACGTTCGGCGTGTGCTACGGCTCATCGTAGTTGGCCCTCCGGGCGGCGCTTCGAGACCTGGGAGGAGATCACTGATGCGATCCATCGCTCCACGGTCTACTGGAACGCGCATCGCCATCCCTTCGTCTGGGGCAAGCGCCGCCGGCTGGCC
>DASZKF010000457.1:0-6297 GCA_035947355.1 Pyrinomonadaceae bacterium | reverse complement strand
CCCCCCCCCCCCCCCCCCCCCCGCCTCTAAACATGATTCGGGGACGAGCTTCGGAAGAACTCGCCCTTATTCGGAGGCCGGGTTTATTGTGCAGACACGTCGTCCACGCGGAACGACGTGGGCAGCGTCACGTCGTTGGTGCCGCGGAACTGAATCCTGACGGTCTGCCCGGCCCAACTGCTGAGGTTATACGGCCCGCGCTGGACGTACACGCCCGCGGTGCCGCTGTTCTGGTTGCTGAAGGTCGCGAGCGTCCCGAGGAGCGTCCCCGAGGTGTTGCGCACCTCGACGAAGAAGCGGTCGAAGACCGACGCGCCCGCCGCCTCGCTGGTCGTGATGTTGAGCCAGAAGGTGAGGTTGGCGCCGCCGCTCGGGACCGTGACCGTCTGGTAGAGCGTTCCGCTCTTGCTGTTGACCCCGCCCAGGATCATGTAGGCGACGCCGCTGTGCGGGTAAGCGCCCGTGCTGCGCGTGACCTGCCCGCTGACGACCCAGGGCGACGTGCCCGACTCGAAGCCGGGGTTGACGATCAGCTCGGTGCCGCCGCCACCCCCGCCGCCGCAGTCCGAGGGCAGGTCTGTGGCCGCGACGTGCGTCGTGCCGTCGTTACCGACGGCCGAGACGCCCATCCCGTGGCGCGCGAAGACCGTCCAGATGGTGCAGCGGTTGGCCCCGCCGTAGAGGTTCTGGTCGGCCTGGAGGATGCCGTCGCGCGCGTTGAGGAAGGACGGCCGCGTCGGCGTGAACTTCATGCCGTTGAGGACGAGGTTGTCGGTCGTCGCCGCGCCGAGCTGCGCGCGCAAGTCCCAGAGCGTCGCGGCCCAGACCTCGCCGTCGCGGTGCACCTGGCAGCCGCCCGCGCAGACGTCTGCGTAGGAGTCGTGGACGGCGTTGGCCGGGACGGTGTAGGCGGCGCGGCGGATGCCGGTCGTGTTGTTCTGGACGTACTCGCCGACCGCGCCGTCGCCGTTGATGGTGATGGCCCAGTAGTCCGACCAGCCCTCGCCCATCGCGCCGGACTGCGTGCCCTGGAGCGCCGTGCTGCCGTTGCCGATGAGGCGGTTCGAGATGCCGTGGCCGTACTCGTGGAAGACCACGTCGCCGTCGAGCGAGCTGTCGCGGTCGGGCGCGGGCGCGGTGAAGAGGTACTGCTGCATGCGGGGGCGCGAGCCGTCGGGCGGCGTGGCGAAGTTGGCGTTGTTCGTGCCGGAGCCGTCCTGCGCCTCGGCGCGGACGGAGTCGTTGCCGGTGCCGCCGCGGCCGTAGTTATCGACCTGGAAGTTGCGCGCCGACTCGGTGAAGCCGAGCCGGTACGAGAAGTCGTGCATGAAGTTGTTGAAGTAGAAGAGATTCGTCACGACCGCCGGCTGCTGCGTGCGCGGGTCAACGGTGGTCGAGAAGGGGAAGGTGAAGTTCTGGTCTGCCGCGAAGGCGTGGCCGTTCGAGAGGCCGGTCGAGTTGTTGGCGTCCGGGACGTTGTCGGCGTTCGTGTCGAGGTAGGCTTCGACGTTGTTGCCGGTCGTCACGGTCGAGGTGCCCATCCAGCCGAAGGAGGTGTTGATGGTCGTGTCGCCGACGAAGGAGACGAGCTGGCGCGCGCCGTGGGCCGGGCTCTCGGTGTAGACCGTGCCCTGCGCCTCGGAGACGTAGAGGTTGTGGCGCAGGAGCAGCTCGGCCGTGTGCGCGTCAACCAGGAGTTCGTACCACTCCGTGGGGCCGACCTCGGCCCAGACGTGCCAGGCGAGGCGGGCCGCGCCGCCGACGCGGACGACGTTCAGCTCCGAGAGCACGTCCTCGAACTGCGGCCCGAGCGGGTTGGCGAAGGCCGAGCTGTCGGCCTTCGAGGCGCGCATGCGGGTCTCGGCGAACGAGGGGACGACCGGGCGGCCGGCGTACTCGAAGGCTTTGGCGATGCCCTCGGCCTCTGAGAGCGTCGGGTTGAGGCCGACCTTCTGCCCCGAGATGAGGAAGCCCTGGCGGACGTTGAGGACTTCGCCCGCACGGCCGACGGCCACCGAGACGCCGCCCTCAAAGACCTTGAGGCCGCCGACGGTCTGCGAGTAGTCGAGGAAGGTCGTGCCGCGGTCGTTGTCCTCGTTGTTGAGCCTGAGCGCGTTGACGCCGGCGTCGTTGAGGCCGAAGAGCGCGGCCTGCCGCCGCAGGAACCCGCGGGCGATGTTGTCGGGGGTGTTCGACTGCGGGCCGGAGAGGGCCGTGCCTTCGACGAAGAAGTTCTTGAGCGCGCCCGCCTCGTTCATCTCGGCGCGGAGGTTGCGCGCGGCCTCGGGGCTGAGTTTCGCGCGGAAATTTGCGACGGCCGCGGCGCGCGCCTGGGCGGCCGCGCCGGCGGCCTGCGGCGCGCCGCGCGTGAGGTCGAGGTCTGAGAACTCGCCGCGGCCGGCGAGCCGGACGTCGTAGTTGGGGAGCGTCGCGCCCTGCGCCCGGCCGGCGGGGACGCCTCTCTGTGGCGCGCGCGCCGCGTCCGAATTCGTTGAGGGAAACATCGAGGCGGCCGCTAGGGTCAGGCCCAGTAATCCAAAGAGCAATCTCTTCCGCATTATTATTCTCCTCCGTCGTAGGTGGCCGTTGAGGTAAGGCAGTTGGTCGTCCGTCGGTTTCTCAAGTGAGACTCCGTTCGTCAGGAGGGAGGCCCCTTGCGGTCTCGGCCGATTGAGGATTGCCTTAACGTTCGCGTGGCGCGGTGGGCAGTTGTGCCGCGCAGACATCTCCGTCCGTGGTCATGATGCCGCGGGGCGCTCGTCGGCGCGGCGCGCCCCGGAAGGACGCCGGCACAGCCGACGCCGGCCTACGGCCGCGTGACCGTAATGCGTTGACACTCGATGAGGGATAGGGGCACAAGCAACAGCGCGAGCCGTTGTGAAGAGCGCGTAGAGTAGCAAATTCGGGGGCGGTTGTTAAGCGGCCACGGGAGGCAGACGAAGGTTTTATGGTAGCTCGCAGATGAGTGCGACCACAGACCCCCGCGCCGCCGCGCGGCTGGCCGACGCTGTGACGCTCCGGCGCTAGAACGCAAAGCACTATAGATGTTGGGAAGGACTAATTGGTTGTGCCAAAACCCGTCATCCGTCACCCGCTTTTCGGCTTGGGCAGCAGCGCCTCGCAGGCGAGGAGGCGGGGGCCGGAGTCGTCGCAGACGGCGTAGCGCGCGCCCTCGTACATGGTGACGCCGGCGTGCTCGCCGCGCGCGTTGAGGACGTAGAAGTTGATGCCGAAGGCTGGGTTGCCCTCGCGGTTGAGCAGGCGCTTCTCGACCGTGTTGGTGCGGATGCGGCGCAGGGCTTCCATGCCGGCGTCCTTCGGAGAGCGGCCGCGCCGCATCTCCTCGACGATGAGGAACGAGCAGAGGTTGAAGAGGTTGGCCTCGCCCCGGCCCGTCGAGCCGGCCGCGCCGACCGTGCCGTCCACGTAGAGGCCCGCGCCGAGGATGGGCGAGTCGCCGACTCGCCCCGGTATCTTCCACGCCAGCCCGCTCGTCGTCGTCACGCCGCAGACCTCGCCGCGCGCGTTGACCGCGTCACAGTTGATCGTCCCGTAGAGGTGCTCGGCGCGGACGAGGCCCTCGGCCGCCATCCTCAGAGCCTCGCGCCGCCCGGCCTCGGCGCGCGTCTGCGGGTCGGGGTAGTGGCCGGGGTCGGTGCGCCGCTTCCATTCGAGCCAGAGCCGGCGCGAGTTCTCCGTGTTCAGGTCGTCCTCGACACGGAAACCCATCTGGCGGGCGAAGCGCTGCGCGTCGCGGCCGACGATGAGGTGGTGGTCGGTGTTCTCCATGACGGCCTTCGCCACCAGCGACGGCGTGCGCACGCCTTCGAGCGCGGCCACCGCGCCGGCGCGCTTCTTCGGCCCGTGCATACAAGAGGCGTCGAGCTGCACGACGCCCTCGGCGTTCGGCAGGCCCCCGTAGCCGACGCTGTCGTCCAGAGGGTCGAGCTCGTTGATCTGCACGCCGGCGACGACCGCGTCGAGCACGTCGCCGCCCGCCCGCAGCAGCCGGAACGCGCGCTCGACGCACGTCTCGTCGCCGCCGTTCTTAAACTCGTGGCCGTTGGCCGAAGCGATCACCACCGGCCTCACGCCCTGCACCCGGACGGCCGGCGCGCCCCGCCCCGCGGCCGCCAACAGCCCCGCCGCCGCGCCCCCGCGCAAGAAATCGCGCCTCCTGATTCGTTCGCTCATCTCTCCCTCCGAGAGGGTGCTGGGTTCTGGGGGCTAGGTGCCGGGGAAAGACAAGTTCTTTAACCCGGCACCTAAAACCCAGCACCTATTGTTTAATCACCACGCCGTCCTTCATCACGAAGGAGACCTGCTTGAGGGTGTTGATGTCTTCCAGGGGGTTGGCGGGCGTGGCGATGAGGTCGGCGGCGAGGCCGGGGCGCAAGGCGCCGCGCTCGCGCTCGACGCCGAGCAGGCGGGCCGCGTTCGTCGTCATCATCCGGAGCAGGTCGCGCGGCGTGACGCCGGCCGCCGTGTAGCTGTCAATCCACATCATCGCCTGCGTGCCGCGGGTGTACTTCGGCAGGTCGTGGATGGCGTCGGTGCCGAAGGCGATCGGCACGCCGAGCTTGTAGGCGCTCGACAGGCGGTCGATCTCCTGCCGGTACTCGGCCTCGGCCCGGCCCGGCCCGCGGCGGAACTCCTTCAAGACCCACTCGGGGAAGGGCGTGAAGACCATCGTCACGCCGTTCTGTTTGGCGAGGCGGAGGTCTTCGTCCGAGATGCCGTTGCCGTGCTCGATGGAGGCCACCCCGGCCTCGGCCGCGTTGTGCGCGCCCTCCTTCGTCCAGGCGTGCGCGGCGAGCTTCAGGCCGGCGCGGCGCGCCTCCTCGACCATGAAGCGGATGTCGTCGGCCGTGTAGACGTAGGGCTGGTCGTCAACGACGATCTTGATGACGCGCGCGCCGAAGTGGGCGTTCTCGCGGACGGCCCGGCGCATCTCGTCGCGCGAGTCGGCGAAGCGGTACTCGGGCTCGGCCAGCGCGGGCTTGTCGGGCTGGAGGTGGAATTGCCCGCCGAGCGGGGCGATGATGCGGCCGGCGTTAATCAACGTCGGGCCGACGACGAGGCCGCGCTCGATGCCGCGCCGCAAGGAGGTGCAGGCGTGGTTGCCCTCGTTGCCCACGTCGCGGACGGTCGTGAACCCGGCTTCGAGCATGGCGCGGGCGTTGGCGACGCCCTGCACGGAGCGGAAGGAGTCGGGGTCGTTGAGCGTCGTGTAGTAATAGTTCCCGGCGTCGCGCTGCATGTCCACCGTCATGCAGAGGTGCGTGTGCGCGTCGAAGAGGCCGGGCATCACGGTCGAGCGCGAGAGGTCTATGACCGACGCGCCCGCCGGTATCTGAAGCCCGCCGCCGACGGCCTTGACCTTGCCGCCCTCGACGAGGATGACCTGGTTCTCGGCGGCCGTCCCCGCCTCCGGGTCAACCACGCGGCCGGCGCGGATCGCCGTGACCTGCCCGGCGGCATTCACGGAGGCGAAGACGAGCGCGGCGAGCGTGAACAGGTTACGCATCAGCACGGCAGCACCCCTTTCAAATAAAAGTTTCGAGTTTCGGGTTTCGAGTTAAAAGCCCCTCTGGGTTGAAGGCTCAACTTCAAACCCGCGAACTCGAAACCCGAAACCCGCGACCCGAAACTTATTGGCTCGGCAGTTCGACGCCGTAGGCGAGCCGGAGCCGCCAGCGGCCGCGGCCGCGGACGAAGACGTCGGTGAAGGCGACGACGCTCTCGGCCTCCTGCCCGTCGCCGTCGCGGACGCGGGCGCGCTGGACGCCGGTGATGACGGCCGTCTCGCCGAAGACGTTCGCGCGCAGGCCGTCGCCGCGGACGGAGAGAATCTCGACGGGCAGCGAGGCGACGTTCTGCAGGAACTCTTCGCGCGAAAGCTCCGCGCCCGAGGGCGTCCGGTAGACGAACTCCTCGTCGAGGATGCGGCCGAGGGCGGCGGCGTCCTTGCGGCCGATGGCCTCCATCGTCTCGCTCTCGGCGCGGAGGACGGCCCCCTCGGCCCGCCCCCGGTCGGCTCGTGTCGGCATCCTGTGCTCCTTCGGGCGGCTCGTGTCGGAGAGAAGAAAAGCAACGGCCGGCGCGGCGTCGGCAATCAAACGTGGCGGCAAAACTCTTCCCGCGCCCCCGGCCCCGGCGGAAGTGGCGTCGCGCGCCGGGTGTTATAACATAAAGTTTCGGGTTTCGAGTTGCGAGTTGCGAGTTAAAAGCGGGCCCCGGAAGTCGCCGCCTTGCGCGGCGCGCGGCTTGGTTGTTAACGCCCGCCTTGCTGCATCG
>DASZKF010000456.1:0-1663 GCA_035947355.1 Pyrinomonadaceae bacterium | reverse complement strand
ATTCCGCATTCCGCATTCATCATTTGCTTAGTTGATGCCGCGAGACGGGCGTGTAGTGCGAGCCGCCGGGGCGGAGTTCGCTGCGCATGACGATCAGCTCGTTGACGGCGAAGGTCTGCGGGTCGAAGGGTGTCTCGCGGTGGGCGGCGGCGAGGTCGCGCGCGTCGCGCGGCTCGCGCACGCGTGCGAGGGTGAGGTGGGGGCTGAAGGCGCGCGGCTCGCGCGCGAAGCCGGCGGCGGCGCACTCGCCTTCGAGGCGGCTTTGGAGCCGGGCGAGTCCGCCCGAGGCGTCCCGGACGCCGAGCCAGAGCACGCGCGGCGGCCCGTGCGGCGGGAAGGTGCCGGCACCCTCGACGGTCAGCTCGAACGCCCCGCCGCCCGCGGCCGCGCGGCCCGCGGCGTCAGACAAATCTTCCACGCGCGCCGGCCCGACCTCGCCGACGAACTTCAGCGTCAGGTGGAGGCTTTCGGGCCGCACCCACGAAGCCCTCACGCGCGGGAACGAACGGCGCAGCCGCTCGGCCCGACCGGCGACCTGCTCGCGCAGCCGCTCCGGGAGTTCGACCGCGCAGAACACGCGCCACGCCTCAAGCCCTCCGGCCGCCACGGCTAACCGCGACCCTTCTCCAGCATGACTACCATCAGCAGGGCGAGCAGCGCGGCCAACTCGCCGGCCTCGTTGAGCGTGCCCTGTTTTTCAATCTTGAAGCGCCCCTCGAAGAAGGCCGGCTGCTTCTCCAGTCGCAGCAGCACCGAGCCCTGCGGGCTCGACACGAGGTAGGCGGGGTGCAAGAGGTAACCGGTGAACATCCCCACGACGGGCAGCTCGCCGACGACCGAGTCGAGCACCTTCGTCCAGGGGTTCGCCTCCTGGATCAGCATCGTCTGCCCGTCGGCCGCACGCACCTCGTAGCGGGCCTTCCAGATGGACTTCATGCCCTGCCGCTTGACGCTGCCCACCTCCCGCCCCTGCGGGTCGGTGAAGTGGTAATGCGCCGAGAAGTCGAGCACGCGGTCGGCCAGAATCGTGTAGACGGGGACGGTCTGCGCCGCGTCGGCGAAGACGGTCACGGCCTCCTTCAGCTTGAAGGCCTTCCGCTTGACGTAAAAGATCAACTGGCCGCCCGCGTCCTTCACCGACAACTGCCGGGCGATGGCTAACCTCTTGAAAGTCAACTGAAGCGGGTAGTTCATCGGCTCCTCCGGAGCAGTTTCGAGTTACGAGTTTCGGGTTTCGAGTTCGCACAGCGTGAGTTGAAAGGTTCAACGTGCGCCGCCCGAACTCGAAACTCGAAACCCGCAACTCGAAACTTCTTTTCAGTGAGTCGGGTCTATGACGATGAGGCGCGGCTCGGTCATCTCCTCCATCGCGTAGCGGACGCCCTCGCGGCCGAAGCCGGACTGCTTGACGCCGCCGTAGGGCATGTTGTCCACGCGGAAGGCGGGCGCGTCGTTGACGATCACGCCGCCGAATTCGAGCACGCGCAGGGCGCGCAGGGCGCGGCCGAGGTCGCGCGTGAAGAGGCCGGCCTGGAGGCCGTAGCGCGTCGCGTTGGCCGAGGCCAGGGCCTCCTCGAAGTCCCTGAAGGTCTGGACGGTCGCCACCGGCGCGAAGACCTCCTCGGAGCAGACGCGCATCTCCGGGTGCACGTCCGTCAACACC
>DASZKF010000455.1:0-4109 GCA_035947355.1 Pyrinomonadaceae bacterium | reverse complement strand
GCCCTCCCTCACGGTCGGGCTTCTGTCCCGAACTCGAACTCGAACTTTTTTATTGCCCGAAGCGGCGGCGGTACTCGATTGACTCGATGAAGGCGCGGACCATCTCGGCGCGGACGAAGTCGCCGTTGTTGTCGTTGAGCTTGCCGAGCCAGAAGAGGTAGCCGTTGTAGTTGCTGTCGGGCGGGTCGTTCGGGTTGCGGCGCAGGTAGCCGAAGTACTGCATGAGGACGAACGCCTTGCGGAACTCGCGGCCGGAGAACTCGGCGTTCTCGGCGACGCGGCGGAGGACGAGGGCGCGGCCCTCGTCGGTGTTGTTCGCGGCGAGCTGGGCGGCGAGGGCGTCGCGCTCGCCCGGCGTGAGCGAGTTGCCGGTATTGGCGTCGAGGGCGGCGACGAACTCGGCGGGCGTCATGCCGGCCGTGTAGGCGGCGCGGAAGCGCGCCGACGCGACGAAGCCCCGCAGGTAGGCCGCCTTGTTCGCTTCGAGGCGCGCCTGCCAGTTGCCGACGCCGACCTGCACGCCCGCGGCGAGCCGCCGCGTCTCGGGCACGAACGACTCGCGGCGGACGGGCACGGGCAAGCCCGGCAGGTCGCCGTAGGCGGCCTTGTGCACGCGGTAGACGAGGTAGCCGGTCTCCTGGAACTCGATGGAGAGGAAGAAGGCCGCCGAGACGTTGACGCGCTTGATCTGCCGGCACGCCGCGTCGTTCCAGCACTGGTCTATGTCGAACGTCCAGAAGGCGCGGCCCGCCTCGTCGGGCTCGCGGCCGAGGAAGTCCAGGTAGTGCTGGCGGACGAAGAAGGGCGAGTAGTCTATCCGGACGGGGAGGTTCAGGCGCGGGCGGAGCACGAAGAGGCCCTGCTCGATGCCGCTGGCGATGACGATGCCGCTGGCGAAGAACGGGTAGTTGCTCCAGGTGCCGTTGAAGAGCGGCTGGTCGTCGGCCGGGTAGACGTCGAAGAAGGCCGCCTCGGAGAGCCGCGCCGTCGAGACGTTGCGCAAGTCCACGACGCGCAGGCCGCTCCGGTAGTTCGACTCGAAGGCGTAGCGGCCGCGGACGTAGAGGTTGTGGTCAATCGAGGTGGTCGCCGCCTGGTAGACGCCGCGGACGCGCGGCGCGTCGAGGTCGGCCACGTCCCAGACGAAGGTGCGCGTCTTGACGTGCAGGCGCTGCTCGTCCAGCTCGTCGTCGAGGATGAAGTGCGCCTGATCCTCCGTGAGCCAGCCCTGGTGCGTGTAGCCGCGCCCCTCGTACTCGGTGCGCGAGAGCTGCGCGGGCCGGCGCTTGTCGGTCACGTCGACGATGGTCAGCGTGTCCTCGTTCGAGTTGAAGCAGATTTCGCGGCCGCGGTGCGCCGCGTCGGGGCCGCGGTAGACGACGCACAGCGTCTCGTGCGTGTAGCCGTCCGAGTCCACGCAGCCGGCGAAGGCCGGGGCCGCGGGGTTGCGGATGTTGACGATGTGCAGGCCGCGCGCGGCGCTGCACGTGTTGACGCCGGGGGTGCGGCCCGCGCCGGGGCGGCTGCCGGCGGCGTAGGCGTAGCCGGTCGCCTCGTTGACGGCGAGGGTGTGCGCGCTGCCGAAGCCGGCGTAGTGGCGCGTGGCCTCGAAGGTCTCGGGCGGCGCCGTGACGCTGCGGAGGCGGCGCAGGTCGAAGACCTGCATCCCGTGGTCGGCGGCCTCGCTGACGACGAAGAGGTGGTCGCGGTAGACCTTGAGCCCGCGCCAGAGCGAGTCCACCGTGTGCGTCGGAAGGTTGCCGAGGTAGACGGGGTGTTCGGGGTCGCTGATGTCCACGAAGGAGACGCCGCCGGAGCGGCCGAGCAGCGCGTACTCCTTGCCGGTCTGCGGGTCGGTCCAGCCCCAGATGTCGTTGGCCGTGCCGCCGCCGAGGTCTTCTATCGGGAGGAACGAGGCGAGGTCTATGTTGCGGCAGGGGAAGGTGCCGGCCCGCCCGTTCACACACGGCGTCGGCCCCATCGGCGTGAGCTGCTGGTTGCCGGGCTGGCCGTTGCCGCCGGGGCTGTGGTGCTCGCCCTCGTGCGCGAGCGAAGACCAGCCGAGCGCGGCGAAGGCCGCGAGCGCCGCGACCGTGGCGGCGAGGAGGGGTTTTCTTTTCATAGCCTTCGGACGGGAAAGGGTCAGGGGCCGCCGGAGGGTTCGCCTCCTCCGGGTGGAGCAACACGCGCCGCCGGGTTCTTGTCTCTAAGGATGCGCGCCCGCGCGGAAAGTTTGTCCGCGGGCCGACATAGCATAAGGGCCGCAAGCGCCGGGTGGCAAAGGCCGCGGGTGCGAAACGCGCCCGGTCAGCGCCAGAAGACGCGGAAGTACATGTAGGTGGCCTGGGCCAGGCCGATGAAGAGGCCGATGAGGAGGCCGAACAGCTCGATGGTCCGGAGGTGGTGCTTGGCGACCGAGAGGACGAGCGCCTCGAGCTTCTCGATGGGGTAGCCGGCGACCTTCTCGCGGACGATGCCGCCGATGTCGAACTCGGCGATGGCGGCGGGCAGGCGCTCGCGCGCCGCCCCCGTGACGCGCTCGACGAGCGCGGCGCTGGCCCGCCTGACCTGCGCCTCGGGCAGGAGGTCGCCGACCCGCCCGATGGGCGCGACGAGCAGGCGCTCGACCTGCGAGGCGAGGATGGCGTTGACCATCCGCGCCGTCTCCTCGCGCGAGAGGATGCCCATCAGGCCGCGCGCGAGGAAGTGCTTGAGGCGGTCGGCCGAGTCCGGGCTGGCGTGTTCGAGGATGGCGCGCAGGGTGTGCGGCCGGACGCGCTGGAGGGCGTCGGTCGCGTAGGCCGAGACGGTGGCCGAAAGCTCGGGGCCGCGCGCGAGCGCGAGGACGCGGCCCGCCAACTGCTCCTTGATCATCTCCAGCTTGTCGGGCGCGATCTGCCCGACCAGCTCGTTGACGGGCTTGGCGAGCACGCCGTCTATCGTCGAGTTCAGGAACTCCTCGGCCAGCTGCTCGAACGCCTCGCCCGAGAGGTACTCCTCGACGCGGCGCGGCAGGGTCTTGTTGACGAGGTCGTCAACCTCGTGGTGGATGCGCTCGCGCGAGATGAAGATTTTTTTGAAGAAGTTGAGCTGCTGGTAGTAGTCGTCCACCTCGCGCTTGATGAGCGCGCCGATCTGCGTGCGCGTCCGCTTGTTGGTGGCGATCTCGGTGAGGTGGCGGACGATGGGCGGCACCTCGCGGTCGACGCGCTCCTTGATGACGGCCACGGTGTCGGGCGTGAACATCTCGGCCAGGGTGGCGCGGCTCGCGGCGAGGTCGTCCACGCGGGCCGAGACGAAGTCGCGCACCTTGCGCTCGAAGCCGCGCTCGTTGACGACGCCGCGGAAGCGCCCCTCGACGAAGCCCAGGACCTGCTCGAAGGTCTCCTCGCTTAAGGTCTCGCCGAGCCGCCGGGCGAGCAGCTCGTCAACGCGGCGGTCAACGAAGCGCTCGACGGCCTCGGCCGTCTCCTCGCTGCGGAGCGCGCCGGCGACGTGCTCGGCGATGCGCAGTTGGAGGGCGGAGAGGGCGTCGAGGACGGGGCCGCGCGCCGCGCGGGGCAGCGCGTCGAGGAAGGTCGTGTAGTTCCTGTCGAGCAGCTCGTCGGTGTAGGAGCCGACGAAGGTCTCGACCTTGCGGCGGAAGAAGCCGGTCTCGAAGAGCGAGTGGACGATGGTCTCCTGCGAGACCAGCTCGTTGCCGACGGCGTTGGCGATGGACTGCGCGAGCCGCTCGCGGTGGCGCGGGATCATGCCCTGCGGCCAGACGGTGAGGCCGAAGAGCTTGACGGGGCGGTGCGGCCGGAAGAGCATGCGCACGGCGAGCCACGCCGCCCCGTAGCCGTGGAAGGTGGCGACGAGGACGATCATCAGCAGCTCGAACCACTTGTTGTCGAAGATGGCCTGCATACGAGCGGCGGCAATGTTCGGGGGCAGTCGTGATGCTAAACGGGAGGGGCGGAGGGCGTCAAATAGATTGCGGGTTGCGGGCTCGGGCCGGGCGCGGGTTGAGTGCCGCGACGGTTCGTTTCAACACAGAGGGCGCGGAGGGCACAGAGAACACAGAGAAAACCATTCTTCTTCTCTGTGTTCACTGTGCCCTCCGTGTC
>DASZKF010000454.1:0-5802 GCA_035947355.1 Pyrinomonadaceae bacterium | reverse complement strand
ACGCCAGCGTTCTGCGTGGCTAATCTTAAGACGCCCTCCCTCACGGTCGGGCTTCTGACCGCGGCTCTAACTCGAAACTACCGGGCGGCACGCGCGATCTCGCGGACGCCTTCGAGGAGCCTTTCGACTTCTTCGGCGGTCGTGTAGCAGGCGCAGCCGGCGCGGACGAGTCCTTCGGGGGCGAGGCCGAGGCGTTCGATGACGGTCGCCGCGTAGAAGTCGCCGTGCGAGACGAAGACGGCGCGGGAGGCTAACCGGCGCGCCACGTCGGTCGAGGCCACGCCGCCCACGGTGAAGGCCACGGTGGGCGTGCGCGGCGCGTCGGGCGGGGGGCCGTAGAGCTTCACGCCCTCGATTGACGAGAGACCTTCCCAGAGGCGGCGGGCGAGGGCCGCGCCGCGCGCGCGGAGCGCGTCGAAGGAGGCGCGCAGGCGCTCGCGCCTCGGCGCGTCCGTCAGCGCGAGCGAGGCGAGGAAGTCTACGGCCGCCGCCGCCCCGACCATCCCCTCGTGGCTGAGCGTGCCGAGTTCGGCGCGCTCGGGCCCCTCCTCGGGCGCGGGCCGGAGCTTCGGGAAGGGGAGCGCTTCGAGCAGTTCGCGGCGGCAGAACATCGCGCCGACGTGCGGGCCGTAAAACTTGTAGGCCGAGCAGCCGAGGAAGTCGCACCCGAGCGCGCGCACGTCGGCGAGCCGGTGCGGCGCTGAGTGGACGGCGTCCACGAAGAAGTACGCGCCGGCCGCCCGCGCCAGGCCGGCCGCGCGCGCGAGGTCTGTCAGCGTTCCGAGCGCGTTCGAGGCCGCGCCGACGGCGACGAGCCGCGTCCGGCCGGAAACCTTGCGCTCGAAGTCTTCCCAGTCGAGCGTGCCGGTCTCGGCCAGCAGCCTGACGACGTGCACCTTGACGCCGCGTTCGGGTTCGAGCGCCTGCCACGGCGCGACGTTGGCGTGGTGGTCGAGTTCGGTGACGACCAGCTCGTCACCCTCCACGAAAACCCTCCCGAGCGTGCGCGAGAGGTGGAAGGCGAGCGAGGTCATGTTCTGGCCGAAGACGATCTCGCCGGGCGAGGCCCCGAGGAAGTCGGCGAGCGCGGCGCGCGACTGCTCGATGAGGGCGTCGGTCTCGGCGCTCGAAGGGTAGGCCCAGTGCGTGTTGGCGTTGTGGCGGAAGAGGTATTCGGCCATCGCCTCGACGACGCGGCGCGGCACCTGCGTCCCGCCCGGCCCGTCGAAGTAGGCGACGCGCTCGCCGTTGTGCACCCGCTCCAGCGCGGGGAAGTGCGACCGAATCTCCTCGGTCGAAAGAACGTCCTCCGACAGTTGCCGCGTCGCTTCACTCATCCGACGAGGATACACGTTTAAGTTTCGAGTTACGAGTTTCGAGTTTCGAGTTCGCGGGGCGGAGGTTGAGCCGTTCAACTCACGCCGGACAAACCCGAAACTCGAAACTCGTAACTCGAAACTTATCTACAGGCTGTTGCCGAGGGCGGACTGCAGTTTCTCGCGGTAGGAGCGCGAGAGGGTGAGGCGGGTGCCGTCGTGGAGGAGGATGTGGTACTCGCCGTGCGACCAGGGCTGGAGTTCCTTGATGCGGTTGATGTTGACGATGGCCGAGCGGTGGATGCGGACGAACTCGCGGGGGTCGAGCTGCGATTCGAGGCTGGAGATGGTCTCGCGCAGCAGGTAAGACTTCTTGCCGGTGTGGATGTTGACGTAGTTGCCCTCGGCCTCTATCCAGTCTATCTCGTCGGTGTTGAGGAAGAAGACGCGCCCGCCCGTCTTGACGACGAGCCGCTCGCTGTAGCGCGCCGGCTCGCGGAGCTGTTCGAGGAGCGCGATGATCCGCTCGTCTATGCCGTTGTTCGACGACTCGCGCCTGATCTGGCGCTTGGCCCGCTCCATCGCCGCCTGGAAGCGCTCGCGGTCGAAGGGCTTGAGGAGGTAGTCGAGGGCGTGCACCTCGAAGGCGCGCACCGCGTAGTGGTCGTAAGCCGTGATGAAGATGACGGGCGGGAGCGGCCCCGCGTCCTTGAGGGCTTCGAGCACGGCGAAGCCGCCGACCTCGGGCATCTGCACGTCGAGCAGGATGAGGTCGGGCTTGAGGTTCTGGATCGCCTCGATGGCCTCCGACCCGTTACCGCACTCGCCGATGACGCGCAGTTCCGGGTCGAGGTCGGCCATGCCGCGGATCTTCTCGCGCGCGAGCGGCTCGTCGTCCACGACCAGGACGCGGAGCGGCGCTCGTTCGCCGGCGTCCGTCATCTGTTCTCCCTTTCCCGCGGGCGAGGGGGCGGATTGGAGATTGCGGATTACGGATTGCGGATTGGAAAGACGACTTGTCTTCTAATCCGCAATCCGAAATCCGCAATCCACTAATAAATAGAAACACCACGCCGCAGGAGTTTGTGGCGAAAAACTCTCCGGCGTTTCAAGTATTTCGGTGCGTGTTGGACAGCGGACGGCGACGAGGGGTTCAGTTCAGCAGCGCGCGGCCGCGGGGGGCCGGGATTTCGAGCGTCACGACGAGGCCGCCTTCCGGGGCGTTGGCGACTTCCAGGCGGTGCGACCCGCCGTAGAGCTGCGCCAGCCGCGCCCGCGTGTTCGCGAGCCCCAGTCCCTCCCTGAACCTGCCGTTCGGCTTTGTGATGGCCGGCAGCCCCGGCCCGTTGTCCCTGACCTCTATACGCAACGAGCCATTATCCCGTTTCGCGGAAATTTCGATGCGGCCGGGGCCGGAGCGCGGCGCGACGCCGTGGCGCAGCGCGTTCTCCACGATGGGCTGGAGGATCAGGTTCGGGACGGGCGTGTCGAGCGACTGCGGGTCTATGTCGAGACGGGTGGTGAGGCGGTCGCGGAAGCGGACGCGCTCGATTTCCAGGTAGCACTTGAGGAACTCAAGCTCTTTCTGGAGAGAGACTTCCTGCGCGCCGGAGTTCTCCAGCGTGAGCCGGAGGAAGTCGCCGAGCCGCGCGATCATCCGGTCGGCCGCGTCCGGGTCTCTGTGGACGAGGGCCGAGATGGAGTGGAGGGTGTTGAAGAGGAAGTGGGGCCGGAGCTGCATCTTGAGGGCCTGGAGCTGCGCCTGCCAGAGCTGCGTCTCGAGCTGCGAGGCGCGCAGCTCGCCCTCGCGCGAGCGCTTGTGGTAGCGGAAGGCCGAATGCAGCACGAGGATCAGTCCGTAGATGCCGTAGTTTTCCGAAGAATTGTAAATAATCCATTGGAGCGTCGCCCACGGCGTGTAGGGGCGGCCCTCGACGTTGACGAAGTGGTTGACGATCTGGAAGGCGGCGGTGATGACTACGGCGAAGAGCGTGGCGAAGAAGAGGTGCAGGAGGAGGTTCGGCCAGCGCCGCCGGCCCTCGACGGGGAAGCGCGCGGCGAGCCTGAGCACGATGATCGTGCCGGCGGCCCAGAGGTAAGGGTAGATGAACTGCTCCGAGGCGGCCGAGCGCCAGGTGTAGGGGTTTTCGCCGAGGAGGCTCGTGTAGTAGCGCTGGCCGGTGAAGAAGAAGGCCAGCACCGTCCAGGCCCCGAAGACGGCCGCCCAGAGCGCCCACCGCCGCTGCCACCAGGCTTCGGGCGGGGCCGCCCCCGAGTCGAGTTCAGACACTTTTGCCTCCGCCACCGCTTCCGGCCTCAAAGGGTCGAGGTATTTCGCCGCGCAGGCGGGGAAGTCCGCGCCGGCCGTGAGTGCGCGCGCCGGCGCGGCCCCACGGGCGGGGCCGACCCACAGGCGCGAAACGCGACAATATAAACGCGCCGCGCGCGGGGTGTGAAGCGACCTGTGACGAAACGGACTGCCGCCGTGATGAACGGGCGCGCCCCCGCCGGCCCCGGCCCCGCGATTGGCACTCCCCGCCGCCGCGAAAATGGTACTAACAAACGCCGGCCCGAAATCGTAATGATAGGGCGGATTCTGCAAGGTGCTGGGTGCCGGGTTTTAGGTGCCAGAAAGACCAGTTGCCTTTCCTAGCACCCAGCACCTAACACCCAAAACCTTTCTTACCGAACCACTATGTACATCACCGAGAGAGAGACGGGCGGCGAATACGAGCTGCTCGTGACGGCCTCCGACCCGGAGGCGGGCTACCGCGGCGTCATCGCCGTCCACAGCACGCGGCTCGGCCCGGCCGTGGGCGGCACGCGCTTCTGGCATTACGCGAGCGAGGAGGAGGCCGTCACCGACGCGCTCCGCCTGGCGCGCGGCATGACCTACAAGAACGCGCTCGCGGGGCTGCCGCTCGGCGGCGGCAAGTCCGTCATCATCGGCGACAACCGGACGCCGGAGCGCGAGGCGATCTTCCGCGCCCACGGCCGCTTCGTCGAACACCTGGGCGGGCGCTACATCACGGCCGAGGACGTGGGCACCAGCCCCGAGGACATGGAGTTCATCCGCCGCGAGACGAACCACGTCGCCGGCCTGCTCGACCGCTCCGGCGACCCCTCGCCCGTCACGGCGCGCGGCGTCTTCCGCGCCGTGCAGGCGGCGGCGCGCGCCCGCTGGGGCTCGGACGAGCTGGCGGGCCGGCGGGTCGCGCTCCAGGGCTGCGGCCACGTCGGCTACCACCTCGCGCGCGAGCTGCGGCGGGCCGGCGCCGAGCTGATAGTGGCCGACACGGACGAGGAGCGCGTGCGGCGCGTCGTCGAGGAGTGCGGGGCCGAGCGCGTCGCGCCCGAGGAGATTTACTTCGTCGAGGCCGACGTCTTCGCGCCGTGCGCCTTGGGCGGCGTCCTGAACGACCGGACGATCCCCGCCCTGCGGGTCGGGGTCGTCGCGGGCGCGGCCAACAACCAGCTCCTCGAAGCGCGCCACGGCGCGGCGCTTGAGCGCGCCGGCATCCTCTACGCGCCCGACTACGTCGCCAACGCGGGCGGCATCATCAACGGCTGTATCGAGCTCCTCGGCTGGGAGCGCGGGCGCGCCCGCCGCCAGGTCGAAGAGATTTACGACACGCTGCTGCGCGTCTTCGAGATCGCGCGCCGCGACGGCGTCCCCACCTCCGAAGCCGCCGACCGCCTCGCCGAAGAGCGTCTGCGCGACGGGATAAAGTAGCCACAGAGACACAGAGAAAAGAAAAGAGGGATTCGTTGAGGGAGAGTTGAAGAGCTTCGGCCAGCCTCGCACGTGCCGACGGCCGCGCCGGGGAAAACTCTTCAACCCTCCCTCAAACAAATCCCTTTTCTTTTTATCTCTGTGTCTCTGTGTCTCTGTGGCAAAATCTTTTCCGATGGGGCGCAAGCTGAGATTCGTCGTGCAGGAGCACCACGCGAGCCGCCTGCACTGGGACTTCCGTCTGGAGATCGGCGGGACGCTCAAGAGCTGGGCCGTGCCGAAGGGGCCTTCGCTCGACCCGTCGGCGAAGCGCCTCGCGGTCGAGGTGCCCGACCACGCGCTCTCCTACCTGACCTTCACGGGCGTCCTGCCCGAAGGCACTTACGGCGCGGGCCGCGTCTACCGCTGGGACATCGGCGCGTTCGAGCCGGAGACGGAAGACCCCCTGGCCGACTGGCGCAGGGGCTCGCTCCGCTTCCGCCTCGAAGGCAAGCGGCTGCGCGGCGGCTGGCGCCTCTTCCGCATGAAGGGCCGCAAGGAGGCCGACAAGCCGCAGTGGCTCTTGCAGAAGCTCGACGACGAGTTCGCCGTCGCCGGCCACGAGGCGGAGGTTATTGGGAAGAAATAGACAGTCAGAAGCCCGACCGTGAGGGAGGGCGTCTTCAAGTAAGGCAAAAGGCAAGAGGCAAAAATAAAAGCCTCCTCCTTTTGCCTCTTGCCTCTTGCCTTCAGTACCCGCGCCCACCCTCACGG
>DASZKF010000453.1:0-5313 GCA_035947355.1 Pyrinomonadaceae bacterium | reverse complement strand
CGAGGAGGAGAGCGAGGTGATGATCATCACCAAGAGCGGCAAGCTCATCCGCATCTACGCCGGCGACATCCGCAAGACCGGCCGCTCGGCCCAGGGCGTCCGCCTGATGAAGACCGACGGCGGCGACAAGGTCACCTCCGCCTCCCTCCTCGACGCCGAGCGCGAGGCCGAGGAGGGAGGCGGAGGTGACTTTGTCGGAGCCGTCGGTCTTCATCAGCCGCACGCCCTGGGCCGAGCGGCCGGTCTTGCGGATCTCGCCGGCCTCGATGCGGATGAGTTTGCCGTTCTTGGTGATGATCATCATCTCCGACTCCTCCTCGACGGGGAAGACGGCGACGACCTTGCCGGTCTTCTCCGTCGTCTTCATGTTGATGACGCCCTTGCCGCCGCGCGACTGCAACCGATACGTCGTGATCGGCGTCTGCTTGCCGAAGCCGCACTCGGAGATGGAGAGCATCTTCTCGGTGTCGTCGGCCGAGACGGCCGCGACCGAGACGACGTAGTCGCCCTTGCGCAGGTCAACGCCGCGCACGCCCCGCGCGGCCCGGCCCATCGGCCGAACGTCCGACTCGTCGAAGCGGATGGCTAACCCGTCGTGCGTGGCGATGAAGATGCGCTTCGTGCCGTCGGTCAGGACCACGTCGAGCAGCTCGTCGCCCTCGTCCACGTTGACGGCGTTGATGCCGTTCGAGCGGATGTTCTGGAACTCCGACAGCTCCGTCTTCTTGATGACGCCGTTCTTCGTGACCATCACGACGTAGCGGCCCTCGGAGAACTCGCGGACGGGGATGACGCCCGCGAGCCGCCGCGCCGAGGAGATGTTGATGAGGTTGACGATGGCCTTGCCGCGCGCCGACGGCATCGCGTCCGGTATCTGGTGCACCTTCAGCTTGTAGACCTGCCCGTCGTCGGTGAAGATCATCAGGTACGAATGGGTCGAGGCGATGAAGAGGTGCTCGACCCAGTCGTCGTTCTTGCCCGTGCCGGCGCCCGAGCGGCCCTTGCCGCCGCGCCCCTGCCGCTGGTAGGTGGTGACGGGCGTGCGCTTGACGTAGCCGTTCTTCGTCACCGTGATCGCCACGTCCTCGTCGGCGATCATGTCCTCGACCGAGAGCTCGACGCCCTCGTCTATGATCTGCGTGCGGCGCGCGTCGCCGAAATCCTTCCGCACGTCTTCCAACTCTTTGACGATGACGCGGCGCAAGGAAGACTCGTTCGCCAGGATGTCTTCGAGCTCGGCGATGAGCTTGATGATCTGCTCGTACTCGTCAATGATCTTCTGGCGTTCGAGCGCCGAGAGCCGGCGCAGTTGCAGGTCGAGGATGGCCTGCGCCTGCTGCTCGGAGAAGTCGAGCCTCTTTACGAGCTTTCGAAGAAATTTGAGATTGTATTCATCGGGCATGTCATCTAGGTTAGATGGAATGCCCTTCCAATTACCTACCTGCTTCACTGTCAATTCATCTGTGTGGCCCATGAGCAACGCACGCGCCTCGTCCACAGACTTGGCGTTGCGGATGATGAAGATGATGTAGTCGAGCTCGCCGATGGCCTTGTTCAAGCCTTCGAGGATGTGCGCGCGCGCCCGCGCCTTGCGCAGCTCGTACTCGGTCCGGCGGCGCACGACCTCGCGGCGGAACTCGACGAAGTGTTCGAGCATCTGCCTGAGCGAGAGCACGCGCGGCTGGCCCTGCACGATGGCGAGGTTGATGACGCCGAACGTGGACTGCATCGGCGTCAGCTTGTAGAGCTTGTTGAGGACGATCTGCGGGACGGCGTCGCGCTTGAGTTCGACGACGATGCGCATGCCGTCGCGCGAGGACTCGTCGCGCAGGTCGGCGATGCCGTCAATCTTCTTCTCGCCCACCAGCTCGGCGATACGCTCGATGAGCCGCGCCTTGTTGAGCTGGTAAGGGATCTCGGTGATGATGATGGCGTCGCGCTCGGTCGAGCCGCGGCCGATGCGGTCTATGCCGGCGCGGGCGCGCATCTGGATGATGCCGCGCCCCGTGAGGTACGCCTGGCGGATGCCCTCGCGGCCGTAGATGAAGCCGCCGGTCGGGAAGTCGGGGCCGGGGACGATCTTCAGCAGCTCCTCGTCCTTGAGGCTCGGCTTCCTGATGAGGGCGATGGTGGCCTCGACGACCTCCGAGAGGTTGTGCGGCGGAATCTTCGTCGCCATGCCGACGGCGATGCCGTCCGCGCCGTTGAGGAGCAGGGTCGGGACGCGCGTCGGCAGGACCGAAGGCTCGCTCAGGGATTCGTCGTAGTTGGGCTGGAAGTTGACGGTCTCCTTCTCGATGTCGGCCAGGACCTCGGTCGTGATCTTCGACATGCGAGCTTCCGTATATCTCATGGCGGCGGCCGCGTCGCCGTCCACCGAGCCGAAGTTGCCCTGCCCGTCCACGAGCGGGTAGCGCATCGAGAAGTCCTGGGCCATGCGGACGATGGTCTCGTAGACGGCCGAGTCGCCGTGCGGGTGGTACTTGCCGATCACGTCGCCGACGATGCGGGCCGACTTCTTGTAAGCCTTGTTATACTGGTTGCCGAGTTCGTGCATCGCCCAGAGCACGCGCCGGTGGACGGGCTTGAAGCCGTCGCGCACGTCCGGGAGCGCGCGGCCGATGATGACCGACATGGCGTAGTCGAGATACGAGCGCCGCATCTCGTCTTCGATGTTGACGTAGTTGCGATCTAAAGTTTCCATCCGATAAACCTTTCCGGTACAATCTGCGCGCCCCGCCGTGCGGCCTTTCAACGAGCCGGAAACGTGCCCGAAGCGGCCGCCCGCGGGCCGGCAAACTCAGTAGACAGAGACGTACTTTACGGTGCTGAAGACGGCGGGCCGAAAGTACGACATATTGTAGCCCGGCGGGGCCTTTTTGGCAACCCCGCGGGGGCCGCAAAAGTCCTGATTCTACAAGGCTTTCGCGGCCCGGACGGGGCCTTTCCGGGCCGCCCCTGGGGCCGCAACATGTTGCGGCCCGCCGCCCCCTTTGGCCCGCGCCCGAAGATGGAATTCGAGGGCAAATCCAGACGCCTGCGCGAGCGCATCAAGCTGGCGCTCCCCGTCCGCGTCCACGGCCGCGAGGCGAAGGATCACGAGTGGATGGAGATGTCGCGCCTGATTGACGTGACGCCCTTCGGCGCGAGCTTCACGCTGGCGCACCCGACCGAGCCCGGCCGCCTCCTCCACCTGACGCTGCCGCTCCCGCGCCAGCTCCGCTGCTTCGACCACATCGAGGATCAGTACCGCGTCTGGGCGCTGGTGCGCCGCGTCGAGTCGCCGCCCGCGCCGCTCTGGCAGAGGGGCGACGAGCCGCAGCGCAACGTCATCGGCGTGGCCTTCACGGGCAAGCACCCGCCGGCGAGCTACCTCGAAGACCCGGCGACGCGCTACGAGGTGGACGAGCTGTCGAAGGAGAACAACCTCTGGTCGCTGCGCGAGGTCAAGGAGGAGGGCGAGGCCGGGCGCGCGGAGCGCTCTACCGAGACGCGGCTCCAGATGGCCGTCAACGTCACGGTCGAGGTGATGGACGACGAGGGCCGCGTGACGGCCAGCGAGCAGACCGTGACCGAGAACATCAGCCGCCGCGGGGCCGCCGTCTGGACGACGCTCCGGGTCGAGCGCGGCCGCTTCGTGCGTCTGCGCAGCGCCGAGTCCGGCCTCTCGGTCACGGCCGCCGTCCGCGCGCACCGCACCGGCCCCGACGGCATCCCCCGCCTCCACCTCGAATTTATAGATCGGCAATGGCCCCTGGAAGGAATAGAATAGTTTCGAGTTACGAGTTTCGGGTTTCGAGTTCGGGCGGCGCGGGTTGAGTCGTCCGAGTTACGCAGAACAAACTCGAAACTCGAAACTCGAAACTTGAAACTTGAAACTCGAAACTGGGTTTCGTTATGAAAAAGATCGTCTTCCCGCGCGAGGTGTTGCTGGTGGAGGTCGAGCGCAGGTGCGGCGGGGAGGGGTGCGGCGCGCGGGCGCGGGTGGCGCTGACGAAGGAGGAGGCGCGCTCCTACACGGGGTTCGAGTGCGAGCGCTGCGGGCACCGGAACGAAGACGCGCTCGCCGAGCGAGACATCCCCGACTGGTGGGAGGAGTTGAAGATCACTTCGCTCGACGCGCTGCGCCCCGTCGTGCCTCCGCGCGGCGGCTGGGCGGACGAGACGGCCGGGCCGGTCGAGCGGCTGAGCGAGGCCTGGGGCCGGCTCGGCGGCGCGGACGAGGAGGAGTCTTGAGCCAAGCGCTGAAGACGCTCGGCGAGCCGAAGCGGGAGGGTCGCGGCGGCGACCCGCCGGCGGCCCCGCAGTGGGTGGTTGACCTCTTGCGCCCGGCCGTCCGCCTCATCTCGCGCGCCTTATGGCGCGTCCGCTTCCGCGGCGTCGAGCACATCCCGGCCGAGGGCGGCGTCGTCATCGCCGCCAACCACCAGACCTACGTAGACCCTTTCTGGATCACCGTCCCCGTCCGCCGCCCCATCCGCTACCTCGCCTGGAGCGAAGCCTTCAAGTGGCCCGTCGTCGGCCGCACGATGGAGCTGCTGGGGGCCTGGCCGGTCGTCATCGAGCGCGGCAACCCTTCGGCCCACCGGCGCTCGCTGCGCTGGCTGCGCGGCGGCGGGGCGGTGATGATCTTCCCCGAAGGCGGACGCGCGTCTGGAGACGGCGCGATGTCACGCTTCAAGTCGGGCGCGGCGCGGCTCGCGCTCGAAGCCGGCGTGCCCGTCCTGCCCGTCACCGTCCGCGGCGGCCACGCCGCCTGGCCGCGCGGCCAGCGCTGGCCCCGCACCGGCCGCGTCGAGATCATCTACCACCCGCTGCAACACCCCTCCGTCCGGCCCGGCGAGGACGCGCGCCGCGCCGCCCAGCGCGAGACCGAGACGCTCGCCGCCACTATCAAGTCGGCGCTCTAAAAAAGTTTCGAGTTACGAGTTTCGGGTTTCGAGTTCGTTCCGCGTGAGTTGAGAGGCTCAAGCTGCGCCGGACAAACTCGAAACCCGAAACTCGTAACTCGAAACTTTTCTTGTCTACGGCTGCGGTGGCGGCGGGGGCGGGATACGTCGGCGGTTGCGCCGCTGCTCGCGCAGTATCCGCAGGCGCTCGCGGTCGGCGTGGCGGCGCGCCTCGGCCGTGCGGCGCATGACTTCGCGCAGTTCGGCGTCCGTCATCGGCCGGTTGACCCAGTCGCGGTCGGCTAAGGCGGGGTCGGCTTCGGGGTCGAAGTCGAGGTCGGGCGTGTCGGGTTGGTCGGGCGCGGGAGCCTCCGCGGCGCGGCGCTTCGCAGCCCTGCCGGCGGCAGGCTTCGAGGGCGCGGGC
>DASZKF010000452.1:0-4131 GCA_035947355.1 Pyrinomonadaceae bacterium | reverse complement strand
CGAGTTTCGAGTTCGCTCTTCGTGAGTTGAAAGTTTCAGCTTGCGCAGCCCGAACTCGAAACCCGAAACCCGCAACTCGAAACTTAATACTTCGGCACGCTCGGGTCCACGTCGTTCGACCAGGCGGTGATGCCGCCCTTGAGGTTGAGGAGGCGGCCGCGGAAGCCGGCGCGCTGGAGCGCCTCGATGGCGCGGGCGCTGCGCACCCCGCCCTTGCAGTGGACGACCGTCTCGCGCGACTCGTCTATCTCGCCGCGCCGCTCGACGACCTGGCCGAGCGGGATGAGGCGCGTGCCGGGGATGCGAGCGATGTCGTACTCGTTCGGCTCGCGCACGTCTACGAGCTGGATGTCGTCGCCGCGGTCGAGCCGCTGCTTCAGCTCGGCGGCCGTGATCTCTTCCATCTGTCGTCCCTCCTCGGAACGGGCCTCGGCGGCCGCGACGGCGGGCCGCAGGCCGCAGAACTCCTCGTAGTCAATCAACTCCTTGATCGTCGCGTGCTCGCCGCACGCGGGGCAGTCGGGGTCTTTCCTCAGCTTCAGCTCGCGGAAGCGCATCTTCCAGGCGTCGAACAGGAGCAGGCGGTTTAAGAGCGTGTCGCCCGCGCCGAGGATGAGCTTGACGACCTCGTTGGCCTGAATCGCGCCGACGATGCCGGGCAGCACGCCGAGCACGCCGCCCTCGGCGCACGAAGGCACGAGGCCCGGCGGCGGCGGCTCCGGGTAGAGGCAGCGGTAGCACGCGCCGCGCTCGGCCCAGAAGACGCTGGCCTGCCCCTCGAAGCGGAAGATCGAGCCGTAGACGTTCGGCTTGCCCAGGAGCACGCAGGCGTCGTTGACGAGGTAGCGCGTCGGGAAGTTGTCGGTGCCGTCGGCGACGAGGTCGTAGTCGCGGAAAAGCTCCAGCGCGTTCTCGCTCGTCAGGCGCGTCTCGTAGGTCTCGATGCGGACGTGCGGGTTGATGTCTTGCAGCCGTTCGCGCGCCGACTCGATTTTGGGCCGGCCCACGTCCTTCGTCCCGTGGACGATCTGCCGCTGGAGGTTCGAGGCGTCCACCACGTCGAAGTCAACCAGCCCGAGCGTGCCGACGCCGGCCGCCGCCAGATACATGCCGAGCGGCGCGCCGAGGCCGCCCGTGCCGATCATCAGGACGCGCGCCGCCTTCAGCTTCCGCTGACCCTCGACGCCGACCTCCGGCATGATGAGGTGGCGGCTGTAGCGCGCGACCTCCTCGTGCGTGAGCGCCGGCAACTCTTCCGCGCGCGCCGCCGCGCCGGCTTCCCGCTCCGCGCCGACGCCGCCCGCGATGGCCGGCACGATGGAGACGGTGTCGCCGTCCTTGACCGGCGTCTCCAGCTTCTGCGCGGCGCGGATGTCCTCGTCGCCCACGTAGACGTTGACGAAGTTGCGGAGCGCGCCGCCCTCGCCGTAGAGGTGCCGGCGCAGCTCCGCGTGCTCGGCCGTCAGACGTTCGAGCGCCTCGCCCACCGTCCGCGCCTCGACCTCGGCCTCCGATCTGCCGCCCGCGAACTGCCTCAGCGCGGTCGGGATTAAAACCGTGATTGACATCTCTTAAGACTCCTTGCTGTTGCCTTCTCCCTCTTCTTCCGTCTCTTCCGCGTCCCCGCCTCCCGACGCGTAAGGGCCGGGCGGGGTCTTGCGTGCGCGCTCCTGCGCCGACGCCGGGGGCAGCGCGGCGAAGAGACGGAAGGCCGGGGCGGACAGTCTGAAAACTCTCCTCACGGCTCACCTCCCTGCGACACTTCCTCCTCGTCGAAGCGGGAGCGGTCGGCGGCCAGCTCCCACGAGCGCACGTCCTCGGCCTTGCCGCCGCGCACCGAGACGATGACGTAAGACCAGGTCGGCCAGGCGTGTTCGCGGTCGAACTCCGAGGGCGCGGCCGGGTGGTCGGGGTGCGAGTGGTAGTTGCCGACGACGTCGAGCCGGCGCTCGCGCGCGCGCCCCTCGCCCCGCAGGTACTCGTCGGGCGTGATGAGCGAGCGGTTGTGACGCGCCGGCTCCTCGCGCGCGTTCGAGACCGGGAAGACCTCGACGACCGACTTGCGTCGTCCGTCCTCCATGCGGCCGAGGAGGAGCCCGCAGCACTCGTGCGGGTACTCGCGCTCGGCCTGCGCGACGATCTCGTCCCTCTGTGTCCGAGTTAATTCAAGCACGCCTACCGTCCGTCTACACGTCCCCCCCAGAAATCTTCGCTCAGGTACCTGTCGCCGCGGTCGCAGAGGACGGTGACGACGAGCGAGCCGGGCGGCAGCGTCTGCGCGTAGCGCAGCGCCGCGAGGACGTTCGCGCCGGAGCTGACGCCGACGAAGAGGCCCTCCTCGCGGGCGAGCCGGCGGGCCGTCGCCTGCGCGTCCTCGGTCGAGACCTTGACGGTCTCGTCGGCGAGGGCCGGGTCGTAGATGCGCGGCACGATGGAAGTCTCGACGTGGCGCATCCCTTCGAGGCCGTGCAGCGGCGAGTCGGGCTGCACGAGGGCGGCCCGCAGGCGCGGGTTGTACTCTCGCAGACGCCTGACCGCGCCGGTGAACGTCCCCGACGTGCCGACGCCGGCCACGAAGTGTGTGACGCCCCCCCAGGTCTGCGCCCAGATTTCGACGCCCGTCCCCTCGTAGTGCGCGCGCCAGTTGGCCGGGTTGTCGTACTGGTTCGGGTAGAAATACTTCTCCGGCTCGGCGGCGGCGAGCCGCTGCGCGTGGCGCTGCGCGCCGTCGGCGCCCTCTTGCGGGTCGGTCTCGATCAGCTCCGCGCCGTAGACGCGCAGCGTCCGCTTGCGCTCGAAGCCGGCGTTCTGCGGCAGGCACAGCGCGACGCGGTAGCCGCGCGCCGCGCCGATCATGGCGTAGGCGATGCCGGTGTTGCCGCTCGTCGCGTCGAGGATGATCTTGTCGGGCACGAGCCGCCCCGCCCGCTCGCCGTCGAGGATCATCGCGAGCGCCGCGCGGTCTTTGACCGAGCCGCCGGGGTTAAGGTGCTCGGCCTTCGCCAGCACGCGGACGCCGGCCGGCAGCCCGCGCGCGAGGCGCGGCAGCCCGACGAGCGGCGTGTTGCCGATCTGCGCGAGCAGCTCGGCGCAGCGCCTACCCTCCCCCGACACGTCCGAGATCGTTCGACTCATAAGAGAAGTAGTCAGTAGTCAGTAGTCAGTAGCGCTCCGCGTTATTGATGCTGACGCTGAGACGCTGACCGTTCGATAGAGGCTGTTTTCCTACTGTCTACTGTCTACTGTCTACTGGTTATCCAGGCTCCGCTTCGAGAAGTACCAGTCGGTGACTTCGTAGTCGGACTGCATGCGCTTCTCGGCGTCCTCGATGGTCTGCGGCGGCGGGACGACGACCTTGTCGCCCTTCTGCCAGTTGGCCGGGGTGGCGCAGGCGTTGGCGTCGGCCGTCTGGAGCGCGTCGAGCGCGCGGACGATCTCGTCAATGTTGCGCCCGCAGGTCATCGGGTAGTAGATGAGCGCGCGCACCTTCTGCTGCGGGTCTATGATGAAGACGGCGCGGACGGTGGCCGTCTCGGAGGCCGCCGGGTGGATCAGCCCGTACTTCTGCGAGACGCGCGTGTCGAGGTCGGCGATGACGGGGAAATCAATCTTGACGCCGAAGTGGCTCTCGATGTTCCTGATCCAGGCGATGTGCGCCGGGACGGAATCAATCGAGAGGCCGATGAGCTGCGCGTCGCGCTGGCGGAACTCCTCGGCGCGGCGGGCGAACTCGACGAACTCGGTCGTGCAGACCGGCGTGAAGTCGGCCGGGTGCGAGAAGAGGACGACCCACCTGCCCTTGAAGTCGGAGAGCTTGAGCATCCCGTGGGTGGATTTGGCCTCGAAGTTGGGGGCCGTGTCGTTGATGCGCGGCAGCGTGCCGGAGGCTTCCTGCGTCGGTGCTGTACTCATGTCTGTAAAGGCTCCTCTTTATTTAGAGAGTCCGGACGGGGTCACGGTCCGCCCGCGGCGGAGAACGGGCGGGCCGCCCTCGAACACTTCAAAAACCTTCCGGGCCGTTCGTGTGTGTCCCAAGCTTACACCAAATCGGCGGCGGCACACAGCGACGGAAGTTTCGAGTTGCGGGTTTCGAGTTTCGAGTTCGCTCTTCGTGAGTTGAAAGGCTCAATA
>DASZKF010000451.1:0-8277 GCA_035947355.1 Pyrinomonadaceae bacterium | reverse complement strand
GCCGCCGAGCGCAAGGAGGAGCGGAGGTTAACTCGATGAGATGGCTCCGCCCCCTGTCGCTGGTCGCGGGCCAGGCGAGGCAGAGCGCCGCGGCCAGCGACAGGGGGCGGAGCCATCTCATCGAGTTAACCTCCGCTCCTCCTTGCGCTCGGCGGCTTCACTGGCCGCCGGGCTTTCCGAAAACTCCGTCGGGTAGTTTTTGACCGACCCGCAACGACAGCCGCCCGCGCTGCCGACGCCGCCGAGCGCCGGGTTCGGCTTAGGCGGTTCGGGCAACTCCTCGGCCGTGTTGCTGACGACGACGGCCACGGCCGGGACGCCCGGCCCGACCGCCACCGCGCCGCCCCTCCGTCTACCTCCCCGGCTCGCGGCCGTCACGGGGCGCCTCCCGTCTTCCGCCTCGCGGCTCTCGCGTCTGGTCCTATCGAAGTACTCCTCCAGGAAGGTCAGCCACGAGGAGTCCTTCTCCTGCTCCTCCAGCTCCTGTGTGAACCGGTAGCCCGCGTACCTCCCCAACACGGTGTCGGGCCGGTAGACCCCGCCGTCGGCCTTTCGGTCGGCGTCCCTGAGCCGGCGCGCTTCCCGCGCGCCCTCGACGGTATCTTCGACCGGCCGCGACCAGGGGAAGTAGATCGAGAGGCCGTGGGAGTACTGGTACGTCGGCCCGAAGTGGTCGGAGCAGACGATGAGGTTCTTGAACGCCTCCAGTCCCCTCGCGGACTCGTCCTTTTTCGTCAGCGCCTCTATCACAACGCGGCAAGCCTCTCTGATATTTTTCTGCCAGTCGTCCTCCCCGTCGCATTTCTCGCTCAGGCACCGGCAGAAGTCGGAAAGGTCGGTGTAATTATCCTGCCAGTAGCTCTGCGCCCGCCAGTGCGCCAGGAGGATGCATTCTCTCGCGCGCTCGGCCGTCTGCTCCGACTCGGCTGCCAGGCCCTCCTTGAGCGCCCTCGTTAGGTTCCGGATCGGCCCGTTGAGTTTCTCGCCCACTTTATCCGAAGCCAGACTACACAGACAGATGTCTGCCGAGAACCCGGCGAACTGGAAGTCCCGGGCGTTGTGCAGGCACAGGAAATGGAGTTTTTTCAACAGCCGTTGGACATCTTTGCCGGTCAACGTGCCGCCTTTCCGATCCACGGTGTTGAAGACCTTCTTCAGGAGCTGGCGGTAGGGCCAACTTCCGACGAAGGAGGCGCCCTCGGTCGCCATCATGTAGTTGGCCGTGTCTTGCAGCTCGTAAGCCACCTCGACGGCGCTCAGGCTGCAGCTGTGCATGCCGACGAGCTGGAAAGCGCTCCCGCGACTCTTCCCGTCGCCGTCTCCTTTCACGTCGGCGGAAAAGCGCCTCAGGATGCACCCCAGCTCCCTGAGCGTGATGGCGGAGGCGGCGCTGTCGTCGGGCAGGAAGGTGTCGTTGCCGACGACCGTGCCGTGGCCGATGAGGAAAAGCATGTAATGCCCGGCCCGCTCGGTCGTGGCGAGGGTGTGATCCAGGAAGTCTTTCAGCGCCTGACCGGCCTGCGACAACTGTCGCTTCCCCGTAGGCTTCCGCGCCGACTTCGGCACGCTCAGTATGACTTCGTCGTCCTCCAGGCTGCGGACGAAGGGGTCGCGCCCGTCGCCGATCATCGTGGCGGGCTCATACCTGTTACGCTTCCGCTCCCGGTTGACCTCAAAAATCCTCGGCTGCGTCCCGACCTCGTTGGCGTCGTACCGCACCAGGACGGTCGTGTTTTCTTGGAAGCCGGCGTCCTTGATGGCCTTGAGCTGGGCGATCATACCGGGCGAGGTGTTGACGTCGCCCGCGAAAAAGCACATCACCGTCACGCCCTTCGCAAACCGTTGATTCTCTGTCATGAGTCGTTCCTCCTTCTCCCGCACGGAGAGGTGAGCCTGACTGGCGCCGCCCGGCCTGACCTGGTCGGAAAACCCCGGCTCGCGACCCCGAAGCGGGGCCTCGACTTTTAATGTGCCGGCGTGGCGAAGCGTAACGGAATGTGAAGGGTCTCTGAAGGGTTCTACTTTGAACATCGGGCGGCCGGGCCGCGCCGGGCGCTGCGCCTCCCGAGCGGGGCTGCAATCTATGTCAATGTTCCGCACCTGTCAACAGATATTTTCCGCGGGCAAAAAAAAAGAGGCCGCCCGGAGGCGGCCCCGTCAAGGCCCGTTTCATGGAAGAGTGAGTGGGCTACCGGACAGCAGTGTTTAGAGGGCGAACTCGCGGGCGAGCTTGAGCTCGGCCTTGCGCAGCTCGAAGCGGGCGCGGCCGAGGTTGCCGTCGGGCTTGAGGGTCAGGACGGCGAAGTACTCGGACGTGAACATGCGGGCGAGGATATGGACGCTCTCGAAGTTGACGACCATCTCGCGCAGGCCGCCGAGTCCGGTGTTGCCGCCGGCGCGCAGCGCCGCCCGCACCAGCGAGGTGACTTCGGCCGCGGCCACGTCCATGTTGGCGTCGCTGCCTTCGGGGAGGAAGACGCGCTCGACGGCGATGCCGTCCATCCCCATGATGAGCGCGCCGGTCGCGCCCTCCGTGTGCTCGACGATCTCCGTCAGGGCTTCCTTAAACATCCTTCCAGTCCTCCTTCACGGGCGGGTGGCGGCCGGGGCCGTCGGGGTCGGCGTGACCTCGGTCGCGCCCTGCGGGACGACCTGCGGCAGGATGACCGGCGAGGCCGGCGGCTGCGTGCCGGGCTGGGTCACGGCCGGCGGCGTCGGCGTGTTGGTGCCGGGGTTGCCGAGCGGCACGGGCTGCGGCAGCTGCACGGAGCGCGTGCCGGTCGTCGGCGCGTTCTCGACGCGGTTGCCCTGGAAGTCGGGGCGGTAGACGCGCGGCGTGATGAAGAAGAGGATTTCGTCGGTGTTGCGCGAGACGGCCTTGCGCTTGAAGAGGTTCCCGAGCACGGGGATGGTGCCGAGGCCCGGCGTCCGGTTCTGCGTCTCGCTCTCGCGGTCGTTCAGCACCCCGCCGACGACCGTGGTGCCGCCGTCGGGCACGAGCACCTCGGTCTGCATCCGCTGCGTGTCAATGCCCGGCGTGCCGAGCGAGTTGGTGAGCGCGAGGTTGACCGAGTTGTTCTCCATCACGACGCGCAGGACGACGGTGCCGGCGTCGGTGATCTGCGGCGTCACCGAGAGGCGCAGCGGCACGGCGACGAAGGTCGTCGTGAAGACCGACGCGCCGCCCGACCCGGTCTGCGGCGTGACGACCGGAATCTGCGAGCCGGCCTCGATCTGCGCCGGCCGGTTGTTGAGGGCCGAGACGCGCGGCGTGGCGACGATCTTGGCCTGGCCCTTGGCCTCGGCGGCCGAGATCAGGGCGCTGATCTGCGCCGTGCCGAAGATGCCGGTCGTCAGGCCGATGACGGTGTTGGCGGCCGTGGCGCGGAGCGAGCCGACGGGCTGGGTGGTGTTGGCGAGGCCGCCGGGGACGCCGAACTCGTTGGTGCCGGACGTGCCCGTCGTCGTCGTCGGCAGGGTCGAGAAGGAGCCGAGCCCGCCGCGGCTGAAGTTCTCGGCGGCGGCCGCGAGCTGCACGCCGAGGTCGCGCGAGAAGGTGCGGGTGGCGATGACGATGCGCGTCTCGATCTCGACCTGCGGCTCGGGCTGGTCGAGGAGCTGGACGAGGCGGCGGATGGCGTCCACGTTCTCGCGCACGTCGGTGACGATGAGCGTGTTGCTCCGGCCGTCGACCTCGACCGAGCCGCGCGTCGAGAGCCGCTTCGAGATGATCGGGAGGATGCCCTGGTCGGCCGAGGTGCCGGAGGCGTCGCCGCCCGAGCCGCCCGAGTAGCTGGTGTTGGTCGAGCCGCCGGCGAACCCGCCGGCCGAGCCGTGCGCGCCGGCCAGCGTGCCGGCCGCCCGCGCGTAGTTGAGGCGGATGAACTCGGTGACGAGCGGGGCGTTCTCTAACTGCGCGGCCCGCAGCGCCGCCCGCGCGCCCTCCTCCTCGGCGCGGATCTTGGCCTCGTCCTTGAGGACTTCCAGAGTCGCGATGCGGAGGATGTTGCCGTTGGCCTCGACGCCGAGGCGGTTCGCCTTCAGCAGCGAGTCGAGCGCGAAGTTCCAGGGCACGTCGGTGACGTTGATGGTGACGGGCACCTGCTTGACCGAGGCGTCCACGACGAAGTTCACGCCGTACTGCTCGGTGATGTAGTTGAGGATGTCGCGGATGTCGGCGTTGACGACGTTGAGGCTGATCGGCTCGCCGACGAAGCCGGGCGTGCCGTACTGCTGCCCCTGCGTGGGCGGCTCGGCGGCGGCCGGCGGCGCGAGCCGCGGCGTCGGCGTCGGGGTGGCCTGCGGGGCCTCGCCGCTGGCCGGCGTCAGCTCGAAGACGAGGTCGTTGCCGGCCAGGTGCGAGCGCTCGCGGACGGGCGCGCGCAGAGCGATCTGGAGGCTGGCCTGCGGCTCGTTGTTGCGCACGGCGCGGGAGACCGAGACGCCCGCCACGAGCGGCGAGTTGATGTCGTAGGCGGGGGCGAGCTGCGAGGCGTCAACGCCCGGCAGCTCGACGACGAGCGCGCGGTCGCCCGCGCGGCGCACGCTGTAGGGCATCGGGGCCGTCCCCGCGACGGTGATGAGCGTGGCCACGCCCGAGGTGACGGCGCGCACGGCGCGGGCCACGGGGGGCCGCGCCGCGTGCGTGCCTTCCTTGGCCGCCGCCGGGGCGAGTGTGCCGAACGCGAACGCCAGCAGGAGGACGAGCGCGCCTCTGCCGGCGAACGCCGGGGTCAGTTTGGTGTGAGCCATATTCTCTTCCTTCAGGGCATCACCGGCGAGCCGGCCCGCCACGCGCCGCTCGTCCGAGGAGCCGGGGGCCAAACGTTGGCCCCGGCCTCTTCAAGCGCGCGCCGCACAACGCGGGAGCCGCCGGTCATGTTTTCAAAGTGCCGCGCTGGCGGCGGCGGGTGTTGCCTGCCTCGTTCGGAGGGTGGGGGCGGGGCGGGAGGGTTGCGGGGGGCGGGACACTGGGGCCGGGCCGTCTCACTGCTTACCGCCCGCCGCGGGCGTCTGCCCGGCGGCGAGGGCCTTCAGGAGTTCGAGCAGGGCCGTCGCCTCGGTCTTCACGGCGGGGCTGGCCTGCGCGGCGCCGCCGGCGGCCGGGGCGGCCCCGGCGCTCTCGGCGCGCGGCATCGTCATCGCGTCGCCGGCGCTCGGCTGGCGGAGCGGCTTGGTCTCGACGGCCGTCTCGACGCGGCCGTCCGTCCAGGGCGTCTGGCGGCGGAAGACGAGGCGCGTCTCCTCGATGGCGACGAGCATCCCGTCGTAGAAGGGCTCGCCGGGGTAGACGACGTAGGAGAGCTTGATCGGGACGGCCTCGACCATCGCCGCGTAGCCGCGCGGCGTGCGGAAGATGCCCGTCACCTGCAACTCGGAGAGGAGCAGGGCGGTGGTCGGCTTCGGCGCGGGCCGCTGCGAGTTCATCGCCGCCACCTTCTGCGCCTTGTACCGCTCGATGCGCGCCTCGACCGAGGGGGGCGCGACCGGGGCGGCCTTCTTCGCCTCGACCTTGCGGCGGACGGGCGGCTTGTAGCGGGCGAACGGGTCGCGCGGGGTGCCGCGGTAGCTGGTGCTGGGCTCCTGCGCCGCCGCGCCGGCCGCGCCGCACAGCGCGAGCAGGGCGGCCCCCGCGACGAGCGGGAGCGCGCGGCCGAGGGTGCGTTTGCTGTCTCTCATAGTCTCTTCCTGCCTCCGGGCTCGGTTCGTGAAAGCGACCGGCCTCTCATTCGGCTTGCTTCTGTTCCTTGTCCGCGCCCTCCTTCTCCTTCTTGGAGGGCTTGCCCTTGCCTTTGCCTTCGCCCTTCGCGCCGGGCGCCGGCACGGCCTGGAGCTTCTCGGGCGGCGCGTAGTAGGCCGTCAGCAGGAAGCGTGCGTCAACGGTCTGCCCGTCGCGCAGCTCCTTCCGCCGCTCGCCCGCGACGCGCTCGATTTTGAAGTCGGTGATCGAGACGATGCGCTGGTAGGAGGCCATCTGGGCGAAGAACTGGCCGATGTTGTTGTAGGAGCCGGAGACCTCGACCTCGACGGGCTTGCCGGAGTAGAAGTCCTGCTGCACCTCGTCCTTCGGCGTGAAGCGGCGCAGCGTCAGCCGTCCGCGGGCGCGCTCCTGGACGTTGTGCAGGACCATCGTCAGCTCGCGCTGCTCGGGCAGGAGCGCCTTGAGGTCTTCGTAGTCGGCCTGCGCGCGGGCGTAGTTGGCCTTGAACTCGTTGAGGCGCTGGGCGGCGATCTGCGCGCCGGCGTTGGCCCGCTTGAGGCCCGCCACCTCCTCTTCGACCTCGGCCGTCGCGGCGCGCGTGCCGCGCGTCACGAAGTACCAGAAGCCGAGGTAGAGGAGGAGCGCGACGACGCCGAAGAGGGCGGCCTGCACGTACCAGGGTTTCTCTTGAAGGACTTCGAGCTTGCTCATCGTTGGTTTCCCTTCCCGCGCGGGCGCGCGCCTAGCGGCGCGCGACCTCCTTCTTGTCGGCCGAGCCCTTGTCCTGCCCCGCCTGGCCCGCGGGGGGCTGCGACGGGCCGTACTTGCACTTGATCTTGAAGCGCACGGTCTCGGGCTTGTAGTCGGTGTCTACCGCCCCCTTCCCGTCGGCGTAGTCCGCCGGGTCGATCTCGACCTTCTGCCGCTCGGTCTCGATGCTGACGTTCTGGAAGAGGTCGGAGGAGAATTCGAGGCTGCGGCCGAACTGCGTGACGGCGTACTCGTTCGGCGAGTGGCCCTCGACGGTCAGCTCGCCGCCCTTCTGCTCGACCGATTCGAGCCGGAAGTCGGCGACGGCCGGCAGCCGCTCGTTCATCGCCGAGAGCAGCGCGACCGGCCCCTGCTGCGAGGAGCGCAGCACCTTGATGGCCTCGATGCGCGTCTGGATGTCCTTGATCTTCTTCTCCAGCTCGGCCTGCTCCTTGTTGACGGCGGCCATCTGCGCGGCGATCTCCTTCTGCTTCGCCAGCTCCTCGTCGGCGCGGGCCGCGGCCGTCCGGGCGCTGACGAAGTCGAAGACCACGGCGAGGCCGAGCAGCGCGGCGACGGCCACGCCCATGAGCGCGACGCGGGTGCGCGGGTCGGCCACCTTGGCCTCGACCGCCGCGGTCGTCCGCGCGCGGTCGGTGACGGAGTCGAGTAAGTTAACCTTGATCATCTAAGCCTCCACTCCTCTCAGGGCGAGCCCGACGGCGACGGCCATCTCCGGCACCACCTCGCGCATGTAGTCGGGGTCGAAGCGGCGCGCGTCGACCTTGATGCGGCGGAAGGGGTCGAGCGGCTCGACCGGCATCTCGAAGCGGTTGGCGAGGTATTCGTTCAAACCGCGCAGCTTCGAGCCGCCGCCCGAGACGAAAATCTTCTGCACCGCGGCGTCGCCGTCGTCGGCCGTCGCGCGGTAGAAGTCGAAGGTCTTCGAGATTTCGAGCGCCAGCATGTCGGAGACCGTCTCGAGCACGCCGTCAATGTCAACGGCCTCGACGTGCGCGGGCGGCGAGCCGCCGCGCTTGACCTGCTCGGCCTGCTCGTAGGTCAGGCCCAGCTCCTTCTGCAGCAGCGCCGTGTACTGGTTGCCGCCGACCGAGACGTCGCGCGTGAACACGCTGCGGACGCCCTTGACGATGTTGATGTTCATCGTCGAGGCGCCGACGTTCAGGAGCGCGACGACCGCGCCCTCGTGCGGCTCGTAGTTGACCTCGTAGCAGTTCTGGAGGGCGAAGGCGTCCACGTCTATGACGGCGGGCTGCTTGCCGGCGAGCTGGATGGCCTGCCGGAGGTTGGCGATGAAGTCGCGCTTGCAGGCGGCCATCAGGACGTGGAGCGAGTCCGACCCGGAGCCGACGACCTGGTAGTCGAGGCTCACGTCGGAGATTTCGAACGGGATGTGCTCCTCGGCGTGCCAGTCTATGGACTCTTCCAGCTCCTCGCGCGTCATCTGCGGGACGATGATGTTCTTGACGATGACGCTGCTGCCGGAGACGCCCGCCACCACCCGGTCGTTGCGGAACTGGTGGCTGCGGAAGATGCCGGCGATGACGTTCGAGACGTCGTTGAGCTCCATGATCTGCCCGTCCACGACCGTGTCGGGCTGGAGCCCCTCGAAGCCGAGGTTGACGAGCGAGAGCGCGCTCAGCTTCCCCTGGAGCTCGACCGCCTTGACCGAGCTGGAGCCGATGTCGAGGCCGACCAGCCCCTTCTTGCCGGTGTTTCTTTTGAACATATGCTAGCTGTTCCTTGCCGTGTGGCTGAGTCTCCTGCGGTGGAGCTGACGGAGGCGGGCGCGGGCGCGCTTGACC
>DASZKF010000450.1:0-4309 GCA_035947355.1 Pyrinomonadaceae bacterium | reverse complement strand
GTTTAAGGCCGAGGCGCACGAAGACATCGAGGCGAAGAAGACGGCCGCGAAGACTATGCCGACCACCCCCGCCGGCAGGTGGTGGATGACGAAGTTGAGGAAGACGTAGTTGGTGTCCTCGGGCCGCGCGCCCTGCTCCTTGAGAATCCCGACGGCGCCGGCGCGAACCTCACGCGCGCGCGCGTCGGCCGCGCGCAAGTGTGCCTCGGCCGCCTCCGCGCCCGCCTCGTCGCCCGCGCGCAAGGCCCCGACGAACTCGCGCGCCCGCGCCGCCTTCTCGTTCGAAGCCGCGGCGTACTCCTCTTCGATCGCGCGGAACTCCGCGCCCCGCGCCCCGGCGCGCGCCGCCTCGGCCTCGACCGGGTTGAAGAAGACGGGCGGCGCGGTGAACTGGTAGAAGGCGAAGACCATCGCGCCGATGAAGAGGATGAAGAACTGCATCGGAACCTTGACCAGCCCGTTGAAGAGCAGGCCGAGGCGGCTCTGCGCGACCGACTGGCCGGTGAGGTAACGCTGCACCTGTGACTGGTCGGTGCCGAAGTAGGAGAGCGCGAGGAAGCAGCCGCCGACGAGGCCCGACCAGAAGTTGTACTGGTTCGTCAGGTCGAACGAAAAATCAATCGCGTTGAGCCGCCCGAGGCGGCCCGCGACGTGCGCGGCCTCGGGGAAGGAGACGTCCGGGGGCAGGAGCTGGATGATCGTGTAGAAGGCGACGAACATCCCGCCCATGATGATGAGGAACTGCTGGAAGTTGGTGTTCTCGACCGCCCGCGCGCCGCCCCGCGTGGTGTAGAGCGTCACGGAGCCCCCGATGATGAAGACCACCCAGCGGATGTCCCAGCCCATGATGACCGAGAGGATGACCGACGGCGCGTAGATCGAGACGCCCGTCGAGAGTCCGCGCTGGACGAGGAAGAGGACGGCCGCCAGCGTCCGCGTCTTGAGGTCGAAGCGCCCCTCAAGATATTCGTAGGCCGTGTAGACCTTCAGGCGGTGGTAGACGGGGACGGCCGTGGCGGCCAGGACGACCATCGCCACCGGCAGGCCCAGGTAGAACTGCACGAAGCGCATGCCGTCGGCGAAGGCTTGGCCGGGCGTCGAGAGGAAGGTGATGGCGCTGGCCTGCGTCGCCATGATCGAGAGCGCGACGTGGTGCCAGCGCATGCTGTGGTGCGCGACGAGGAAGTCGTCGAGGTCGCGCGTGCGCCGCCCCTTCCAGAGCCCGTAGAGGACGATGCCGACGAGCGCGGCGACGAGCACCGCCCAGTCCAGCGGCCTCATCGGAAGGCCCTCGTGAACAGGTAGAAGAGGACGACCAGCACGGCGAGCCACGCGAGCACCCCCGCGTAGAGAGCGCGCCAGCTCCCGCCGAACGGCGGCGGCTCCTCCGCCGTCTTCGCGGCGTCTTTGTTGTCCTCGTCGTATCGCATGAGTAGCTAAAAAGAATTAGCCACGGAGACACAGAGACACAGAGAAAAGGCAATCAAAAAGAGAAGACGTGTTCGAGGGAGAGTTGTCGCGTGCTGCCGGCGCGGACGCGCGCCCGACCGGCATAGGCGCACCACGCAAGCCTCCGCCACTCAACTCTCCCTCTAAGACAATCATTCTGTCTTTTCTCTGTGTCCCTGTGGCTACTCCTTCTTTCCCGCCGAGATGAAGTTGGCGAAGAGTCTGTAAGCGCCGGGGACGCCCGCCGGCAGTTGGCGGAAGAAGGCGAGCGAGGTGTAGACGTAGGTGCCGCGGCCGTGGCGCGCGACGAGCGTCGAGCCGCGCCGCTCCGGCTCGCCGGGGTCTTGCGTGCCGAAGAGCGGCGTGTAGCGCGCGTCCCACTCGGAGGGGAACTCCAGGCCGCGCTCCTGCACCCAGCCCTCGAAGTCGGCAGGCCCGATCTTGTTCGGCGCGTTCAGAAGCTCGTGCCGCGGCGCGAGCAGGCGGACGGGCGCGTCTTCGACCGTGACGCGGTCGCCGCGCGAAATCTTCAGGGGGTAGGGGCCGAGCGCGAAGCCTTCGAGCGCGCGCTCGTCCGTGTTGTACTGTACGACGAGCGTGCCGCCGCGCTCGACGTAGTCCAGCAGGCGCTTCTGCTGCCGGCGCAGGGCCGCCCGCGTGTTGTAGGCGCGGACGCCCGTGACGACGGCGTCGAAGCGCGAGAGGTCTTCGCGCTCGAGCTCCGCGTCCGAGAGGAGCACGACCTCGTAGCCGATCTGCCGGAGCGCGTCCGGCACGTCGTCGCCCGAACCCATCACGTAGCCGACGCTGCGGCCGCGCCGGCGCACGTCGGCCCGCACGAGCCGCGCCGTCGCCTCGGGGAAGACCGTGAGGCGAGGGATGTGCGGGTAGTCTATCTCGACCAGGCCGCGCGTGAACCGGCGGCCCTTCGATTCGAACTCGGCCGTCGCGGAGGCCACGACCGGGGAGGCCGGCGGCGTCACTTCGAAGTCGGCGGCGAACTCCTCGCCGGCCCTCAAAGTCACGGGCACCTCGGCGGGCGAGGCGCTCCAGCCGGCCGCGAGTTTCAGACGCAGCGCGCCCGCGATGCTTTCCTTCACGTTGCTCTTCAGGGCGACGCGGACGCGCTTCGGCGCGCGGTCGGGGAAGACGAACGCCTGCCCCTCGACGCGCACGGCCGCCTCGGGGACGACCGCGACGGGGCGGTACAGCTCGCCGCGCACGCGGTCGGTCCAGCGGTAGAGGACGGGGAGCGCAAACGAGATGTTCTCGGTGCCGAAGGCGGTGGCGCGGACGACGACCGGGATGGGGCTTTCGGGCGAGGGTTCGCCGGCGAGCTGCTGGTCTTCGACTTTGAAGAGGCCGCGGCCCGGCGCTTCGCGTAGCCAGTAGGGCTGGCTCAGCTCGGCGTTCGCCGGCACGCTCACCTCGGCCGTCACCGGCCGGTTGTTCTTCAGCTCGGCGTTCACCTCCTGCTGGCGGCCGCTGCGCAGAGAGACGCGCTCGAATTTGATGGGAACGTCGGAGCGGTTGACGAGCGTGACCTTGACGGGCACCTCGGCCCCCGGCACGGCGTAAGGCTCCAGGGCGACGGCCTCGGCCCAGAGGCCCGTCGAGGCGAGGATGAGCTTGAACAGCTCGCCGCTCTTGGCGCACACCAGCGGGTCGTCCTGCGGAAGCTTGCGCATGGCCGCGCGCGCGCGGAAGAGCGCCGGCAGCATCGCCTGCGGGCTCGCGGGCCGGAACTCGCGCGACGCCTCTTCGAGCAGGCGGCCGACCTCCTCGCCGCCCGGCACGCGCCGCCAGCTCAGGTCCACCCCGTCGAAGATGTCCTTCGCGGCCGGGTCGCCCGCGAGGTGCGCGAGGTAGTTAATCGTCGAGCCGCGCCGCGCGGCCGCGCCCTGCCCCTGGCTCTTGTGCTCGCTGCGGCTCTCGGCCGCGACCTCCGTGTAAGACTTGCCGAGCGCCGCGTCATACTCGCCCACGTCCACCGTCAGGAGCTTGTCGGCGTCGGTCGGGCGTTCGCCCGCGCGGGCGAAGACGTTCCAGAGCAGCCGCCTCGGTCGCCAGGGGCGGACGTGGTCGAGCTGTTCGGGGAAGCGCGCGGGGTCGCCCGCGGCCTCGAAGGCTTCGCGCGCGAGGACGGCCGAGGCGGTGTGCTGGCCGTGGCCGCCCTCGCCCGTCGTGGGGAATCGCGTGATGACGATGTCCGGGCGGAAGCGGCGGATGACCCAGACCACGTCGGCGAGCACCTCGTCGCGGCCCCAGACCGAGAGGGCCTCTTCGGGCGACTTGGTGAAGCCGAAGTCCACGGCGCGCGTGAAGAACTGCTCGGCGCCGTCCCGGCGGCGGGCGGCCAGAAGCTCCTCGGTGCGGACGAGGCCGAGCAGCGCGCCCTTCTCCGGGCCGAGCAGGTTCTGCCCGCCGTCGCCGCGCGTCAGCGAAAGGTACGCGGTGCGCACGCCGCGCCCGCCGGCGAGGTACGCGAGCAGAGCCGTGTTCTCGTCGTCCGGGTGCGCGCCGACGTAGAGGGCCGCCCCCATCACGCCCAGCCTCTTCAGGGCCAGAGACATCTCCGCTGCGTTCATCACCGTCGGCGACTGCGCGCGCGCCGGCAGGAGGCAGAGGAAGATCAGGAGGATGACGGCCGGGGAATAAAGGAGTGACTTCTTCATGCTTGACGAGCGAGCCGCCGCGTTTTTGGTCAGTGCGCGACTATTGTTCCCAAGCCCGCGCGGGCCGGTCAACCGGGATGATGTAAAAAAGTTTCGAGTTTCGAGTTTCGAGTTTCGAGTTAAAGGCAACTTCTTTCTGGCGAAGCGTCAAGGTCGAAGCCGCGAACTCGAAACTCGAAACTCGA
>DASZKF010000449.1:0-1761 GCA_035947355.1 Pyrinomonadaceae bacterium | reverse complement strand
CCACCGCCCGTACCGCCGCCACCGCCGGACGTACCGCCGCCACCGCCGCCGGAGGTGCCGCCACCGCCGCCCGACGAGCCGCCAGTGCCGCCGCCGCCGGTCGAGCCGCCACCGCCGCCGCCCGAGGTGCCGCCGCCACCGCCGCCACCAGACGTACCGCCGCCGCCGGTCGAACCGCCGCCGCCGGTGCTGCCGCCGCCAGTTCCTTCTTCCCTATCTCTGCTCATATGTTTCCTCCAACGTCGGTGTTGTTTTTAGGTGTGCGGACGAACGCAGGGGAGTTCCATCCAGGAGAGACTTTGCGGAGCGCCCACGCGTTCGTCCAGTTTGTCGTGCGAGTAGTACCAAGCTTGACACAATCTTTATGCCACGCTCAGGGCCGTTGGTACTATGAGTTGTACAAAATAAATTCTTCCGGTTTCGCCGCGCGCCCGGACACCGTTGATACCATCGCGTACACACGCCGCCGCCCGCGCCTCACATCAAAGTCGTACACGCCCTTCTGAAAACAGTACATCCGGCCCCGCGCCGCGCGGGCGTCCGCGCACGCCCCGCGTGTTATAATCCGCGCAGTCCGCATGAACACGGCCGGGGTCTACATACACATCCCGTTCTGCCGCGCGCGCTGCTCCTACTGCGACTTCGCCACGGGGCAGTACGAGGGCGCGCTGGCCGAGCGCTACGTCCGCGCCGTCGCGCGCGAGGTCGGAGACTCCCGCGCGGCCGGAGAGGGCGCGGCGGTAGACACCGTCTACTTCGGCGGCGGCACGCCGTCTCTGCTCACGCCCGCGCAGGTCGAACTACTCCTCGACGCCGTGCGCCGACGCTTCCGCGTCGGGCCTCGCGCCGAGGTGACGATGGAGATGAATCCGGGGACGGTCACGCCCGAGTCGCTGCGCGCCTTCCGCACGGCCGGCGTCAACCGCGCCAGCTTCGGCGCGCAGACCTTCGACGACGCCGAGCTGAAGCGGCTCGGCCGCACGCACACGGCCGACGACACGCGCCGCACGCTCCGGGACCTGCGCGGCGCGGGCTTCGACAACGTCAGCTTCGACCTCATCGCCGGCCTCCCCCGCCAGACGCTCGAAGCCTGGTCGCGCAACCTCGCCGAGGCCCTGTCTCTGAGTCCCGAACACCTCTCGCTCTACCTGCTCGAAGTGCACGAGGGGACGCCGCTCGCGGAACAGATCAGGCAGGGCCGCTACGAGACGCCCGACCCGGACCTCGCCGCGGAGATGTACCGGCTGACGGTCGAGCGCACGCGGGACGCGGGCTACGAGCAGTACGAGATTTCCAACTTCTGCCGGCCGGGTCGAGAGTCGCGCCACAACCTGAAATACTGGACGGGCGCGCCCTTCTACGGCTTCGGCTGCTCGGCCCACTCGTTCGACGGGGGCGGCCTCCGCTGGTCGAACGAGCGCGACGCGCGCCGCTACGTAGAACTAATCGAAGCGCGGGGCGAGGCCGTCGTCGAGCGCACCCGCCTCGGCGCGCGCGAGGCGAGCGCCGAGGCGCTCTTCCTCGGCCTCCGGCTCCTCGGCCGCGGCGTGGATTTGAGTGAGCACCTCGCCCTCTATCACCGGGACGTGCGCGCCGAGCACGCCGAAGACCTCCGCCGCTTCGGCGACGCCGGCCTCGTCGAGCTCGAAGGCGACGTGCTCCGCCTCACGCCGCGCGGCGCGCTCCTCTCGAACGAGGTCTTCGCGGCCTTCATATAGAAGTTCAGATGCCCGACCGTGAGGGAGGGCGTTGGCGCTGGCG
>DASZKF010000448.1:0-25300 GCA_035947355.1 Pyrinomonadaceae bacterium | reverse complement strand
GAGGTCAGAGGCTAGAGGTCAGAGATCAGTGAAAGACAGACTCTTTTTAACTGACCTCTGACCTCTAGCCTCTGACCTCTGGCCTTCATGATTTCCGTCGCGCTCTTCGAGCCTGAGATACCACCGAACACGGGCAACGTCGCGCGGCTGTGCGCGGCCGTGCGGGTGCCTCTGCACGTCGTCGGCGTGACCGGCTTCCGGCTCGACGACCGCGCCGCGCGCCGCGCCGGGCTCGACTACTGGCCCGAGGTCGAACTGCACCGACACCGCGACCTCGAAGCGCTGCGCGAGGCGCTCCCCGCGGCCCGCTTCGTCTACCTCACGACGAAGGCGCGGCTCTCCTACCTCGACTGGTCGTTCGCCGGGGACGACTGCCTCGTCTTCGGCCCCGAGACGCGCGGCCTGCCCGAGGAACTCCTGCGCGCCAACCCCGACTCCTGCCTCCGCATCCCCATCCTCAACCCGCGCGTGCGCAGCCTCAACCTCGCCACGGCCGTCGCCGTCGTCCTCTACGAGGCGCTGCGCCAGACGGGCCGGCTCAAGAGCAGTGGCGAGTGACAAGTGACGGGTGACGAGCTAAAATCCGTGAATCGTAAATCGTGAATCGTGAATAGGAGGCATCAGTCGTCAGTTTTTGTCTTCACTGACGACTGACAACTACGACCTACGATTCACGATTCGCGGATTTTTACGGCGTTTTTATGACGAGAGAGAACATCCGCAACATCGCCATCATCGCGCACGTCGACCACGGGAAGACGACGCTCGTTGACGCAATGCTCAGGCAGTCGGGCACTTTCCGCGAGAACGAGCAGGTCGTCGAGCGGGTGATGGACTCGATGGATTTGGAGCGCGAGCGCGGCATCACGATCATGGCGAAGAACACGTCCGTCCGCTACGGCGGCGTGAAGATCAACATCGTGGACACGCCGGGCCACGCCGACTTCGGCGGCGAGGTCGAGCGGGTGCTGAAGATGGTGGACGGCGTGATGCTCTTGGTGGACGCGGCCGAGGGCTGCCTGCCGCAGACGCGCTTCGTGCTGCGCAAGGCGCTCGAAGCGCGGCTGCCGGCGATCGCCGTCGTCAACAAGATAGACCGGCAGGACGCGCGGCCCGAGGAGGTGGTCAACGAAATCTACGACCTCTTCATAGACCTCGACGCGACCGACGAGCAGATAGACTTCCCGATCCTCTACGCCGCGGCGCGCGACGGCGTGGCGAAGAAAAACCTCTCGGACGAGTCGCGCTCCCTGCGCCCGCTCTTCGACCAGATCGTCGAGACCATCCCGCCGCCGCGCGAGGTGCGCGCGGACTCCCTGCAGCTGCTCGTCGCCAACCTCGACTACAACGAGTACGTCGGCCGCCTCGCCATCGGCCGCATCTTCTCGGGCGAGGTCGCCGCGGGCGAGACGGTCGCCGTCGTGCGGCGCGACCGCTCGGTCGAGCGGACGCGCGTCAAGGAGCTGTACGTCTTCGAGGGCCTCAAGCGCGAGCGGGTCGAGCGCGCGGGCGTCGGCGAGCTGGTCGCGCTCGCCGGCCTCGAAGGCATCGAGATCGGCGAGACGGTGACGAGCGCCGACAACCCGAAGGCGCTGCCCGTCATCGCCGTGGACGAGCCGACCATCTCGATGATCTTCAGCGTCAACAACTCGCCCTTCGCCGGCACCGAGGGGAAGTTCGTCACGTCGCGCCAGCTCAAGGAGCGGCTCGACCGCGAGGTGCTCGGCAACGTCGCCATCCGGGTCGAGCCGACCGACTCGCCCGACCAGTTCAAGGTCTCGGGGCGCGGCGAGCTGCAACTCGCCATCCTCATCGAGATGATGCGGCGCGAGGGCTACGAGCTGCAGGTCTCGAAGCCGGAGGTCATCACGCGCCACGTGGACGGGAAACTGATGGAGCCTATTGAGCAGGTCGTGATTGACTGCCCCGAAGAGTTCATCGGCGTCGTGACCGAGGCGATGGGCCGCCGCAGGGGGCAGATGACGAAGATGGTCAACCACGGCACGGGGCGCGTCCGGCTGGAGTTCGAGACGCCGTCGCGCGGCCTCATCGGCTTCCGCGGCGAGTTCCTCACGGAGACGAAGGGGACGGGCCTCCTGAACACGATGTTCCTGCGGTGGGGCGAGTGGCAGGGGCCGATGCGCGGCCGCTCGACGGGGTCTCTGGTCGCCGACCGCGCGGGCGAGGCGACGACCTACGCGCTCTACAACCTCCAGGAGCGAGGGACGATGTTCCTGCGGCCGGGCGCGCGCGTCTACGAGGGCATGCTCGTCGGCGAGAACGCGCGCTCGGTAGACCTTGACGTGAACGTCGTCCGCGAGAAGAAGCTCACCAACATGCGCGCCTCGACGGCCGAGGAGGCGATGCGCCTCGTCCCCGTCAAGGACATGTCTTTGGAGCTGGCGCTCGAATTCATCGCCGACGACGAGCTGGTCGAAGTCACCCCCAAATCCATCCGCCTCCGCAAGCGCGTCCTCCCCGCCAACCAGCGCCCGAAGAAGAAGGAGTCCTGACCGCGCGCCGCGTCACGGCCCGCCCCGAGACTCCATCGCACTCAGATACTCCAACAGCAGCCGCAGTTCCACCGCGTCGTCGTAACTTAACGCGGCGGGGTCGTCGGCGAGGCGGAGGTCTCGAACCCCCTTCAACACGGCCATCAGTTTCGGGATCAGCGCCTCAGGCCAGGGCGGGCCGTCCGGCTCCGGCGCGCGCGCGAGCAACGCTTCCGCCTCTGCCGTCTTACCCTGTGCGAACGCCTGCGCTATCAGTCCGCAGGAGGCCATGCCGCGGGTTCGACTCTCCCCGCCGCTCCGCCGGTAGGCCAGATACGCCTCGGCGGCCTGCCGCCACGCCGCGGCCGCCGCCGAGGGGTCGCCCGCGTCCGTCTCCAGGGCGGAGAGCTGACCCCACGTCAGCCATATCTTCGAGGAGTGGCCGAAAGGCTTTTTACATTCGAGCGCGCGGTACAACTCGCGGCGGGCTTCGTCATTGAGCCGAAGCGCGGCGAGGGATCGGGCCATGGCGGTGCGCACTATGCCCTCCCGGTTGGCGTTTTGCCGTCGCGCGTAAACGTCCGCCGCCTGACGGTAGAAGGTGACGGAATCTTCGAGCCGCCCCATCTCGAAATAGAGCCCGCCCAGGTCGTAGAGGGTTAACGCCTCCTCCTCCACCATCTGCCGTTGCACTTTGATGGCGAGCGCCTGGCGGTAAGCCTCCTCGGCTTGCTCTAACCTGCCGGCGGCCTGGTGCGTCATGCCGATCTGGCGCCAGCACCGTCCGACGTTCCCCGGCTCGTCGAGCGATTCGAAGATGTCACGCACCTCGACCTGGATTTGCAAAGCCTCGTCGAAGCGCCGTTGCTTCATCAGGACCGCGGCGAGCTGGCTCTTCCCGACCGCGATGTGCCGGTTATCGGAAAGCGACTCGGCGATGGCGATGCTCCTCCGGTAGTGGGCGGCCGCCTCGTCGTCCCGCCCGAGGGCGAGCAGGCAGCTACCGCGTTCACTCAGGGCCGCCGCGACCATCTGCGCGGCGGGCCTATGCCCCGCGTCGGCGAGGACCTGGAGGCGCTGCTGGCCCTCGCCGAGCGGGGCCAGCGCGGCCTCGGCGGCCCCGACCTTTTCCAGCGCCCTCCCCACCCTGAGATACGCCATGGCGAGATCGTAGTCGGCGTCGCGGTACGCCTTCTCGCCCGCTTCCGAGCACTGCGCGAGGAGCCGCTGTGCGGCGTCGAGCGCGGCCCGCAGGTTGCCGCTCTCCAGCAGCCGGTCAACCTCCGTGCTCACGGCCATGCAGCGCGCGTGGCTCCAGCCGCCGAGGGCGCGCGCCGCCTGCTCGCGCACCTTCGTCGCGCGGGCCAGCGCCCGCGGGCGGCCCATGTGGGCGAGCATCGTTTCGACACAGCTGGCAAGCTGGGTGACGGCCTCGGGCGCGGCCTTGTCGCTGACGTATTCGAGCATCGCCAAGACGTTGGGCAGCTCAAGTGTCATTAACCGCGCCACCTCTTCGGGCTGGCCGTTCCGCTGCCGGTACAGAGAAGTGACCAGCCCTCCCGTCGCTTTCGCCCAGCGCACCCGCACCTCCTCAAGCTCCGCCTCGGCCATGTCCGCCAGCAGGTAAGACGGCAGGGCGGGGTCTAATCGCAAGTGGCCGAAGTCCGTCTCGGCGGCCAGGCCGACCGCGACGAGGCAGCTCGCCAGATGCCTCGTCGCTTCCGGCCCCGCGCCGAGCACCTGCGACAGCACGCCGAGGTGCGCGCCGCCGTGGAAGGGGGCGAGGGCTTTGAGCTGCGCGCGCGTCTCGGGCGGGAGGCGGCGCAAAGAGAGTTCAAGGCTGGCGTAGAGGGAGCGTTCGCGGTCGTCGGGGTGGCGGCGGTGGAGGTCGGCCATGATCTCGCGGACGGAGTCGGTCGTGGCGCGGACGCCGCGGCGCGCGACCTCGGGTGCGAGGAGGACGAGGGCGCGGGCGTGGCGGTCGGCGGCCTCGACGAGTTCGGTGATCTCGTCGGGCGTGCTGCCGGGGTCTGAGGGCGCGGGCGTGAGTCGGGCTTGGGCCATGACGTGGCTGACGAGGGCGACGGCGGCGTCGCGGCTGAGCGGGCCGAGGACGACCTCGCGCTGGGGATGGTCGAAAGGCTCCGGCATCGGCTCGCGGGTGGTGAAGAGGAGGCGCGTCGAGGGCGAGGAGTCGAGCAGGTCGCGGCAGAGTTCGAAGAGTTCTTCGACGGGGGCGGCCGCCGAGGGCGTCCGGCCGGAGCGGTCGGGTAGGACGCTCTCCATGTTGTCGAGGACGATGATGGTCGGGTCGTTCGAGAGGGCGCGGCGGACGGGTTGGAACGCCTGCGCGAGGTCGGTGAACTGCGCGACCGAGTAGTCGCCGGGCAGCAGTTGGCGGCCGAGGCTGTCGAGGACGGCGCGGGCGTCGCTGTAGTGTTCGAGGCTGACGAAGGCGGCGCGTTCGTGACGGTTGGTGCGGACGAGCCAGCGGGCCAGCTCGGCGGCGAGCGTCGTCTTGCCCGCGCCGCCCTGCCCGCGCACGACGCCGTACGGGTGGTCGCGGAGCAGGCGTTCGAGCTTGAGCAGCTCGCGGCTGCGCCCCTGGAAGTGATGTGGCGGCGGGTCGGGCACGCCGCCGAAGTCGCGCCGGCGGCTCCGGGCCTGAAGCTCGCGGACGGCGTCGGCCGGCAGCTCCGTGATGAGCTGCGGGTCGTGCTCCTCCTGGTAGAGGACGGGGACGAACCAGTCCTGCAGGCGCAGCTCGCCCGCGCCCATGATGCGGCCTCGGTAGGCGTCCTCCTGGAGCGCGAGCTGTCCCGCGAGCATCGCCGTGCCGACGCGCGCGCCGCGCGCGAGCCGCTCGTAGAAAGCCTTGACGAAGCGGCGGGCGGTCTCGACCAGGACGCCGTGGCTCATCGCCACGACCGAGGTGACGCCCTCTTCCAGAAGCCTCGCGGCGACCGAGGCGGTCGGGTTCTCTTCGGTGCGGGCGCTCTCGCACGCTTCGAGGAAGACGAGCGGGACGCGGTAATCGCGCACCACCCGCCCCAGCTGCTCAGCGTTTACGATCTGGGTCGCGCGCCCTTCGAGCTTCTGCGCGTCGCGCGGGTCTTCGAAGCAGAGGCCGCCGAGGCCGTGCTCGCGGTCGAAGAGGCCGTGGCCGTCGAAGTGCACCACGTCGAAAGGCTCGCCGCGCTCGTCGGCCTCCCTCAGAACCCGCGCGAGTTCGGGGAAGGTCGGCGGCGTGAGCACGGTCAGCGTCGCCAGCTCGCCCAGCGTCTCCAACGCCTCGACCAGCGGAAGGGCGCTCGCGCGGTGGTCTATGTCGCCGGCGCGGGCGTCTTCGGGGCGCGGGCTGGCGAGGAGTATGCGGACGGGCAGCCCCGTCACCTTCACGGACTGCTCGCGGCGGTTCGGCAGGGTGCGGCGCACGCGGGCCGCGCTCTTGCCCTGGAACAGGTAGCCGTCCTCGTCGTGCAGCAGCTCCCACGGCAGCGAGAGGAGTTCGCTGGCGGCCGCGCGCGCCGCGGCGAGCGCCTCCTGACTGCTGCCTTCCGGCGGGTCGCTGTCGACGAGCACCGTGAAGCGGCGCTCTGCGCCCTCGGGCGCGTGCCGCCACGCGTCGCGCGCGGCCCGCGCGGCCGGCGTCCCCAAGGCGGCCTCGAAGAGTCCCTGCCCCCAGCGGGGCAACTGCTCCTCGATGCGCTCGGCCCGCTCGGCGAAGACGCCGGTCGGCCAGAGGTGATAACTCTCAAGATACCAGCGCAGGTCTTCGGCCTCGATGGGGCCGAGCGGGGCGGTGAAGGTGAAGCGCCTGCTGCGGACGTCGCGGGCGGCCGCGTCCGGGGGCTCGTAGATGAGGCTCGCGGTGGCGGCCGCGCGGCGCTTGCCCCCGCCCGTCTCGACGCGCGCGTCGGTCAACTCCAGACGCAACTCGGCGACGGGCCGGGAGGCGACGGGCCGCGGCGGCCGGCGCTCGTCGGGCAGACGCTCGCCGAGCGCCGCGAGGAGGGCCGGCAGCGCGGCGGCGAGACGGCCCGGCCCCGTCTCGACCGACACGGCGACCGGCTCCTTCTCGAACCACATGCCGAGCGCCGGGGGCTCGATGCCGGGCAGCAGGAGCGGGACGACCCGGTACGCGTCGCCGCGCCGGGCCTTCACTTCGAGGGCCTTCCGAATCTCGCGGCGCACCCAAGGCGAGTTGACGGCGTGAGGGCTGAGGACGGCGATGAAGTGGCGCGCCTCTTCGATGTTGCGCTCGACCTCCGGCGCGAGTTCGTCGCCGCCGCGCAGCTCGCGCGAGTCGGCCCAAGCCGCGAGCCCCTGCCCTTCGAGCGCGCGGCGCAGCTCCGCGACGAAGGCGTCATCCTTGCTTGAGTGCGAGATGAAGACGTGAGAGTTCATGAGGTCTCCCCGCGGCGTCGCGCGGCCGGCATTTACAGCTCGCTTGACTCGCGCCGGGCGGCACCATATTTTAGGGCCGACCCGTTGACGAGCTAGCGCATGATAGGCCGACCGGCTATCGCACCACAACATTCCGGCGAGGTGGAAACGAGTTGAACGAAAGGTTCTGTTGGAACTGCGGCCACCCGTACGAGTACCACACGGCCGCGGGCGGGTGCTCGTTCGGGGGCGGGGGCGAGCGGTGCGACTGCCCGCGCTACGAGGACAGCGAGTATTACGGCGAGCAGCGCAAGCGCGACACCTACACGCTCTCCGACAGGCGGCGGCTCCAGCCCCGCAGGCGAGGGCGCTGAGGCGGCGTCAGGTCGCGCTCCGGGGCGGGGGCGCGCCGCCGGCCCGTTCGTCGTCCGGCCCTTCTTCTTGCTCCCCCTCCGCCTCGGGGTCGAACACTTCGTAGCCGGTCGAGTCGTCGTAGTAGTAGCTGCCGGGCGGGCGGCGCGACTCGGGCCGCGGCTGTGTTGTATCATCTCGCCGTTCGTTCACCTTTTCCGTCTCCCAGCAAACACTGAAGGCCCGGCCCGAGCGGTTCTGCCCGACCGCCGGCAGGATTATACCCCCGAGATGACGCCGATGAACTCGCACCCACGCCGCCGCGCCCTCGCCGCGTGCGCCGCGCTGCTCTCGCTGCTTCTGTCCGCGGCGCCTGCGCGCGCGCAAGTCCCGCCGAAGAAGTTCGAGCTGACGGTGGACAGCATCATGCGCGGGCCTGACCTGGTCGGCTACCCGCCGACCGGCGTCGTGTGGTCGCGGGACTCGCGCCGCCTCTTCTTCCGCTGGAAGCGCGCGGGCGAGCCGCGCCTGAAGGAGCCGGACACGTACGTCGTGGGCCGCGACGGCGCGGGCCTGCGCAAGCTCTCGGAGGAGGAGGCGCGGCGCACGGCCCCGCCCGCGTCGGGCGAGCCGTCGAAGGACAAGACGCTGACCGTCTTCACCGAGGACGGCGACGTGTACCTCTACGACCACGCGAAGGGCGAGCGGCGGCGCGTGACGCGCACGGTCGAGGCCGAGTCGAACGCGCGCTTCACGCGCGACCAGCGGCGCGTCTACTTCACGCGGCAGAACAACCTCTACGTGATGTCGCTCGACGGCGGCTCGCTCGAACAGTTGACCGACATCCGCGTCGCCGGCACAGCGGCCCCGGCGCAGGCCGCGGGCGCGTCCGCTGCCACCTCGGTCGGCGGCGGGCCGCAGGTGCAGCTGAGCGCGAGCGTCGCGCCGCGCGCCGGCGCGGGCGAGAACCAGGAGGTCCTGCGCAAGGAGGAGCGGTCTCTGATCGAGGCCGTGCGCGAGGGCGCGGAGCACCGCGAGGCGGAGGAGAGGCGCCGCCGCGAGCGCGAGCGCCGCAAGCCTTTCGCGCTCCCGCAGGGTCAGACGGTGGCGAGCCTCACGCTCTCGCCCGACGGGGCGCGGGTCGTCGCCGTCGTCAGCGAGGCGGCCGCGGGCGCGCGCCCGACCATCGTCCCCAACTACGTCACCGAGTCGGCCTACACTGAGGACATCCCCGCGCGCGCGAAGGTCGGCGACGCGCAGCCGCGCTCGCGGATGGCGCTCCTCTCGGTCGAGACCGGCGAGGTCAAGTGGGTTGACCACGGCCAGCGCGCCGAGGTCGCGCCGCGCGTGCAGACGCGCACCGAGCAGAACACGACCGAGCCGACCGAGCGCGGCGAAGAGTCGCAGGAGCCGGAGCAGCAGCGCCAGGCCGGAGCCCAGCAGCAGACCCAGAGCCCGCCGCCCACGCAGGGGCAGCAGCAGCAGACGGGCGCGGCCGCGCAGCAGACGGAGGCGACGGCGCAGCAGCGAGAGCGCGACGTGCAGCTCTTGCAAATCCAGTGGTCGGAGGACGGGGCGCGGGCGGCTCTGCTCGCGCGCGCGGCCGACAACAAGGATCGCTGGGTCTTGTCGCTCGACCCCTCGACGGGCAAGACGCGCGTGCTCGCGCGCGTCCACGACGACGCGTGGGTCGGCGGCCCCGGCTCCTTCACGCTCGGCTGGCTCGCCGACGACCGGCGCGTCTACTTCGTCTCCGAGCGCGACGGCTTCGCGCACCTCTACGCGGTCGCGTGGGAAGGCGGCGAGCCCGTCCAGCTCACCTCCGGCGAGTTCGAGGTCTCGGACGTGCGGCTCTCGGAGGACAAGACGAAGTTCTACTTCACTTCGAGCGAGGGCGGCCCCTTCGAGCGCCACCTCTACTCGATGCCCGCGGGCGGGGGGCCGCGCACGCGGCTCACGACGCTGGCCGGGCACAACAACGCGACCGTCTCGCCCGACGACCTGACCCTGGCCGTCGTCAACTCCTACAGCAACCGCCCGCCCGAACTCTTCATCCAGGCCAACCGGCCCGCGCCGCCCGACGCTGCGACAAAGCCCGCGCCCGTCCGCGTCACCGAATCGCCCACGGCCGAGTGGCTCTCTTACGGCTGGAGCGACCCGCCCATCGTCAGCTTCCGCGCGCGCGACGGCGCGACCCTGCACGCGCGCCTCTACAAGCCGGCCGGCTTCCGGCGCGGCGGCCCGGCCGTCATCTTCGTCCACGGCGCGGGCTACCTCCAGAACGTGCACCGCTGGTGGTCGAGCTACTACCGCGAGTACATGTTCCACCACCTCCTGATGGAGCGCGGCTTCCTCGTCTTAGACATAGACTACCGCGGCTCGGCCGGGTACGGGCGGGCCTGGCGCACGGCCGTCTACCGAAGCATGGGCGACAAGGACTTGAAGGATCACGTGGACGGCGCGCGCTACCTCGCCTCGGAGCACGGCGTAGACCCCTCGCGCGTAGGCATCTACGGCGGTTCCTACGGCGGCTTCATCACCCTGATGGCGATGTTCACCGAGCCGGGCGTCTTCGCGGCGGGCGCGGCGCTCAGGCCCGTCACCGACTGGGCGCACTACAACCACCCTTACACGGCCAACATCCTCAACACGCCGCAGGCCGACCCCGAAGCCTACCGCCGCAGCTCGCCCATCTACCACGCCGGGGGCCTGCGCGGAGCGCTCCTCATCTGCCACGGCATGGTAGACACCAACGTCCACTTCCAGGACACCGTCAGGCTCGTCCAGCGCCTCATCGAGCTGCGCAAGGAGAACTGGGAGCTGGCCGTCTACCCCGTCGAGGATCACGCCTTCGAGCGCGCCTCCTCCTGGGCCGACCAGTACAAGCGCATCCTCAAACTCTTCTCCGAACGCCTCCGCCCCGACGCCGCCGCGGGCGACGCGAGCGAACGCTAACGCCCGAAGCGCCGGAATGAACAGCTAAGAAGGGCGGCCCGCCTCAAACACTTCGTCCGCCGTGATTACAGCCGCGCACCCCTGACCCGGCGCGCGTTTGAACCGTGACGCCGCCCTCCCTCCGCGCCTTCATTTAAGAATTGCGCCTCGCCGTGAATAGCGGTAAAAGTCGCCTGTGAGAATGAATAGGCCGCGCCGCGCGGTAATCCACCCTCCGGAAGGGCGTTAGACCGGACGCCGCGGCGATTGTCAGTCCGTATCAGTGTTAGACCGCAAGTAGACCACGCAGCCTAACAACGCATTCAACCGGAGCGTGGATTGAATGGGATTCACTTCATTTGTTATGGCGTAAATTGAATGCTTTCCGCCGCGCCCGATTAATCCAGGCGTCAGACCTCTAGACGTGTCAGGTGTTTCCGCCGATGTTATGAACTTCAACGGCTGAGCGCTCGTAATCTGCTGGGGTAGCAACTGAGCCGACACTTTATGAGAGATATCTAATCTGTGCGCAGGCGACGCCCACCCTTGAGGGGCCGTCTGAACGATTAAGCGATGAGCTGGATACAAAGGTTTTTCACGGCGGTCTTGCCCGAGTCGTGGGCGAAGTCAATGGAGGCGGATTCGCGCCGGTGGTTTATGAAATGCCCGAGGTGCGGTTTCGAAGAGTCGTATTGGGATTTCGGCGGCGTCCGCTGGAAGGCGTCGGGCAGTTCGAGGAATCTGAGGAAGTGCCCGAGTTGCGGGGAGAGGTCCTGGCACCTGGCGTACAAGAAGGAGGCGAGCGGCGAAGAGAAGTCGGCGCGGCCGTCGGAATAGTTAGCGCAATCGCGGGCGGCGTCGAGAGGTTCGCCGCGTCAAAACAAAGACACGCCCGACAAGCCGTCCCACCCGACCCGCGCCGGCCCGCCCCTCGTCAGCAAGGTTGAACGCCCAGTCAGGTTCCTCCCGCCGGGCTAAAAACACATTCGACCCGCGGGCTCGTCGTGCCCGACAGGAGGATCATGCCGGTCATGAAAGCTTCTCTCTTGTGGGCGGCGGCCGCCGCCGTGGTTTTATCTTCCGCCGCTCCGGCGATGCGGACGGCAAGCTCTCAAGCCGCTCCCGCGAAGGAACTCGCCGGGCTCTGGGAGGCGAAACGCCGGTTCGGGCCTGACGTCGGCGGCCCGCTCATCGTCAGGCAGCTTAAAGGCGAATGGCGGGCCGAGATCGCCGGCCGCGTCGCGCCCGCGAGGCTGGAGGGGGACGCGATCTCTTTCGAGCTGCCCGACGGCGAAGGCGCTTTCCGGGGGGAGTTCGACCCGCGCCGCGCGAAGATCACAGGCCACTGGGTTCAGCCCGCCACGGTCGAGAACGACACGCCCTACGCCTCCCCGGTCACGCTCACGAAAGACGGCCCAGACTTCTGGCGCGGGGCGGTCTCGCCGCTCGGCGACGCGCTGACTTTTTACCTGATGGTCAAACCGAGGGACGACGGCTCGGTCGGCGCGTTCCTGAAAAACCCCGAGCGCAACATCGGCAGATTCATCCGCGTTGACCGCGTCGAGCGCGAAGGCGATTCGGTAAAACTTTTCGCGGCGGATTCGGCCGGGGAGAGGGGCCGCGTTCTGGCGGAAGGGGAGTACCACGCCGACGGCGGGACGATGTCAATCTACTTCCCGGCGGCCGAACGCACTTTCGATTTCCGGCGCGTCGGGGCGAATGAAGCGAGCGACTTTTACCCGCGCGGCCGCCCGACCGCGCCTTACGCTTACGCGCCGCCGCCGGCACTCGGCGACGGCTGGCAGACGGCTTCGCTCGAAGAGGTCGGGATTTCGCGCGCCGGCGTCGAAAAATTTATACAGATGCTCGTTGACACGCCGATTGATTCGGTCGGCTCTCAGGAGGTTCACGGCGTGCTCGTCGCGCGGCACGGCAAGCTGGTCCTGGAAGAGTATTTCCACGGCGAACACCGCGACAAGCCGCACGACACACGCTCCGCGGCGAAGAGCCTGACCTCGACCCTCCTGGGCGCGGCCGCCCACGCGGGCGTGCCGCTCGGAGCCTCCAGCCCCGTCTACCGCGTCATGAACGGCGGCGCGTTCCCGCCCGACCTCGAGCCGCGCCGGCGCGCTCTAACGGTCGAACACCTGCTCACGATGTCGGCCGGACTCGACTGCGACGACGGCGATCCGAAATCCCCCGGCGCCGAGGACAACATGCAGCAACAGACCGAGCAGCCGGATTATTACAAGTTCGCGCTCGCGCTAAAGATGATCCGCGACCCCGGCGAAAAATCGGTCTACTGCAGCGCGCAATCTAATCTCCTGGGCGGCGTCCTCCAGAGGGCCTCTAAACGGTCTCTGCCGGCGCTGTTCCGAACCCTTCTCGCCGAGCCGCTCAAGATCGAACGGTATTACATGAACCTGACGCCGACGGGCGACGCTTACATGGGCGGCGGCGTCAGGTTCCTGCCGAGGGATTTCATGAAACTCGGCCAGCTTCACCTGAACGGCGGGACTTGGGACGGGCGCAGGGTTTTAACCCGCGAGTGGTCTCAGCGCGCCACCTCCCACCTGGTCAACATCGGCGCCCGTAATCGTAAATACGGCTACCAGTGGTGGGTGGAAGACTACCCTTACAAGGGGCGAACCGTCCGCGCCTTCTTCGCCGGCGGCAACGGCGGGCAGGTCGTGATTGGGATTCCCGAACTCGATTTAGTGATCGCCTTCTACGGCGGCAATTACAACGACCCGACACTCTTTGTCCCGCAGAACGTCTACGTGCCGCAGCACATCCTCCCGGCAGTCGAGGGCTGACGCGCGGCCTAACGACCGTATCCACCCGGCGCCCCGTCACGGGGCCTCTCACAGCCGTCGAATCGGGGCGCGGCGCGGCAGGCGTCGTGCGCCCGCGCGTTGACCGTTCCGGGCACTGAGCTGATGTTGACTCGCCACCCCGGTTGGGATAGAAGTAGGCCGGCCGAAACAACCACCGATAACAGACAGCCAACCACACCGAAGGAGGTGAACCCATGAGAAGTATCCTCTTTCTCGCCTTCCTCGCCGCCGCGACACCCGCCGCCGCACAGACCGGCACCGGCGCGGCGACGCAACAACCTGCCGCCGCCGAGCAGGGCGCCGCCGAGCAGGCCCTCATGAAACTGGACCGCGAGCTGATGGACACCACCGTGAGCGGCGACAGGTCGCTGTTCGAGCGGACGGCGCTCGACAGCTACGTCTTCGTCAACCCCGGCGGGGGTATCGAGGAGGGGACGCGGCCGCCTTCCGGCCCCCCGGCGAAGTTCGAGTCGCTCGTGTCGGAAGACGTGCGCGTGCGGGTCCACGGCGACACGGCCGTGCTGACCGGGCGGGCGACCGCCAAGGGGCGGCTCGGCAGCGGGCGCGACATCAGCGGGCAGTACCGCTACATGCGTGTGTTCGTCAGGCAGCAGGGGCAGTGGCGGCTGGCCGCCACGTCAATCGTCCCCATCGAGCAGCCGCGGCCGACGCCGTAGGGCGGCCCGGAGCCGACCGCGCGAACGTTGACGCGGGGCGGTGAGTAAGGCGCGCCGAGGCGAACCGGCCTCCGCGTCGCCCCCGCCCCGCGCCTGACGACGGCGTGCACCCGACCGCGAATCATCAAGAAAGTCATCGAGGACTCGTCGCCAACCGGCTTGCGGGCGCGGCCGGCGGAGCGCGGCGTGAGAAACCTACTTTCTGATGCGGAGAAAATTATGCGTAAGAAATCCGTGAGGCCCCGGTCGGTGGTCGGCGGCTGCTTGCTGTTCGCCGCCGCGGCTTTCGCGGGCGGGTGGCCGGGCGCGACCGCCGCGCCCGAGGCCGGCCAGTTCGAGACGCGCTGCGGCTGGTTCAGCAACCCGACGCCGGCCAACGCCTCGCTGTTCGACCGCGACGACGAGTGGATCGTCGGGGTGCAGGGCGGGCACCAGGCCGAGGGCGACTGGCCGGAGTTCGGGCCGCGGCAGTGGGTCGAGACGAACGTGCACTACGGCTACGGGTGCGCCTGCCTGCGGGTGCGGGTCGAGCGCGAGACTAATCGAGTGTTGGAGATCGAAAGCGCGCGCGCCCGCCCGCTGTCGGCCTGCCGCCGCGACCGAAGGCTGAGGCGTTGGGGGTTCAGGTGATCAAAGCGACGCGGGCCGCGCCTGATTACTGAGAGGGCATGATGCCGAATCTGAGCGGGAGCGTGGCGGTCGTCACCGGGGCGAGCCGGGGCGTGGGCAGGGGCGTGGCGCTGGGGCTAGCCGAAGCCGGGGCGACCGTCTACACGACCGGCCGCACCGCCGCCGGGGCCTTCGACGAGGGCGGGCCGGTCGTCCCGCTCCGTTGCGACCACACCGACGACCGCGAGGTGGAGGCGGCGTTCCTCCGCGTCAGGAGCGAGCAGGGCCGCATTGACATCCTGGTGAACAACGTGTGGGGCGGCTACGAGCAGATGGTCGAGGACGGCGTGTTCACCTGGGCGCGGCCCTTCTGGGAGCAGCCGCTCTGGCGCTGGGACGCGATGTTCGCGGCGGGCGTCCGCGCGCACTACGTCTCAAGCGCCCACGCCGCGCGCGTGATGGTCGGGCGGCGCTCAGGGCTGATCGTCAACATCTCTTTCTGGGCCGCGCGCAAGTACGTGGGCAACGTCGCTTACGGCGTGGCGAAGGCGGCCACGGATAAGATGACCGCCGACATGGCGCACGAACTCCGCGGACATGACGTCGCGGTCGTCTCGCTCTATCCGGGGCTCGTCAGGACCGAAAAGGTTTTGGAGGCGGCCGCCTTCCTCGACCTGAGCAACTCCGAGTCGCCGCAGTTCGTCGGCCGCGCCGTCGCCGCCCTAGCCGCCGACCCGGACCTCATGCACAGGTCGGGGCAGGTGCTCGTGGCGGCGGCGCTGGCCCGAGAGTACGGGTTCACGGACGTTGACGGGAAGCAGCCGCGCCCGCTCACGCTGGATGATGTCTAGTGGCTTCGGGCGCGCGGCCGGGCCGCCCGCGGGCGCGGCGCGGCCGGCACCTCTACCAAGTCCTCACGTGGGGGCCGGTCGGGCGAAAGCTATTGCATTCTTCTGTGCGGGGCGTTAATCTCACGCCGGTGGGCGTCACCTCCGCTATCCGGTGCTCGCAGACACACGAAAACCCGGCCGCCGCCGTGGCGGCCTCTCCTGTACAGGCTGGCGTGCGCCCTAGAAGAGTGCGAGCACGTTTTCGAGCAGGTTCAGTAAAGTCTCCCCAAAGCTGTCCGCTGTCTTTTCCGAGGGGCCGGCGCCGGAGGTCGGCGAGGTCGGCTCCGGTGCCGACGGGGCCGGCGCTTGGGTAGGAGTGCCGGTCACGTTGTTCGGCGTGTCGCCCGCGCTGGCCGAGCACGCCATGACGAAGATCAGCGTGGAGGCCCTAACGATTTTCAGCATCACGAGTCCCTTTCGGTCGGTGGGTTGTAACCAGGGATGCCGCCGCATCATGTTGTGCGGCGTCAGCGTCGGAGGCCATGCAACTGGGTTGCATCGCCGCGGAAAGGCTTACCTCACATGAACCCTTCAGAGATCAAGCTACGGCAGAGGGAGATACCCGACCTCGACCTCGACCGGCGCGCGCGGCTCCGTTGCGCGGCCGCGTCCGAACTGGTCGAGGCCGGGCGCTGCGAAGAAGCGCGCGAGGCGCTGGGCGAGCTGTGGCGGGGTGTCGGAGAGCGCCCCGAAACGCAAGGGCTGTCAATTCTTACCACCGCCGAAGTGCTCTTGCAATGCGGGGTGCTCACGGGCTGGCTCGGCAGCGCCCGCCAGGCGTCCGACGCGCAGGAGCGCGCCAAAGACCTGCTCTTCGAGTCGCTGCGCGCCTTCGAGGCGGCGGGGCTGGCGGAGAAGGTCGCCGAGGCGCAATGCGAGCTGGGCCTCTGCTACTTCCGCCTCGGCGCGTACGACGAGGGGCGCGTCATCCTCGAGACGGCCCTCGACGGCCTCGGCCCGGAAGCGGCCGGGCTGCGGGCGAGGATCGCCGTCCGCCGCGCCTCGGTCGAGATTTGGGAGGGGCGCTACTACGAGGCGCGGCGCGTGCTGGAGGAGGCGCGGCCCGCCCTCGACGCGGCCGGCGACGCGCTGCGCGGCAAGTGGCACGGGCAGATGGGACTCGTCTTCCGGAGGCTGGCTTCGGCCGAGGCTAGGCCCGAGTACTACGACAGCGCCATCATCGAGTTCACCGCCGCCATCTACCACCACGAGCTGGCGGGCCACGAGCGGTACGTCGCCGGCAACACCAACAACCTCGCCATGGTGCTCTACAACCTGGGTCGCTACGCCGAGGCGCACGAACACCTCGACCGCGCGCAGGCCATCCTCACCCGCCTCAACGACGCCGGGCAGCTCGCCTACGTGGACGAGACGCGGGCCAGCGTGCTCGTCGCCGAGAAGCGTTACGCCGAGGCCGACCGCTTCATCGGCGGCGTCGTCCGCTACCTGGAGCCGGGCGGCGAATCGGCGCTCCTCGCCGAGGCCCTGACCATCCAGGGCGTCGTCCGGGCGCGGCTCGGCGATTACGAAAACTCGGTCGCCATCCTCCGGCGGGCGATGAAGGTGGCGCAGGAATCGGGCGCGCAGACGCTGGCGGCGCAGGCCGCGCTGGCCTTGATCGAAGAGCACGGGGCCTCGACGCGCCTCCCGGCCGAGGAGCTTTCGAAAATCTACCGCCGCGCCGACGAGCTTCTGAAGGGCACGCAGGACGCCGAGGACATCGCGCGCCTCCGAGCCAGCGCCCGCGCCGTCATCAAGCGGCTCGCGCGCGCCGAGCTGCACGAACGCGACTTCACCTTCTACAGCGCGGTGCATGAGCTGGAGGCGCGCCTCATCGAGCAGGCCCTGGAGCTGGAGGACGGGAGCCTGACGCGCGCGGCCAAGCGGCTCGGCCTCAAGCACCAGTCGCTGGCGCACATGCTGCGCGCGCGCCACGCGCAACTGCTCGACAAGCGGACGCCGCCCATCCCCCGCCGCCGCAGCATCATCCGGCAGCGCAAGAACTCACCCCGGAAGGGCGAATAGCCGAAGCGGATGAAGGCCGCCGCCCTCCTCATCCTCTGTGTCCTGTGCGCGGTTCGGCCAAGCGGCGCCCCCGCGCAGAAGGGCGCGGCCGCGGACGGGGTCAGGGTGCGCGCCAGGGGGAGGAGCCTCGTCCTGAGCGAGCGCGGGCGCTCGCACGTCCTGCGCGTCGCGGACAAGATTGACGCGGCCCGGATCAAAGGCGTCACGGTCGTCTTCGTGAGCCGCGCCGGCGAGTTCGTCTACCTTCTGCTCGACGTGTGCGGACTCTCGAAGGCCGAGCCGGACGACCGGCAGTGCGGCGCGGGCGTCGAGTGCAACCTGCTCTGGCTCAAGCTCGACGGCGGCCGCCGCGTCGCCGCCTCCGACTCCGCGCACTACGAGTCTTGCTGGCTGCCGATCACCTCAGACGAAGGCTACGACGTGACGGGCCGCACCCTGCGGATGCGGTTCAGCGACCTCCGCGAGCGGCTCGAATACACGCTCACCTACGACGCCGACCGGCCGGGGCAGGGCTTGCAGATCGAGAAGCACCCCGCGCCGAACAATCAGTAAGGTGCCGGGTGCCAGGTGCTGGGTGCTGGGATAAAGACAGCTTGCTTTTACCCAGCACCTGGCACCTAGCACCCATTCTCATGTCTCCTTTCACACTCCCCAAGCTCTACCCTCTGACGGACGCGCGGCTGTCGGGGCTGTCGCACGCCGAGCAGGTCGCGCGCCTCGCCGAGGGCGGGGCGAGCCTCGTCCAACTGCGCGAGAAGCGCCTCGCGCCGCGCGAGTTTTACCGCGAGGCCGCCGCCGCCCTCAAGGTCGCGCGCGCTCGCGGCGTGCAGTTGGTCATCAACGACCGCGCGGACATCGCGCTCGCGCTCGGCGCGGACGGCGTGCACCTAGGGCAGGACGACCTCGCGCCCGAGGCGGCGCGGGCCTTGCTCGGCGGCGGGGCCGTCGTCGGCTACTCGACGCACAGCGTCGAGCAGGCCGTCGGGGCCGCCCGGCTCCCCGTCAGCTACGTCGCCATCGGCCCGGTCTTCTTGACCTCTTCGAAGGAGAACCCCGACCCGGTCGTCGGCCTCGAAGGCGTGCGACGCGTCCGCGCCGCCGCCGGCCGGCTCCCGCTCGTCGCCATCGGCGGCATCACGCGCGAGAACGCGCGCGCCGTGCTCGAGGCCGGGGCCGACTCGGTCGCCGTCATCGGCGACCTCCTCAAGCCCGGAGACCCGGCCGAGATCACCCGCCTGACCCGCGCGTTCCTCGACCGCCTGGAAGCGCGGCCGGAAAGGTAACTGTTAAAATAATAGCCGTTAAAAGTTTTAACTTGCGTTTCGCCGGCCGATGCGCGAGAATGCTTTCGGCCCTTCCGGCGGCCGCCCCGCTTCCGGCCCCGCGACCCTTCCGCGACCCGGCCCTCCCGCTTTCAAATCTTCAGCCCCGGAGCACCCGACGAATCCCGCATGAGATACTTCGACCTGCCGCCCATCATCGAGCGCATGCTGACGGTCTCGGACAAGATCAGCGACCTGAATTTCTCCGTCGGGCAGACGCCGCAGGTCGAGATCAACGGCAAGCTGACCTCGGTGCAGCCGCACGGGCTGCAGAAGCTCACGCCCTACCAGACCGAGATCATCGCGATGACCTTGCTGCGCGGGAACCCGGACGCGGCGCACCGGCTGGCGCACACCGGCTCGACCGACCTCAGCTACAGCCTGCCCTCGCGCATGCGCTTCCGCGTGAACATCTTCCAGCAGCGCGGCACCTACTCCATCGTGATGCGCGTCATCCCGACTGACATCCCGACGCTGCAGACGCTCAACCTCCCGGCCCAGCTCTCCGACATCACCGACCTGCGCAACGGCATCGTGATGGTGACGGGGCCGACCGGGGCGGGGAAGAGCTCGACGCTGGCCGCGCTCATAGACCTCATCAACGACAAGCACCACTACCACATCGTCACCATCGAAGACCCCATCGAGTTCCTCCACTCGCACAAGAACTCGACGATCAACCAGCGCGAGATCGGCTCGGACGCGCGCGACTTCCCCTCGGCCCTGCGCTCGGCGCTGCGGCAGGCCCCGAAGGTCATCCTCATCGGCGAGATGCGCGACTACGAGACGACCGAGATCGCGCTCGAGGCGGCCGAGACCGGCCACCTCGTCCTCTCGACCCTGCACACCATTGACGCCTCGAAGACCGTGGACCGCGTCATCGGCCTCTACCCGAAGAACGAGGAGCAGGTCATCCGCACCCGGCTCGCGCAGAGCTTCCGCTACATCGTCTCGCAGCGGCTCGTCCCGCGCGCCGACGGGCAGGGCCGCGCGGCGGTGGTCGAAATCCTGAAGTCCACGCCGCGCACGCGCGAGTACATCGGCGAGGGCGAGAGCGACGGCAAGACCCTGCTCGACGCCATGCGCGACGGCAAGCTCGACGGCATGCAGGACTTCGACTCGGTCATCAAGGACTACATCGAGCGCGAGGTCATCACGCTCGAAGACGGCCTCTCGTTCGCCACCAACCCGAACAACCTGATGCTCTCGCTCAAGGGCCTCTCGACGGCGGCCGACTTCCTCCGCCCCGACAAGCCCGCCCCGGCCGCCCGCCGCCAGCCCGCGCGCGCCCCGGCCAGCTTCGCCCCCCGCCCCGCGCCCGGCGCCTCGATGCTCGACATGATCGAATGAAAATAGAGGCTAGAGGCTGGAGGCTAGGGGCTAGTTCAAAGCCCCCGGTTCTTAACGAAGCCTCCAACCCCTAACCTCCGGCTCTTAACAAGCCTCTAGTCCCAAGCCTCTAGTCTCTATGATAGTTACCTGCCCGAACTGCACGACGCGGCTCCAGCTCGACGACGCCAAGGTGCCGGCGCGCGCCTTCAGCGTGCGCTGCCCGAAGTGCCAGCAGATCATTAACGCGCAGCCGCCGGCTCCGCAGGCCCAGCGCGACGCGCTGGCCGCGGTCGCGGGCGGGGTGCCCGCCACGACGCGCGCCCAAGCCGAGGCGGGCGCCGCGCCGGCCGCGCCCGTCCTCCGCGCGCCCGAACCCGGCGAGGGGCAGGGCGCGCCCGGCGGCGAGGGCGAGGTGGTGCGGCTGCTGACGGCCCTCCTGCAACGCGGCGCGGCCGAGGCCGCGGGGCCGCGCGGCGCCGCCCGCCGCCCGTCCTGGGAGCGGCGGCGCGCCCTCGTCTGCATGGGCTCGGCCCACTGCGAGGCGGTGGCCGACGCGCTGGTCGAGAACTACTACGAGGTGTGCGTCGTGGCCGAGGCAGCGCAGGCCGTCGAGCAGATGCGCGAGGTGCCGGCTGACGTGCTCGTCCTCGACGAGCAGTTCGACACGGCGGCGCAGGGCGCGGCCGCCGTCGCCCGCGAACTGAACTCGATGCGGATGGCCGACCGCCGCCGCGTCGTCTTCGTGCAGCTCTCCGACAAGGCCCGCACCGGCGACGCCCACGCGGCCTTCCTCAGCAACGCCAACCTCATCGTCAACACCGGCGACCTCGACAACCTCATCCGCGTCCTCGACAAAAACATCCGCGACCTCAACGAACTCTACCGCGACTTCAACAAGGCCTCCGGCGTCCCCGAACTGTAAAGCAATTAAGAATTAAGAACTAAGAATTGGCGTGCTTCGGAACCCGGAAGGGCGCTCCCAGCCACACCATTTTTAATTCTTAATTCTTAATTCTTAATTGCTTTTCTGATACCCTTACCCGTCCCGGAGGAGGGGCGGATGGTTTCGGGGGACGGTCATCACCATCACCACGGCGGGGCGGGCCACGCGCACGGGCTGGCCGCGCGCAGCCGGCGGCGGCTGGCGGCCGTGCTCGCGCTGACGGCCGCGTACATGCTGGCCGAGGCCGTCGGCGGGTGGTGGACTGGCTCGTTGGCGCTTCTGGCCGACGCCGGGCACATGCTGGCGGACGCGGCCGCGCTCGGGCTGGCACTCTTGGCCGCGCGTTTCGGGGCGCGCCCCGCGACGCCGCGCAAGACCTTCGGCTACTACCGGCTGGAAATCCTCGCCGCCTTCGGCAACGGGGTGGCGCTGGCGGCCGTCTCGCTCCTCGTCATCTGGGAGGCTTACGAGCGGTGGCTCGCGCCGCCCGTCGTCGAGCGCAGCGGCGTGATGATGGCGGTCGCGGCGGGCGGCCTCGCCGTCAACCTCGTCTGCGCCTGGCTGCTGCACGGCGACCACGAGAAGGACTTGAACGTGCGCGGCGCGTGGCTGCACATCCTCGGCGACGCGCTCGGGTCGGTCGGGGCGATTGCGGCCGGCGCGCTGATGACGCTCTACGGCTGGTACGCCGCCGACCCGCTCTTCAGCGCGCTCATCGGCCTGCTCATCATCTGGAGTTCGTGGAACCTGATCCGCGAGGCGACCAACGTCTTGCTCGAAGGGACGCCGGCGCACATCAACCTGGCGGCGGTCGAGGAGGCGATCCTCGAGACGGACGGCGTCGAGGACGTGCACGACCTGCACGTCTGGACGATCACCTCGGGGCGCGAGGCCCTCTCGGCGCACGTCACGCACGCGCGCGGCGTCTCGCCGCCGGAGCTTTTGAAGGGCCTGCGCGCGCGCCTCCACGCGCAGTTCGGCGTCGACCACCTGACGATCCAGATGGAGACGGAAGACTTCGAGGACGAGACGTTCCACTTCTGCACCTCGGGCACGGCCTGCTTCCGCTCGTCGAAGGAGTAGTTCAAAGTTTCAAGTTTCAGGTTTCAAGTTAAAGACAAAGACAGTTTTTAACTTTGAACTCGGAACCTGGAGCTTGAAACTTGAGTGGTTATGGAGATCAACCTTCTCATCGTCCTCGACCTGCGCGAGCAGGCGGCGCTCCAGGCGGCGCTGGTGACGCACGGCGCGCCCGACTGCCTGGTGACGCTGGCGCTGACGGGCGCGTGCCGCATCCCGACGCTCGACGAGGCGCGCCAGCTCCGCCGCTGGCTGGCCGAGGCCCGCGCCTCCGGCAAGACCGACTTCGCCTCCCTCAACGTCATCGAGCGCGAGCTGGTGCGGTTCGGCGTGTGAGAGGGAATTAGCCACAGAGACACCGCAGAGACAGAGAAAAGCAAAACGGTAATGTTAGAGGGAGAGTCGGGCGGTTACTCTCAACGTCGAGTGAATCACACAACTCTCCCTTGAACACAACTATTCCTTTCTTCTTCTCTGTGTCTGCGGTGTCTCTGTGGCGACTCCTTCTTTGCTGCGGTAGAGTACGAGTCTATGGCGCGGGTCGAGTTAGGCTACGGGAGAGGAAGCGTTCCCTTCGAGTTCGAAGGCGGGCGCTTCGAGGTGTTGGACGCGCCGGGCGGCGAGGACGAGCCGCTCGCGGACGCGGAGGTCGGGGCGCTGATTGATGATCCGATTGACGCGCAGCCGCTCGAAGAGATCATCAGCCCCGGCGAGAGCGTGCTCGTCGTCGTCTCGGACGCGACGCGGGCGACCGGCTCCGCGCAGGTCGTCAACCTCCTCGCGCGCCGACTCGTCCAACTCGGCGTCTCGCCGCGCGACCTGCGCGTCATCTTCGCCACCGGCATCCACCGCCCCGTCACCGCGGGGGAGAAGCTAGAGCTACTGACGCCCTTCGTCGCGCAGCGCGTCCGCACGCTCGACCACGACGCGCGCGACCCGGCGCAGCACGTCTCGCTGGGCGAGACCGAGCGCGGCACGCCCGTCGAACTCAACCGCGCGCTCTTCGACCACTCGCACGTCGTCCTCACGGGCGCCATCGGGTTCCACTACTTCGCGGGCTTCACGGGCGGGCGCAAGAGCGTGTGCCCCGGCCTCGCCTCGGCGCGCACCGTCGAGGCGACGCACCTCCAGGCCCTCGATTTCGAGAAGGGCGGGCGGCGCGCGGGCGTCGGGCCGGGCCGCCTCGACGGCAACGCCGTGCACGAGGAGTGCGAGCGCGTCGCGGCCGAGGTGGCGCCCTCCTTCATCGTCAACACGGTGGTGGACTCGCGCGGGCGGGTCGCGCGCGTCTACGCGGGCGACTGGCGCGCGGCGCACCGGCGCGCCTGCGCCGAGTACGCCGACGCGCACACGGTCAAGATTGACGCCCGCCGGCCCGTCGTCATCGTCACGGCCGGCGGCGCGCCGCACGACCTCAACCTCATCCAGGCGCACAAGGCCCTGGAGATGGCCTCTTACGCGTGCGAGGAGGGCGGCACGGTCGTCCTCGTCGCCGAGTGCGCCGACGGCACGGGCCGCCCGGACTTCCTCAAGTGGTTTGACGCGGCCGACGCGCGCGAACTCGAAGGCCGGCTGCGCCAGTCCTACGAGGTCAACGGCCAGACGGCCTGGTCGCTCCTGGCGAAGGCCGAGCGGTTCCGCGTCCACCTCGTCTCCGAACTCGAAGACGAGGACGTGCGGCGGATGCGCATGCACCCGGCGCGCACCGTCGAAGAGGCGCTCGCGCAGGTTAAGGGCGCCGCCGCCGGCTACCTCATGCCGCGCGGCGCGGCCTACATGCCGGTTGCCGGGGGCTGACGGCGGCCCCCGCGGGCTTCCGCGCCCGAGCCCCGAAAGGTTATGCTGTCGGCCCGCGCCGCAGTTTCAGTCGGGCGGAGAGGATTAGTGATGGCAGCACTCGTGAACGCGCCCTCGGTGGTCGAGGCCGCGGGGAGCAAGCCGAAGTTGATCGAGGAGTTCGTCGGCCGGGTCAACACCGGGACGGAGGCGGTCAGCGTCGCGCGGATGAGGAGCCCCGGCGGCTGGGAGGAGCCGGGCCAGACGCCGGACTTCGACGAGTATACGGTCGTCCTGCGCGGCCTCCTGCGCGTCGCCACCAAAGACGGGACGATTGACGTGCGCGCGGGGCAGGCCGTCATCGCGCGCCGCGGCGAGTGGGTGCGGTACAGCACGCCCGAGCCGGACGGGGCCGAGTACGTGGCCGTCTGCGTCCCGGCCTTCTCGCCCGAGACGGTGCACCGAGACGCTTGAGGAGGGACAAATGAAATCAGGAATGATCCGCGCGTGTTGCCTGGCGCCGCTGCTGTGCTTCGGCGCAGCGGGCGCGCGCGCGCAGGAGGCGGCCGGGGGCGGCGTGCGCCCGAGCGAGGCGCGCGTGCCGATGGCGCAGACGGCCGTGGCGTTAGACGTGGCCGGGCGCGAGGCCCTGGGCGGTCGCCTGCGCTCGCCGCAACTCTCGGGGACGCCGGACGCGCCGGCGCGCAACACGCGCATCGTCGTCGAGAACCGCACGCCGCTCTTCTACACCTACGCTTCGGGCTGGGCGACCTTCTACGGGGAGGACGGCGTGCGCTGCGGCGAGGGCCTCTGGAAACTCGAAGCGCTCGCGCCGCAGGAGCAGGTCGAGGTGGACACGCCGGGCCTGCGCCTGACGTGCCAGCCCGCGACGTGGCGGCTCGTGGCGACGACGCTCCTGACCCGCACGGGCGACGTGGCGAAGCCGCCCGAGGGCGCGCCCGCCCCGGCCGAGACCGCCGCCGAAGACCAAGCCGGCGAAACCCAGGCTCCGGCCGCCGGCCCCACCGCGGCGCTCCCCCCGCTCGAAATCAACGTCAACGGCAAGACCATCCCCATCCAGCCCGGCAACCCGCTCGAAATCGTCGTCGGCAAAGAGCGCGTCCGCATCGTCGTCCAGCCCGCACCGTAAAGAAGGGTTCTGGGTGCTAGGTACTGGGAAAAGCAAGTTGCCTTTAACCCAGAACCTAGAACCCAGAACCCTTTTCTTGACTTCGGCGGCGCGGGAGACGAAACTTAGGGCAGACCAGACCCCCGACCGAAAACCGAAGAGGAGGTGGAAGCGATGGCCGAGGAGAGGCGCGAAAACAAGTGCGCGCGCGAGACGTGCGGGTGTCCGGCGGCGCAGGGCAGCAAGTATTGCAGCGAGCAGTGCGAGGACGCCGCGAAGTCTATCACCTTCGAGATTGGCTGCACCTGCCACCACCCGGAGTGCGGGTAACAAGAGTTTCGAGTTGCGGGTTTCAAGTTTCGAGTTAAAGGCGACTTCAGGTTGAAGCTTTCAAGCTCAAGCGCGCGAACTCGAAACTCGAAACCCGCAACTCGAAACTTTTTTTGGGAGTGGCGCAAGCGGAATGTAATCGAAACGCAACCGGCCCGCGGGAAGCGCCCCTGGCCTCACGTTCATC
>DASZKF010000447.1:0-4692 GCA_035947355.1 Pyrinomonadaceae bacterium | reverse complement strand
GCCCCGCCCGGCTCTGCCGGGAGGAGCGCGCGGGTGGCGGCCAGCCCGCCGCCGACGAGAACCATGAGGAGCGCGGCGGCCGCGGGCGTGGCGCGGGCCGGCGTCCTCTTCGGGTCGCGTTGAACCAGTCTCTTGATGCGTCGCATGAGTGAGCCTCCGTCGGCCGCGAGGGCCAGGGCCGGCGCGCCGCCGGGCCGGCCGCGCAGGGTTTCGAGCGCGGCGAGGGCGCGCGCGTACACGAGCGCGTCGCCCGTCGCCTCGACCGCCGCGTCGTCGCACGCGTGCTCGCGCTCCTGCCGCACGCGCCCCGACACCCACCACACGGCCGGGTGGTAGAAGAGCAGCGTCTCGACGGCGGTCTGTAAAAGGTTGACGAGGTAGTCGTGGCGGCGCACGTGCGCCAGCTCGTGCGCGAGCACGGCTTCGAGTTGTTGCGGCGTCAGCCCCGTGAGCGCGCTCGCCGGGACGAGGACGAAGGGGCGCAGGACGCCGATGACCGTCGGCACCTCGACCAGCGCCGACTGCCAAAGCCCGGCGGCGCGCGATACGCCGAGGCGCGCCGCGAGCCGCGCGAAGCTCTCCCGCGCAGGCCCCGCGACGGCCCGCGCGCTCGCACGCAGGCGGCGCACCGCGAGCCACCCCGCCCCCGCGCGCAGCGCCAGGAAAAGGACGCCCAGCGCCCAGGCCGGCACCAGCCACGGCGTCAGCCGTCGGACGCGCGCCTCGGCCCAGCCGCGCAGGGTCTCGGCCTCGGCACCCGTCCCGCCCCGCGCCTCGCGCGCGGACGGAGGCGGCGCACTCTCCCCTCTCGCCTCCGCCCGCGCGCGAGCCTGCGCGGGATCAACAAGGGCCTCGTCCTGAACCTGCCACTCGGGCGCGGCCGGCGCCGTCGTCTGCCCGAGCTTGAGGACGAAGGTCGCGGCCGGAAGCGCGAGCATCAGCGCGAGCGCGGCGCAGGACGCGAGGTAGCGCGCCTGCGCGCCGGCCCCGCGCGCGAGCGCGGCGAAGCAGGCGTAGGCGAGCGCCAGGAGCGCGCCCTGCCAGAGGAAGTGGACGAGCGCCCAGCCCAGCGCGTCGAGCGCGTGACGGTCGAGGATGTCCGGCGTGCTCACTCTTCGTTCCTTTCGAGCCGGTCGAGCAGGCGGCTGATCTCTTCGAGCTCGGCCGCGCCGGCGCGCTCCGACGAGAGGGCCTGCATGACGAGCCGCTTGGCCGAGCCGTCGAAGGCGCGCCGGAGCAGGTCGCCGACCAGCTGCCGCTGCGTCTCCTCCTCGGCCAGCGCCGCCTCGTAGCGGTGCGCCCGCTCCGACTCGTCGCGGCGCACCAACCCCTTCTCGGCCATGATCTGCATCAGCTTCAGGACGGTCGTGTAGCCGGTCTGCTTCGACTCGCTCAGAGAGTCGAACACGTCCCTCACCGTCGAGGGGCCGCGCCGCCACAGCACCTTCAGGATTTCTAGTTCCGCGTCGGTCGGGCGCGGAAGATTTGCCTCGGGCATGCCCACACCTCACAGGGACGACTTAAGTCGGACGAGACCTTACTACGAAGACATTCGTAGTGTCAACGAAAATCTTCGTACTTCCCGGAAGGAATTTTCAGGGCGGGTATAAACGTAGAAATATTTAGATTTACTGTCGCCCGCAAATTATCCGGCCGTCACCAACGGTGATAAGCCGGGTGGCCGGGGCGGACGGCGACGAAGGTGCCGCGGCAGGTGGCGCAGATCTTGTCGCGGGCGACGAGTTCGGCCTCGACGACGGCGCGGTCGCCTGCGGATTCGACGACGCGTGCGACGAGGCGCAGCGTCGTGTCGGTCGGCGTCGGGCGCAGGAGCTTAATCGCGTAGTCGGCGGTGACGGTGCAGGGCGGGCGGTCGAGCCCGTCGCGGGCGCGGAGGTGGTCGGCGGCGGCCCAGTTCGAGTGGCAGTCGAGGAGCGCGCCGACGATGCCGCCGTTGAGCATGCCGGGGAAAGCCTCGTGGTGCGGCTCGGCCCGCCACTCGGCGACGTACTCGTCCCCGCGCGCGAAGCTGCGGATGCGCAGCCCCTTCTCGTTGGCCGGCCCGCACCCGAAGCAGGCGTTGTGCGGCGCGTAACGCTCTTGCAGACTCAACTCAGTCATAGTTATCAGTTATCAGTTGTCAGTTGTCGGTTGTCGCTTTCGCAACGAGTGTGGCTTCTCCGAAACCGCCCGACCTGCGCCGCCACCCAAAGCTGATAACTGACAACTGATAACTAATCAATCGGCGGGTCTTGGGCGCTCGCCGGTTTGCCCTTGTGGTCGGCGGCGCGGATGACGCCGGTCTCGTCGAGGAAGAAGGAGCGGCGGCCCGTCTTGCCGTAGTTCTTGGGGGTGGCGGTGGCCTCGAACTTGTCGCCGAGCGCGTGCAGCTCGAACCTGTACTCCAGCCGCTCGACGTAGTTCTTCTCGAAGAGGTCTTCGGCCACAAGCTCTTCGAGCGTGCCGAAGCGCTCGCGCCCCTCCTTGCCGCGGAAGACCTCCTCGGCCGTGCGGATGTTGCCGAGCGCGATGGCGGCCGCCATCTCGTTGCCGATGACGGGGGCCTCCTTGACGCCGATCATCATGCCGGCGGCGAAGACCTTAATGAGGTTGAGCGGCACGCGCAGCTCGTGCAGCAGCACGTCGCCCTCGTTCGTCGTCGCGAGCGAGGCGGCCTCCGGCTGTACTTCGAGCTGCGAAACGAGCGCGTGCACGACGGGGTCGGTGCTCCCGGCCGCCTGCTTCTTCGACTCCTCGATGGTGTGGCGCATCAGCTCTTCGGAGACGAAGCCCTGGACGAGCTTCTGGCGGGCCTGCCAGGCGGTCGCGTCGCGGTAGCCGTTCGTCGAGGCGAGCGTGCGGCGCGCGGCCCAGGAGTCGGCGGCGTGGCGGACGTTCTTCAGGTCGCCGGCGACGAGGAAGTCGCCGACGAAGGCGTAGGAGAAGCCGGAGGCGACGCTGATCTCGACGCCCTCGCGGGTCTCTGTGACGGCGGGCTGTGAGCCGAGCGGGACGACGCCGAGGAGGGCGAGGGCGCGCGGCAGGAGTCGCCGCGCCTTGTCCGGGTCGTTGAGCGAGACGAGGATGAGGAAGCCCGGCTCGGCGTCGCGCTCCTCTTCCCCCTCCTTCCGGTTGAGGCGGAAGTTGCGCGAGAAGCCTTCGAACGGGAGGCTGACGGCGACCTCGCCGCCGAGCGCCGGCAGGAAGTCCTCCTTGATCTTGAAGCCGAAGAACTTCTCGACCTCGGCGAGCGCCGCCTCGGCCGTCAACGGCTTGCCGTCTTCGCCGAGGCCGAGGCCGGCCTCCTCCGCGAGCACTCCGGGGTCCGGCACGGGCTCGGGGCCGGCGCGCCTCACCTCCTCCCTGGCCGTCCCCATCAGCGCGTCGAAGATGCGCGCCCAGTCGAGCGAGGCCGAGAAGAAGATGTCGCCGTCGGCGGGCGCGACCTGCGCGGCGTCCGTCGTGACGGGCGTGCCGGAGACGACGTTGGGCAGGAACGGGATGAGGTTGACGGGGCCGTCGGGCGCGTGCTCGACGGCGACGCGCAGGGCCACCGCGCCGCCTTCGAGGCCGACGGCGGCCGCGACCGTGCCGGGCAGGCGCGGGACGCCGCCCCAGAGTCCTCGCATCAGTCTGTCCATGCGGCGCGACGCCAACTGCTCCGGCGTCGGTGGGGGCGGCGTGACGGGTGCGGTCACGGACACCTCTTCCGTCTCGCCCGCCGCCCTCGTCCCGACGATCACGGTCTCGGACGGCGGAAGCCCGCCCGCGCCGCGCGCGCCCGCCTGACCTTCGGCGGGCGGCCCGTCGGCCGAAGGCGCGGGGATCGCGACCTCCGTGACGACGGTCGTCTCGACGCTCGTCACGCCGGTCGTCGCCGGCGCTTCGCCGCCGCGCGCGGCGGGGGCGTGGGCGGCCGTCTCGGCGGTCACGAGCGTCGCCGTGTCGGCCGCGGCCTGCGCGCGCTGGCGCTCCTCCTCCTCCTGAATCGTGGCGAGCATCCAGCCCTGCTGCACGCGCCCGGTGTCGAAGTAGACGAAGAGCTGTTCGGTTGAGAAGCGGTTGCGCAGCGACTGGAAGCGCGCGCTCTCGGCGAGGCTCGCCGCGCCCTCGGGCCGCAGGCGGCCGGGCTTGAACTCCTGGTCGGCCGCGATGAGCCAACTGCCCGCGCGCTTGAGCGTGAGGCCGGGCGGGGCCGGCTTCGTCTTAGCCGACTGCTGGCGGCCCGCGGCGCGACCACGCGCCGGCCGCGGCGGCGGGGGCTGCGCGAGGCCGAGCGCCTTCGCGGTGCCGTTCAGGAAGGCGCGGAACTCCTGCTCGAAGCCGGCGGCCTTCTCGGGCGTGGGGAGCTGGAGCGCGACCAGTCCCTGCGGGATTCCGGGCTGCGTGCGGAGCGCGGCGACGACGAGGCGCGAGTCGGCCAGAAGCTCCGCGTGCCGGTTGACGAAGTCGGCCGTGTCCACGAGCGCCGCGGCGTCGGCGTCGCCGACGAGGCGCATGACGGCGAGCGCCGTCTTCAGCTCGCCCAGCTCGAAGAGGCTTCCGAGCCGCCGCACCTCGACGTAGACGCCGTAGCCCTCGGCCGGCAAAAGCTCCTCGAAAGGGCGGTCGGGCTCGGGCCGGCGGGCCGGCGGCTGTCGCGCCTCGGGGCGGGCCGCGGGGACGGCCGCGCCCGCGCGCGGCGGCTGCGCG
>DASZKF010000446.1:0-3334 GCA_035947355.1 Pyrinomonadaceae bacterium | reverse complement strand
AAAACAGTTTCGGGTTTCGAGTTCGTGCTTCCAAAGTTGAGCTTTCAACCCGGAGAAGCCTTTAACTCGAAACTCGAAACTCGTAACCCGAAACTGTTTTATTCGCTGTGCTGGACGGGGTTGATGCCGGCTTGGTCGTCGGCCTCGGCGTCTTGCGCGGCGCGGGCCTCGCTGTGCTGGACGGGGTTGATGGAGGCGGTGGTCGGCTCGGCGGCGGCGAGCGCGAGCAGGAGGCTGAGGACGAGTGTCGTGATCATGGTGCGCATCTCCTTATCAAAGGTCGGGCGCGGCCGGACGGGCCGCCGTTGCCGTTTACCCCGGCGCGGGGCCGGCATTAGAATGGGCGCGGCCTCCAACGTCCGACCGGCCCTCGACGCCGCGCATCATGCACGCACCGCGCGCCCCGAGTCCTTTGGAAACTCTTGGAAAGTTCCTGGAAAATCCCTGGGAGTCCTTCTAACCCTTCATGGCGAGTCAGGAGAGGCGGTTCTACGAGTTCGGGCGTTTCCGCGTGGACGCGGCCGAGCGCGTCCTGCTGCGCGACGGCCGGCCCGTCGCGCTCACGCCCAAGCTCTTCGATACGCTGCTCGCGCTCGTCGAGCGCAGCGGCCACCTCGTCGAGAAGTCGGAGCTGATGGAGACGGTCTGGCCGGGGACGTTCGTCGAGGAGTCGAACCTCTCCTCGAACGTCTCGCTGCTGCGCAAGGCGCTCGGGGCGGGCGAGGGCGGCCGCCCCTTCATCGAGACGGTCGCGCGCCGCGGCTACCGCTTCGCCGACTGCGTGCGCGTCGTCGAGCCCGAGCCGGACCAGGAGCTGATCGTGCGCCGCCGCACGCGCGCCCGCCTCGTCACGCGCGAGGAAGAGGATGACGACGCGTACGAAGTCGGGCCGCCCCTCCTCGGCGGCGAGGGCCGCGCCGCCCTGCCCGCCGTCGCGGCCCCCCTGCGCAGCCTCGCCGTCCTGCCCTTCGCGCACCTCGGCGCGGGCGAAGACTACCTCGGCCTCGGCCTGGCCGACGCGCTCATCACGCAGCTCTCGAACACCGGCCAGATCGTCGTCCGCCCGACGAGCGCCGTGCGCAAGTACGCCGACCCCGACCGCGACGCGGCGCTCGTGGGCCGCGAGCTGGGCGTGGACGCCGTCGTCGAGGGGAGCGTGCAGCAGGCCGGCGGGCGGCTGCGCGTGACGGTGCAGATGGTCTCGGCGCGCGACGGCGTGCCGCTCTGGGCCGACAAGTTCGTCGCCCCCTTCACCGACATCTTCGACGTGCAGGATTCGATCTCCGAGCAGGCGGCGCGCGCCCTCACGCTGCGGCTCATGGGTGACGACCGGCGACTGCTGCGCAAGCGCTACACGGCAGACGCAGACGCCTACCGAGCCTACCTGCGCGGCCGCTACTTCTGGAACAAGCGCAGCGTCGAGGGCTTCCGCCGGGCCATCGCGCATTACCGCGAGGCCGTCGAGCGCGACCCGGCCTACGCGCTCGCCTACGCCGGCATCTCCGACGCGCTGTCGCTTCTGGCCGTGTGGGGCGAGGAGCCGCCGCGCGAGACGCTGCCGCGCGCCCGCGAGATGGCTGAGCGCGCGCTGGAGATAGACGAGGAGCTGCCCGAGGCGCACACCTCGCTCGGCTACCTGCTCTACTTCTTCGTCTGGGACTTCGCGCGGGCCGAGGCCGAGTACCGCCGCGCCATCGAGCTGAACCCGAACAGCGCGCTCGCGCACAACCGCTACGCGCAACTGCTCGTCGCGCTAGAACGCTTCGACGAGGCCGAGGCGGAGATGCGACTGGCGCTCGCCCTCGACCCGCTCTCGCCGATGGTCAACACCGCGGTCGGCGGCCCCTACCTCTACTCGCGGCGGTACAACGCGGCCGTCGAGCAGTACCGGCGCGCCCTTGAGCTCGAACCCGACTTCGTCCCCGCGCTCTTCCCGCTGAGCCTGGCGCTCGCCCAGCGCGGCGACTTCGACGAGGCCGTCGCCGTCGCGCGCAGGGCCGCCGAGGCTTCGGGCGAGCACCCGATCATGCTGGCGGCGCTGGCCGGGATTTACGCCTCCGCGGGCCGGCGCGAGGAGGCCGCGGGTCTGCTCGAACGCCTGCTGACGGGCGACCGTCCGGCGCCGCCCTACGTGCTGGCCGGCGTCTACGCGCGCCTCGGCGACTCGGACCGCGCCTTCGCCTGCCTCGAACGGGCCTTCGCCGAGCGCGCCAGCCACCTCGCCGACCTCAACATAGACCCCGAGTTCGACCCCATCCGCCCCGACCCGCGCTTCCGCCAACTCGTCCGCCGCGTCGGGTTGCCGGAAAAGTAAGTTTCGAGTTTCGAGTTTCGAGTTAAAGACAAATCGCGGCTAAACCTCGGAAGGTGGAGCCGCGAACCCGAAACCCGAAACCCGAAACTTTCTTTCCTTGAACGACTCGTCGTACAATGTCGTATCAGTTGGCGTGAACCGAGCAGCCTAAGTCCGAGCGGAGAGTTCAAGAGATGAGATTCAAGATCGCACACGACGCGCGCCCGCAGGTGACGACGCTGACGGCCGCCACGGCGCTCAGCGTCCTCCTCTGGTTCATCCCTTACGCGGAGCTTCTGACCTACCCGTTCCGCATCTTCGTCACCTTCGTCCACGAGGGCGGGCACGCGCTGGCGGCGCTCCTGACGGGCAACTCCGTGCAGAGCCTGACGGTCTCGGTGGACGGCAGCGGCGAGGTCTACTCGGTGGCGGGCGGGCTCTTCTCGAAGGTGTTCGTCTCGAGCGCCGGCTACCTCGGGGCGATGACCTTCGGGGCGCTGCTGCTCGTGCTCATCCGGCGGACGGTGGCCGCGCGCTTCGTCCTCGCCGGCTCGGCCGCGCTGATCCTTCTGCTGACGGTCTTCTTCGGCTTCCTCGCGCCGGTCTGGAACCTTTCCTTGCCGGGCCTCTTCACGCTCGTCGCCGGCGTCGCCCTCCCCGTGGCGCTCTTCGCCGCGGCGCGCTACGCGGGGCCGAGGCTGGCGGCCTTCCTCGTCAGCTTCCTCGCCGTGCAGTGCGTCCTGAACGCGGTCTTCGACCTCAAGAACGTGCTCTTCATGTCGGCGCTGACGAACGCGCAGACGGACGCCGCCAACATGGCCGCCGCAACGGGCGTCCCGGCGATCTTCTGGGCGCTGTTCTGGATGGCGCTCGCCTTCGTCATCGTCTCGCTCGCTCTGCGCGCTTACGCCGTCAGCCGCGAGACGCCTTCGCAGCCCGACCTGCCCTTCGAGGACTCGCCGCTGGAAGTTTAAGACTGCCGTGAGCGCAACCCTTGAGAGGTCGCCGGACGCCGCGGACGACGCCGCGGCCGGCGGCCTC
>DASZKF010000445.1:0-1918 GCA_035947355.1 Pyrinomonadaceae bacterium | reverse complement strand
GATCAAGAGCGCCACGTCGTGCTGTTGCAGGAGGCGGAGCGCCTCGTCGCCCGACGAGGCGGCGAGCACCTGGTAGTCGCGCCGGAAGAGGCGCTCGAGGAGCCGGAGGTTGGCCGGCTCGTCGTCCACCACCATGATCTTGTAAGACATCGCTGAGGGAACTCCTGAGAAGACGAGTAGTCAGTAGTCAGTAGAAAAACTTTCTCTAACGAATCGTTCGGTTGACGGCGACAGCAGTCGCAGCGCGGAGCCTACTGGCTACTGACTACTGACTACTGTCTACTGTTTTTTGGCAGCCCGACGACGAAGGTCGTGCCCTGGCCGGGCCGGCTGCGGACGCGTACGAAGCCCCCGTGGCGCTCGATGATCGAGTAGGTCACGGAGAGGCCGAGGCCCGTGCCTTCGCCGACCGGCTTGGTGGTGAAGAACGGGTCGAAGATTTTGCGCAGGTGCTCGGGCGCGATGCCGATGCCGGTGTCGGTGATGGCGACCATCACGGTCTCGCGCTCGACGTAGGTCTGTATCGTGACCTGGCCGCCGCCCGCCTGCTCGACGGCCTGCGCCGCGTTGGCGAGCAGGTTCATCCAGACCTGGTTGAGCTGGCCCGCGTAGCAGTCAACGAGCGGCAGCTCGCCGTACTCGCGCGCGAGGCGGATGCGGCCGCCGCTGTAGTAGCGCGAGAGCAGGCGGACGGTCGAGTCAATCCCCTCGTGGATGTCCACCTGCTTGAACTCGGCCTCGTCGAGCCGCGAGAAGGTGCGCAGGTTCTGGACGACGCTCTTGATGCGCTCGGCCCCCTCGCGGCAGTCCATGATGATCGAGCGCAGGTCGGAGAGCGTGTTCTCGTAGTCGATCTCTTCCTTGAGCGCCGCGACCTGGGCGCGCGTCGCCTCCGAGAGGTTCGCGCTGTCGTAGAGCGTGAGCAGGCGCTCGATGGCCTCGACGGCCTCGCCGAGGAAGTCCATGTTGCCGTAGATGAAGCCGGCCGGGTTGTTCAGCTCGTGCGCGACGCCGGCCGCGAGCTGGCCCAGAGAGGCCATCTTCTCGCTGTGGACGATCTGCGCCTGGAGCCGTTCGAGCTCGGTCTTGCGGCGGGCCAGCTCCGAGTTGCGCCGCTCCAGGTCCTGCTTGTAGCGGCGGGCGTCGTTGAGGAGCTTGCGGCGTTCGAGCGCGCGCTCGACCGAGAGTTCGAGCACGTCGAGGTCAATCGGCTTGATCAGGTAGTCGAACGCGCCGATGCGGACGGCGTCGAGCACGCGCTGCGTGCGGTCGATGCCGGAGATCATGATGACGGCCGTGTCCGGGTACTCTTTGACGATGCGGCGCAGCAGCTCGACGCCGGAGAGGCCGGGCATCGAGACGTCGGCCAGCACGAGCGCGAAGCTCTCCTTGGCGAGGGCCGAGAGGGCCTCCTCGGCGTTGGCGGCCGTCGTGCAGTAGTAGCGCGCGCCGAGGCAGTCGGCGAAGAGCCAGCGGATGGACTCCTCGTCGTCCACGATGAGGATGGTGCGATCCTGCCGGTCGGCCGGCGGGGGGCCGCCCGCGTCTGTGGCGGGCCGCGGCGGAGTTACGCTCGGGGCGTAGGGCATGAGGAGCACTCTTCGGGTCGGCGCGGGGCGGACTCGGCGAAGCCGGCCGGGGCGCTGTCGGCCGGCACCGGCTGCGGGGAATTGACGGAGGTTGAGGCCGTCGTCTTTGAAAATATTGCGTGCGAAAAAGAGCTTCGGCGACTGCGGCGGCCGCGCCGCGCGCGTGCTTCGTTTGGCACCCGCCGTGCCACGCCCCAGACCGCGATCTGCAAGGATTTTGTCAGCCGGAAAGCTTCCGCACGCCCCGCGCCTGACCCTTTTTGTCAGCCCGGAGTGTCACTCCTTGTCAGCCCGTGTAAAAAGTTCCGAGTCAGAAGCCCGACCGTGAG
>DASZKF010000444.1:0-5267 GCA_035947355.1 Pyrinomonadaceae bacterium | reverse complement strand
GGGCGGGGTCATCATCCTCTGCCACCCGGCGTTCGACGAGTTCGACCCGGAGCACCACCCGAGCTACATCGAGTTCTTCAACCGCCTGCTGCCCGAGACGCGCGACGCCTTCGAGCTGCACCGCAAGTATGAGCGCGAGTTCGCCTCGAACCCGAGCTACATCGAGATGTACAGGCGCGGCTACGCCTACCACGGCGCGCACCCGTTCTACATGTGGTACTGGGGCGAGAACGGCCGCCAGCACGTCGGCCGTGTCATCGCCGCCGGCGCCGAGAACGCCCACGTCCCGGCCGCGCTGGGCTGGGAGCGCGCCGACAACCTGACCGAGGCCATCGCCATGGCCCGCAGCTACATGGGCCGCTCCGCCCAGATCACCATGCTGCACCAGCCGGTGATCGCGATTTGTGATATGAGTTAGGGCGCAGGGAACGAGGTTTCAAGCCATGAGCACGACGACGCGCCTGATTACCGCCGACGAACTTCTTGTCATGCCCCACCGCGACGAACACGGCAATGACTGCCGTCTGGAACTCATTCGCGGGGAGGTTAAAAGAATGTCGCCGACGGGCCGCACTCACGGCAAGCTCTGCCTGAAGCTTGGGGCCGCGATCTTAGACTTTGTCGAGTCGAACGATCTCGGCGAGGCCCTCGGCGCGGAGACGGGCTTCACGGTCGAGCGCAACCCCGACTCGGTGCTCGGGGCCGACATTGCCTTCGTTAGTAAAGAGCGGCTGAAGGACGCCGAGGACGCTGACAAGTTCTTCCCGTTCGCACCTGACTTAGCAGTCGAGGTGCTGAGTCCCAGCAACCGCGCCGGGGAGATTAACGAGAAGATTTCACTTTACTTCTCGGCCGGGGCGCGCATGGTGTGGGTCGTGAATCCTAAGCGGCGCACCGTGGCCGTTTACAGTTCGCCGGACGAGGCGCGAATCCTCGGCGAGCGGGACACGCTGGAGGGCGGCGACGTTTTGCCGGGGTTCAGCTACGAGCTTTCCAAGCTGTTCAGCGCGGTCAAGCGGTGATAGTGTTGTCGGCACGAAGGTATGAGGCTGTCTCCCACAGAGATTTATAACGGCCGGAACGTCTTCATCATCGGCGCGACCGGGTTCGTCGGGAAGGTGGCGCTGTCGCTGCTGCTGCACCGGTTCCCCGGCGTCGGGCGCGTCTACGTGACGGTGCGGGCGCGGTCGAAGGATGAGTCCGAGACGCGGTTCTGGAACCACGTCATCACCGCCCCGCCCTTCGACCCGCTGCGCGAGCGCTACGGCGCGGCCTTCGAGGACTTCGTCCGCGACAAGGTCAGGGTCGTTAACGGCGACATCGCCGAGGAGCGCCTGGGCTTCACGGAGGAGGAGGCCGAGGCGGTCGCCAAAGACATTGACGTGCTCGTCAACAGCGCCGGCAACGTCACCTTCAACCCGCCGCTCGAGAGCGCCTTGCGCACCAACGTCGTCGGCACGCAGAACGTCATCAAGTTCGCCAAGAGGATGCGGCGCCCCGCCCTCGTCCACGTCTCGACCTGCTTCGTCGCCGGCAACCGCTCGGGGCCGGTCTGGGAGAGCGACCCCGTCGTCGGGTACTTCCCGCGCAAGGAGGAGCTGCCCGGCGTCGAGTTCTCCGTCGAGCAGGAGATACGCGACTGCGCCGAGCTGGCCGAGCGCGTCCGCAAGGAGTCGCGCGACGCGATGCAGGCCGCGCGCTTCCGCGAGCTGGCGCGGCAGAGGTTAATCGAGGAGGGGCGCGACCCGGACGACCTCGACGCGATGGGACTGGCCGTCGCGCGCGAGCGGAAGGTCTGGACGCGCGAGCGCCTCACCGAGCTCGGCACCGAGCGCGCGACCTTCTGGGGCTGGCCCAACATCTACACCTACACCAAGAGCCTCGGCGAGCAGCTGGTCGCCGCCGAGGGGGGGATGGTCAAGGCAATCGTCCGCCCTTCGATCGTCGAGTCCTCGAAGGACTACCCCTTCCCCGGCTGGAACGAGGGCTTCACGACGACCGCGCCGCTCATCTTCATCTCGCTCAAAGGCCAGACGCAGATCCCCGTCAACGAGAAGCTCGTCTTAGACATCACGCCCGTGGATCAGGTCGCGGCCGTGATGATCGGCGTCGCCGCCGAATGCATCGAGCGCGACGAGCCGCGCCTCGTCTACCAGGCCGCCACCGGCGACAGCAACCCGAACACGATGGAGCGCATCGTCGGGCTGCTCGGCCTCTACAAGCGCAAGCACTTCCTCGAGAAGGAGGACGGCTTCCGCCTCGTCAACGAGATCGCCGGGCGGATGGAGACGCGGCCCGTCACGCCCTCGCGCTTCGACGCGACCTCGACGCCGATGGTCAACGCCGCCGCGCGGAGGGTCGGCGGTCTCCTCGAACGCGTCCGGCCCCGCTGGGGCGGCGGCCGCTTCACCGACATCGTCGACCGCGCCAGGTCGGCCGTCGAGCGCGTCGAGCAGTTCACGCGCGAGACCTCGGAGGCGTTCGAGATGTTCCGGCCCTTCATGGTCGAGAACGAGTACATCTTCCGCGCCGACAACGTCCGGTCGCTGTTCGCGCAGGTGCGCGAGGACGAAAGGCAACTGCTGCCGTGGCACCCCGAGCGCGTTGACTGGTACGACTACTGGATGAACGTCCACTTCCCCGGCCTCCGGGAGTGGGTCTTCCCCAAGCTCGAAGAGGACATGCGCGCGCAGCCCAAGCGCGTCTACACCTACCGCGACCTGCTCGAACTCTTCGAGACCTCGACCAAGCGCTTCTCGACCCGCGTCGCCATGCGCATCGAGCGCGACGGGCAGAAGGAGCAGTACACCTACGCCGACATCCGCGAGCTGGCTACGCGGGCCGCCGCCTTCTTCGCCTCGCAGGGCGTCAGGCCGGGCGACCGCGTCCTGCTCGTCAGCCACAACGCGCCCGAGTGGGGCATCAGCTACTTCGGCGTCCTGAAGGCGGGCGGCACCTGCGTCCCCGTAGACCCCGAAAGCTCGGCCGAAGAGGTCGTCAACTTCACGCGCGCCGCGGCCGCCACCGGCCTCGTCCTCGGCGACAAGGCCGCCGACGAACACCCGGACCTGCGCGAGCGTCTGGCCGCCGCCGGCCTCGGCGCGAGAGTCTGGCGCTACGGCGAAATCTTCGAGCTGACCGACGAGCGGTCGGAAGCCGAGCGCGTCGCGCTCCTCCCGCCGCGCGTCCCGGCGACGACCGTCGCCTCGCTCATCTTCACCTCGGGGACGACCGGGGTGCCGAAGGGCGTGATGCTCTCGCACAAGAACCTGACGAACATGGTCTCGATGCTCTCGTCCGTCTTCGAGATGGACACGGGCGACGGCGTGCTCTCGGTCTTGCCGCTCTACCACACCTTTGAATTTTCGACCGGCTTCCTGACGCCGCTGAGCCGCGGCACGCAGATCACCTACCTGCCCGAGCTTTCCGGCGAAGAGCTCGCCCGCGCCATCAAGAACGGTTACGTCACCGGCATGGTCGGCGTGCCGGCGCTGTGGGAACTCCTGCACCGCCGCATCATGTCGCGCCTGCGCGAGAACGGCGAGTGGGTCGGCCGCTCGGCCGAGGTCTTGATGCGTGCCAACAGTTGGCTGCGCGACCGCACGCCCCTGAACCTCGGCCAGGTGCTCTTCCGGCCGATCCACCAAGGCTTAGGCGGCCGCATCCGCTACCTCATCAGCGGCGGCTCGGCCTTAAACGAGAAGGTCAAGCGCGACATGCACGGCCTCGGCTTCACCATCCTCGAAGGCTACGGCCTGACGGAAGCCTCGCCGGTGCTCACCGTGACGCGCCCGCAGAACAGGCTCCTCGCCGCGAGCGTCGGCAAGCCCCTGCCCGGCGTCGAGGTGCGCATCCTCGACCCGGACGCCTCCGGCATCGGCGAGGTCATCGCCCGCGGCCCCAACGTCATGGCCGGCTACTTCCGCAACGAGGAGGCGACGCAGGCCGCCATCGTCAACCGCTGGCTCCACACCGGCGACCTCGGCCGGCTCGACGACGAGGGCAACCTCTACCTCGTCGGCCGCTCGAAAGAGATCATCGTCGACACCAACGGCAAGAACGTCTACCCGGACGAGGTCGAGGAACTCTACAAGGACTCGCCGCTCATTAAGGAACTCGGCGTCGTCGGCCTGCCGGACGGGATCGGCGAGAAGGTCGCCTGCCTCGTCGTCCCCGACTACGACCACGACATCGCCCTTTCGCGCGACGAGGTGCGCCGCCGCATCGAGCACCACTTCCGCGACGTCTCCTCGTCGCTCCCCTTCTACAAGCGCGTCAAGTCGCTTTACTTCACGGACGAGGAGCTGCCGCGCACGGCGACCCGCAAGGTCAAGCGGCGCGAGGTCGTCCGGCTCATCCAGACGCTCGAAGAGTCGAAGCGCGCCGCCGTCACCGAGAAGACCGCGCCGCGCGAGGCGCACCACGACGCCGAGTGGCTCGTCGGCCTCGTCGCCTCGGTCTCGAACCGGCCGCGCTCGCAGGTCACGCTCGACACGCGGCTCGCCGAACTCGGCTTCGACAGCCTGATGTTCGTCGAGCTCGCCAACGCCGTCGAGCAGGCCGGCGGCAGCGTCCTCTCGCCCGACACCCTCAACGAGGTCGTGGACGTGCGCGAACTCTACGCCGTCGTCCGCCGGCGCGAGACGCAGGCCGCGCGCCGCGCCGCCGAGGCCCGCGCCGAGGAAGACCGCCGCGAGGGGGAGCGCGAGATTCACGTCCCCTCCTTCGTCCGCACCGTCGGCAACCGCGGCCTCGACCTTTTGCAGGGGGCCTTCTACGAGCGCTTCCTCAACACGACCATCGAGGGGCGGTCGAACATCCCCTCGCACACCAACTTCATCGCGGCCTCGAACCACGCCTCGCACCTCGACATCGGGCTGATTAAATTCGCCCTCGGCGAGTACGGGCGCGACATGGTGGCGCTCGCCGCGGCCGACTACTTCTTCGACAACCGCTACAAGCGGGCCTACATGAACAACTTCACGAACCTCGTCCCCATCGAGCGTTCGGGGAGCCTGCGGCAGTCGCTGCGCCACGCCCGGTCGTTCCTGGAGCGCGGCTACACGGCGCTCATCTTCCCCGAGGGCACCCGCTCGATGACGGGCCAGATGGCCGAGTTCAAGTCGGGCTTCGCCTACCTCGCGCTCTCGACGCGCACCGGCATCCTGCCCGTCTACCTCTGGGGCACCTACGAGGCGTTCCCGAAGGGCGCCAACATCATCAAGAGCCGCGACATCGGCGCGCGCATCGGCCGCTTCCTCCCGCCC
>DASZKF010000443.1:0-4524 GCA_035947355.1 Pyrinomonadaceae bacterium | reverse complement strand
AGTCGCGGTCCTGCGCCAGCGCCGCCGCCGGCAGCAGCGCCGCGCAAGCCGCCGCGACGAGCATGAGAGTCTTCGTGTGAACGCGCCGCCCTAACATAGATGGCATTCGGGAAGCCCCCGGAGGGGGCGCAAGGATATAGCCCAGGGCGTCAGCCCTGGGTTAAGAGCGACATAAATTGGTTAAGCCCCGGAGGGGCGAAAGAGCTTCGACCGACGCGAGCCGCCCAAATCCTCTTTCGCCCCTCCGGGGCTTGATTGCTTTACCCGCACGGTTCCCAGAGCTGGCGCCCTGGGCTATATTCTCGCGCCCCTTTCGGGGCTTAATTTTCAAACGGGCGGCGGCTTGCCGTCTTTCCCCGCTCAACGGCCGCCCGCCCTGACCGGCTCCGGCTCAGGCTGCTTCGGCGCGCCGGGGTCGCGCGCGTCCTCTGTGGGCGGCGTCGCCGGGGGCGGCGGCTGCGCGACCAGCTTCTCGAGCGTCTCGTCGAGCGCCTCCGAGATGCGGCCGACGTAGACGAACTCCAGTTCCTTGCGCACGTCCTCGGGGATGTCTTCCGTGTCCGGCTCGTTGCGCGCCGGCAGCACCACCCGGCGCAGGCCCGCGCGGTGCGCCGCCAAGACCTTCTCCTTGATGCCGCCGACGGGGAAGACCAGGCCCGACAGGGTGATCTCGCCCGTCATGGCGGTGTCTGCCCGCACGCGCCGGCCCGTCATCAGCGAGGCCAGGGCCGACGTCATGGCGACGCCGGCCGAAGGGCCGTCCTTCGGAATCGCGCCGGCGGGGACGTGTACGTGCGCGCCGTAGTTCTTGAACATCTGCGGGTCTATGCCGAACTCCGCGGCGTGCGACCAGATGAAGGAGCGCGCGGCCCGCGCCGACTCCTGCATCACCTCGCCGAGCTGGCCCGTCAGGGTCAGCCCGGAGCTTCCCGGCAGCAGGGTCGCCTCGATGAAGAGGAGCTGGCCGCCGGTCTCCGTCCAGGCCATGCCGGTCGCCACGCCGGTCGGCATCTCCTTGCGCGCCTCCTCGGGGTAGAAGCGCGGCGGGCCGAGCAGCTCCTTCACGTCGCCGACATCCACCCTGACGCGCTCGGCCTGCCCCTGCGCGATCTTGAGCGCCGCCTTGCGCGCGAGGCGGCCGACCGTTCGCTCCAACTGGCGCACGCCGGCCTCGCGCGTGTAGCGCGCGGCGACGTGCGCGAGCGCCTCGTCGGTGATCTCGAGCTGCCCCTCGGCAAGGCCGTTCTCGCGCGTCTGGCGCGGGACGAGGTAGCGGCGCGCGATGTGCAGCTTCTCCTGGTCGCTGTAGCCGGCCAGCCCGATAATCTCCATCCGGTCGCGCAGGGGCGCGGGGATCGGCGCGAGCTGGTTGGCCGTCGCGATGAAGAAGACCTTCGAGAGGTCGAACGGGAGATCAAGGTAGTGGTCGCGGAACGTGTGGTTCTGCTGCGGGTCGAGGATTTCCAAAAGCGCCGAGGCCGGGTCGCCGCGGAAGTCGTTCCCGAGCTTGTCTATCTCGTCGAGCATCAAGACGGGGTTGTTCACCCCGGCCCGGCGCAGGGACTGGATGATGCGCCCCGGCATCGCGCCGATGTAGGTGCGGCGGTGGCCGCGCAGCTCCGCCTCGTCGCGCATCCCGCCCAAGCTAAGCCGCTCGAACTGCCGGCCGGTGGCGCGCGCGATGGACATGCCCAGGGAGGTCTTGCCGACGCCGGGCGGGCCGACGAAGCAGAGAATCGGGCTCTTCGAGTCGGGCCTGAGCTTGACGACGGCGAGGTGTTCGAGGATGCGCTCCTTGATCTCTTCGAGGCCGTAGTGATCCTCGTCGAGGATGCGCCGCGCCTCGTTGAGGTCGAGCTTGTCTTCGCTCGACTTCTTCCACGGCAGTTCGAGGACGTATTCGAGGTAGGTGCGGATGACGTGATAATCCGGCGCGGCCTGCGGCAGCCGCTCCATGCGGCGCAGCTCGCGCTCGGACTCCTTGCGCACGTCTTCGGGGAGGTCCGCCGTCGAGAGGCGCTCGCGCAGCTGGTCGGCCTCGGCCGCCTCGCCGCCCTCGTCCTCGCCCAGCTCCTTCTGGATGGCGCGCATCTGCTGGCGCAGGAAGTAGTCGCGCTGCGCCTTCGACATCTCCGACTGCGCCTCGGTCGCGATCTTCGAGCGCAGCTCCATGATGTCAATCTCGCGCGTCAGGCGGCTGTAGGCGATCTGCAGAAGATCGTCAACCGTGTCGGCCTCAAGCATCTGCTGCTCCTGCTCGACGCCGAGGTTGAGAATCGAGGCCAGGAAGTAGGCGAGCTGGGTGGGGTCGTTGGAGCTGAGGACGGCGGTGCGAATCTCCGGCGGGATTTCCGGCAGCATCGCCAGCGCCCTCTGGATGAGCGCCTGCACGTTACGGAGCAGCGCCTCGATGGTCTGCTCGTCGCGCCGTGCGGGCGGGGGCAGGATGCGGACGCGCGCTCTCAGGTGCGGGTCGGTCTGCGTCCACTTGACGACGCGGACGCGGTCGGAACCCTGGACGATGAGCTGGATGCCTTCGGCGGTGCGCATCATGCGGCGGATGGCGACGAGCGTGCCGACCTCGTAGAGGTCGCCGGGCGGCGTGGCCTCGGCCTCCGGCGCGGCCTGCCCCTCGCGGACGGTGACGCAGGCCATCAGCTTCTCCTCGGTCGAGAGCGCCGCCTCGACGGCCGCGACCGAGCGGGGCCGGCCCGCGGCGAGCGGGATGACCGTGCCCGGAAAGAGCGTCGTCTGCTGCAGGGGCAGGACGGCGATCTCGAAGACCTCGCCGGGGCCGCGGGCCTCGCCCGTCAGGTCCGGGGCGGACTCGGCGCCGGCGCCCGCGCCACCGGGCCGGGCGTCGGGGCGCGCCTCGGCGGCCGTCTCGTCCGGCGGCCGGGTGCCCTCGGCCCCAGGCGTCTCGGCGTTTCCTTCGTGCAGCTTTTCGTCGGCCATAAGCGTTCGATTCTCTCCGCAAAGTTTAAAGGCGGCGCTACAGGGCGGTCACGTTTCTATTCGCACTCCGCGGGGCTGCGCAGGTAGAGGAGGAGCAGGCCGTCCTTGTAGCGGCGCTCGACGCGCGCGCCCTCGATGGGGCAGGGGAAGCGGATGGTGCGCTCGAAGCGGCTGTAGATGATTTCGAGCTGTTGGCACATGACCGACTCGTCGAAGACCTCGTCGCGGCGGCTGCCGGCCACGCGCAGGGTGTCGCCCGCGACGGCGACCTCCAGCTCGTCGGGCGCGACGCCGGCCAGCTCGAACTTCACGAGCCAGCCCTCGCGCGTCCGGTAGACGTCGGCCGCCGGGTCCCACATCTGCCGCGTGCACCGCATCCCCCGGTGCGCCTTCGGCATCATCCGTAGGTAGCGCTCGATTGATTCAGCCATAAAAAAGTTTCAAGTTTCGAGTTTCAAGTTTCAAGTTTGCTTGCCCGAAGTCGGACGCCGAAGCTCAAGGTGGAGCCGCGAACTTGAAACTCGAAACTGATTTTCACCCGAAAATCCTGCTCCAGAACGACGGGCCGCTGGAAATCTCTTCGAGGGCCTCGGCGAGTTCGCGGTCGGCCTCGGTTTCGAGGGCCACGTCGGCCATCGAGATGATGCCGCGCAGGTGTCCGTCGCGGCCGACGACGGGGACGCGGCGCACCTGACGGTCGCCCATCAGGCGGATGGCCTCGATGACGCGGTCGTTGGGGCCGACCGTATGCAGCTCGGTCGTCATGATCTCGCCGGCGCGCACCTCGCGCGCGTCGCGCCCCTCGGCCAGCGCGCGCACGACGATGTCGCGGTCGGTGATGAGGCCGACGAGGCGGCCGCTCGTCTGGATGCGCGCCGGCACGCGCTGCACCTCGGTGACGGAGTCCGAAGGCGTCTCGCCCGGCTCGACGACGGGGATCACGCCCGTGTCCTCGTCGCGCATCATGGCGGCGACCTCCCGCAGGGTCGTCTCGCGCGTCGCCACCGTCACGTCGCGCGTCATGATGTCGCGGCAGCGCAGGTGCGAGCGCGCCGGGCGGCGGCGGGGCCTGCGCCCGTAGTCCGGCTCGTCGGCGAAGTCGGGCGGGCGGCCGGCGTAGTATTCGTCGCGGTAGTAATCACCGCGGCCGTAGGCGTAGGTGTCGTAGTCGCCGCGCAGGCCCCACGGGCGGCCGCCGCGCGCGACCGTGCGCTCGTCGTACTCGTAGCGCGGGGGCGGCCCGCCGCGCTCGTCAAAGTCGCGGCCGCGCTCGTAGTCGCCGGAGCCGCGCCCGCCGCCGCGCGGCTCTTCGTAGCCCCGCGGCCTTCGGGGCGGCCCGCCGTAATCGTCGTCCCATTCCCTGCGGTGTCTCGGCATGAGTCCTCCCCGCGGCCGGCGCCCGCGCAGCAACACACTCGTGGATGCGCGTCGCCCGCCCACTTCCGCTGCAATTAGTTCGAGGGAAACACAGGCATTATACCCGCCCCGAAAGAGAAAGCGGAAGCCCGACCGTGAGGGAGGGCGTCTCAAGTACCCTTAGAGGCCAGCGCGGGTAAACTTGAGACGCAC
>DASZKF010000442.1:0-12397 GCA_035947355.1 Pyrinomonadaceae bacterium | reverse complement strand
GGTTGGACAGATTCAACCTCGAAATAGTCTCGACACTTGAGCGGGCGGGGACAAGCCCGGCCCCTACAGTTAGTATCACGACTGCTCTAATCGCGCCGCTTCAAGCCAGCAGGCGATCCGCCGGGACGGGCGCGGGCGCGCGCGAGGGCTCGCCGCCTCCGGGCAGTCGCCACGTCGGGCGCTCCTCGCCGAACGGCAGCTTGAGTATGTTCGGGAGGGTGAGCTCGCGTGGCTCTCGGTAGGCGGGCACGCCGACGACGACCTCGCGCTGCGGCACGTTGAGGCGGAGCGTCCCGTGCAGCCTGTCCCAGACGGTCAGCCCGCTTGACCAGTTCGAGTCCGTCTCCTCGCGCACGACCGAGTGGTGTATGCCGTGAATGCGCGGCGTGACGACCAGCGCGTTCAGCCGGCGCTCGATTTCGAAGGGCAGGCGCACGTTGGAGTGGTGGAACATGATCGAGAGCAGGAGGAGGGTCTGCCACACCGAGAGCGAGAGCGGCGCGACGCCGATCAGCAAGACCTGCGCGGCGCGCCACGGGACGGAGACGACCAGCTCGGCGAAGTGGAACCGCAGCGCGGTCGAGGCGTCGAGGTCTAAGTCGGCGTGGTGGACGACGTGGAAGCGCCAAAGCCACGGCCGCTTGTGCGTGAGGACGCGCCAAAGGTAAAGCGTGTAGTCGAGCAGCAGCACGGCGAGGGCGACCTCCAGCCAGGCCGGCAGCCTTCGTAGTTTGAGCAGCCCCCAGCGCCGCCGCTCGACGAGGGCCGAGAGCGGCTCGACCAGCGGCTTATCGGCGAGGGCGAGCGCCGCCGCGCCGGCCGCGGCCACGGCCAGGTTGCGCGCCTCGCGCCTGAGCTTCGGCTCGACGGCGCGCCGCAGCGGCCGGCGGCGTTCGAGCCACGCGAGCAGCCCGAACGCGCCGACGACGAGCGGCACACTCACCCACGCTGGAACCTTTCGCCCCATCACGGTCGCCCCATGACATACGACAAGTTGGCGTCAGTGTAACGCTGCGCCCGCGGGCGGACAAACCGTAGATGCTTAGGGCCGGTTTGCGAATCCATCTACCGTCCGTTTAGAGGCGGGCCGTGCCAGCCGTCTCAAGCTCCGATGTAACTCGAGCCGGCTGGCACGGCCCGCCTCTAAACGGACGGTTAAAGCAACCGCTCAACTCTTCGACTTTCGCGCGGCCGTGATGAAGGATTCGGCGATCACGTCGAGGGCCGCGCCGCCGACGGGCGCGCCCGTCTGGTTCGAGAGGATTGCTATCGCTAAGCCCTCTTCCGGGTAAAGCACCAGCCAGCAGGAGATGCCGGGGCCGCCGCCCGGCTGGTGAAAGATGCGGCGGCCCTTCTTGTCCGTCCCGACCCTCCAGCCGAGGCCGAAGCCGGTCTCCTCGCCGGCCGAAGTCTTGAGCGGGCGGAAGAGTTCGTCGAGAGTGCTCTGTCTGAGGAAGCCGGGCCGGAGCAGCGCCGACCCGAAGCGCGCCACGTCGCCGGCGGTCGAGAGGTAGCCCGCGCCCGCCCACTTGAAGCTCGGGTCGAAGCAGGGCGCGTTCACGGTACGGCCGCCCTCCTTCAGGTAGAAGGAGGTGCGGTGCGGGACGACGGCCCGGCGGTCGTTCGGGACGGTGTCGCGCAGGCCGAGCGGCCCCGTCACGTAATGGCTCATCGCGTCGAGGAAGTCGCGGCGCGAGGCCCGCTCGATGACGCCGGCGATGATCGTGTAAGGGCCGGTCGTGTAGAAGTGGCGCTCGCGCGGCCGGTGACGGAGCGGCTCCTTGTAGATCTGTCCGAGAGCCGCCGCGGTGGTGTCGAAGTGCGCGGTCGTGTAGGCGTGCGCGGTGTTGAAGGTGTCGTCGAGCCCGCTCAGGTGGCCGGCGATGAGGCGGGCGCTGATGCCCAAATTCTTGTGCGGGAAGTCCGGCAGGTAGCGCTCGACGGGCGCGTCGAGGTCGGCCGCGCCTTCCTCCACGAGCCGCCCGAGCAGCGCCGTCGTCAGGGACTTGGTGACGCTGCCGATGCCGAACTTCGTCTGCGCCGTGACGGGCGCGCGGCGCTCCAGGTCGGCGAAGCCGAAGCCCTCGGCCCAGACGACCTCGCCCCCGACGGCCACCGCCGCGCCGACGCCCGGCACGCCGTCCTTCAACATCATCCCTCGGATCGCGGCCCGGCCCGCCTCGGCCGCCTCGGCGTAGCCGCGCGCGGGCGCCGCGGGCGTAACGTTCTGCGCCCGCGCCACGCCCGGCGCGAGACAGAAGAGCAGCGTGAGCGCGGCGGCCAGAGCGCGCCGCCAAGTGTCCGTTCGCATGTGTCAGACCTCCACGGCGCGCCCGCCTCGGACAGCGCCGGCGGGTTCAGTGTCGGTTTGAAAAAGCTCTCGGGCAGGTTAGTCGAAAGGCCGGGCGCGGTGAAGGCGCGCGTCGTCTACTTTTACAACGCGGTGACAGCTTTTACCCTTTTTTACGCGGCGCGCTAGCCGCGCAGGAGCGACTGCGCGCCGTCAATCCAAATCTCGGTGCCGGAGATGTGGCGCGAGGCGTCGGAGGCGAGGAAGAGGACGAGGCGCGCGACCTCTTCGGCCCCGGCCGGCTCGCCGTCGGTCAGCGGGATTTCGCCCTCGGGGAACTCGACCGGCTCGCGCGCCCCCTCCAGGTCGCGCTCTTCCGTGCTGCGTTCGATCTGCGTCTCGACGGCGCCGGGGCAGATGACGTTGACGCGGACGCGGTGCTTCGCCAGCTCCAGCGCCGTCATCTTGGCGAAGGCCACCTGGGCCGCCTTCGAGCAGGAGTAGGCGGTCGCGCCCGTGTTGCTGAAGACGCGCGTGCCGTTGACCGAGGAGGTCACGATCACCGAGCCGCCCCGCTTCTTCAGGTGCGGCACGGCGTACTTGACCGTCAGGAACGTGCCCCTGAGGTTGACGCCGAGCGTCCTGTCCCACTCCTCCGGCTCAAGCTCTTCGAGCGGCGCCCAGACGCCGTTGATGCCGGCGTTGGCGAAGACGATGTCGAGGCGGCCCCACTCGGCGGCGGCCCGCTCGACCGACGGCCGCACCTGCTCCGGCCGCGAGACGTCGCACGCCAGGGCGAGGGCCTCGCCGCCCCGCTCCCTGATTGCGCGCGCGGCCTCTTCCAGTTCGCCGCCCGCGAGGTCGAGCGCCGCCACCCGCGCGCCCTCGCGCGCCAGAAGCAGAGCCGCGGCCCTGCCGATGCCGGAACCCGCGCCCGTCACGAGCGCCACCCTGCCCCCGAGTTGCATGTACTCCCCTGCTCCGCCGCCGTGCTGTGTTAGGACAGGCGCTCCCGCAACGGGAGCTTGCCGTTGAGAGAATAAACCACGGACGCTAACAACCGCACGGGCCGCCCCTCAGTACGTTGACGGACACGACTCGCGCCGTCGCTTCATTCGTGACGGAAAAGTTAACCTTCTGGGACGCCCGGCGACTTGCCCCTTGCGGCGGCCTCGCGTGGCAGGCCGCTTGCAACTCGCGGCTTCCTCTTGAGTCTCCGATAAAAAACGTACGGAGGATAAGTTGCGCGGCGGGGGCGAAGAAGTTATGCGGAGGTTGCGGGCGAGGCGCGGGGCGGCCAGGCTCCTCCTGTGCGTGCTCCTTTCGGCGGCCGGGTGGCTCGCCGGCCCGGCCCGGCAGCGGGCCGAGCAGGCGCGCGGAAACGATAAACCCGCGGCGGCCCCCGACCCGGCCGAGGTCGCGCTCGTGCGCGAGGCGGCGCACCCGCTGACGGGCGACCCGCGCGACTACGACCCGCTTTTGGAGATGATCGGCGACGCGCGGTTCGTGCTGCTCGGCGAGGCGACGCACGGCACGCGCGAGTTCTACCGCGAGCGCGCGCGCATCACGCGCCGGCTGATCGAGGAGAAGGGTTTTACGGCCGTCGTCATCGAGGCCGACTGGCCGCACGCGCGCCGCGTCCACGAGTACGTGCGCGGCGCGGGCGCGGACGAAACGGCCGAGCGCGCGCTCTCCGGCTTCGCGCGCTTCCCCCGCTGGATGTGGCGCAACGCGGAGTTCCGCGACTTCGTCGAGTGGCTGCGCGCGCACAACGGCTCGCGCCCGAAAGGCTCCGCCGGGGTCGGCCTCTACGGCATGGACCTCTACAGCGTCTCGGAATCTGCCGACGAGGTCGTCGAGTACCTGGAGGGCGTAGACCCGGACGCCGCCCGGCGCGCGAAGAAGCGTTACGGCTGCCTCGGCGGCTACCGGCGCAGGCTCGACCAGTACGGCTACGAGGTCGCCGTCCGGACGAAGAGGTCTTGCGAGAAGGACGCCGCCGCGCAGCTCGAGGAGATGGAGCGGCGGCTCGCCGCGTGGCGCGCGCGCCCCGACCGCGCCCGCGACGACGAGCTGTTCTCCGCCTACCAGAACGCGCGCGTGGTGAGGCACGGGGAGGCTTACTACCGCCTGCTCTACCGCCAGAACTTCTCGACCTGGAACCTGCGCGACAAGCACATGGCGACGACGCTCCAGGAGCTTTCGCGTTACGAGCGGGAGGCCGGCGGCGGGAGGGCGAAGCTGGTCGTCTGGGCGCACAACTCGCACCAGGGCGACGCGCGGATGACGGAGCGGGGCGAGGCCGGCGAGCTGAACGTCGGCCAGCTCATGCGCCAGTTCCACGACGGCTCGGCCGTGCTCGTCGGCTTCACGACCTACGCGGGCGAGGTGATAGCGGCCTCGGAATGGGGCGCGGGCGGGCGGAAGGTGAAGGTGCGGCCCGCCCTGCCGGAGAGCTACGCGGCGCTCTTCCACGCGGCCGGCGTGCCCAACTTCCTGCTCCTCATGCGGGGCGGCGGGCCGCACGCCGAGGCGCTCGCGCGGCCGCGGCCGGAGCGCGGCATCGGCGTCGTCTACGCCCCCCGCGACGAGCGCCGCCGCCACTACTTCGAGTCCCGCCTCTCGAAGCAGTTCGACGCCGTCATCCACTGGGACGTGACCGCCGCGGTCGAGCCGCTCAAGTAGCGAAGCTCAGACGCGGCGCCGCCCCCGCGCGCCGCTTCAGCGCGATTTGAGCAGGCCGGCCGGGACTAACAGTTCGCCGCTCCGAGGGTCTATGAGGCCGTTGTTCTCGTCCTCGATGCTGACGGCCTGCGTGTAAACGTCGCCGGCGATGTGGCGCTGCCTCAGCTCGGCTTTGAACGCCTTGATCCGACTCGCCTTCTCCTCGGCCTCGGCCGGGCCGCCGTAGTCGGAGAAGCCGAAGCCGCCCCACTCGCTGACGACCAGGGGTATCTGCCCGCAGTAGAAGTAGGTGTCGCCGACGATGAGCGGGTTGACGGCGACGCCCTCGTTCTTGCCGGCCACGAGGCTGTCGAGCATCTCGCACCAGCGGCTCGGCGAGGGCGTGTAGAGGTGCGCCGTCAGGAGGTCGCTCTTCAGCCGCCCCTCGACCGAGACGTGGTGCCAGCCGTCGTTGTCCACGACGAGCAGCTGCGGGTGGTTGAGCCGCATGTACTCGTAGGCGCGGGCGATGTACTCGCGCGTCTCGGCGCTCGTGGCGATGTCCTCGGCGCCCCAGTCCTCGTTGTACAAGCTCCAGATGACGACCGAGGGGTGCGTGCCCGTGTGGACGAGCATCCGCATCATCTCGGCCCAGTGGTTCTCGCGGCTGCGCGCGCTCGAGCTGTGCGGGCTCGGCACCTCGACCCAGAGCATCATCCCGATCTCGTCGGCGAGGTTGTAGACGCGCGGGTCTATGCCGGCGATGTGGACGCGCACCAGGTTGCAGCCCAGCCCCTTCATCGCGAGCAGGTGGCGGCGCATCTCCTCGTAGGTCGCGGTGCCGGGCTGGTAGAGGACGCCGTCGAGGTAGACCGGCTCGTCGTTGAGGTAGACGCTGCGGCCGCGCGCCTCGACCGTGCGCAGGCCGAAGTCGGCCTCGATCTGCGAGACGGAGCCCCCGGGGCCGCCGAGCTGCGCCACGACGCGGTAGAGGTTCGGCGCGTCGGGCGACCAGTGGGCGGCCTCCGGCAGCTCGACCGTCACGCGCTGCCGCTTGTCGCCGACTTCGAGCGGCAGGCGCAAGCTCGCCGTCGTCAGCGGCCGCCCCTCGCCCGGCCGCGTGACCGACAGCAGGAGGCCGTAGATGCCGGGGTCGTGCGTGTGCGCGGTGAGGTCGAAGGAGACGAAGCGGTCGCGGTAGCTGCTCAGGACGCCCAGGCGCGAGCGCAGGCGGTTGCGCTCGACGGGCTCGAGCCAGACGCTGCGGACCGCGCCCGTGTAGGTCTGGTACCAGATGCCCCCGCGCTTGTAGACGCGCGACTCCTGCTTGCCGCGCGGTATCTCGGCGTCCATCGAGTCGGCGATGCGCACCGTGAGGCGGTTGACGAGCAGGAGGTATTCCGGCGGCAGCTCGTAGCTGAAGGAGGTGTACTCGCCGAAGTGCGCCTCCTCGCCCTCGATGGTCCTGAGCGCGCGCCCGTTGAGCCAGACCCGCGTCTCGTAGCCGCACGCGCCGAACGTGACCTGCACGATGGAGGTCGGCGAGGCCGACCAGTGCTCGGGCACGGTGAACTCGCGCTCGTACCAGGCGACGACGCTGTCCTGCCAGCCCGGCGACTGCTGCTGCGCGCCCTTGGCCTCGGCCATGTGCGACTCGATGGAGCCGGGCCAGACGGCCGTGCGCTGGTAGCGGTGGCCGAGATACCACTTCCTCGTCAGCCCGCGATCCTCCGGGTCGAGCGCGAACCGCCACTCGCCGTCCAGCAGCTCGTACTCGTTCGGGCGCACGACCGAGCGCGGCAGGGGGTTGGCGGGCGTCGCGGGCGCGCCGCCCGCCTCGGCCTCGGACTTATTTGTCGTCATCCGCGTCTCCGACGAATAGCCTCGTGGTAGATCGCCAACGCGCGGGGAAAGCCTCGCCACCGGGAGACACATACTCTGTCTGCTCGGCGCGCGGCGACAGTTAAGACAATATACCTCACGGCCGCCTGTCAGTCGTCACGACTTCAACCCTTTTTAACTTCCGGCCGCCACAGTTTCTTTATCTTCGCCGCAGGCACTCAACCTTTGTGAGCCTCCCCGCGCCTCCGGCCGGAGCGTCTTCAGCGCGCGCCCCGCGCCGCTTATGTGCTCCAACGTACGGACGATTGCTGAATGCCTCACCTATAATCGCAGCATCCCTGATTCCCCGACGGCAGAGAGCGTTCCCCCTTTGGTCTCGCGTCCGCGCGGAAGTTGTGCGCGGCGTAAAGTGTCGGCGCCGACGCCGGCAGCCGGGCCGCGGCCCGCGACACTTCCGGAAAGATTTTTTGTTCAAATGCGGGCATGAAACGCGAACGCCGAAGCGTACCCGACTCGTGAGCCGGCGGCTCACATCACAACCCGAGACGCCGGGCATCCGCGGGCGCAAAATTTCTTCCTTCCTCTTCTGCGCCCGCCACGCCGCACGCCTTTCCATCTAAGGCCGCGGAGTTTTGTGAAGGCTTTCGCCGCCGCCCCGCAACGGCTCGGGTCGTGGTGTCTGGCCGGGCGGGGCGGGCGCCGGAGCGTTCGCGCGCGAGGTATCAATGTTGGTCATTAAAGAGGAATGATGATGGATCAGAAAAACGTTTTGCATCTCCGCGGCATGGACGACCACCGACTGACCTTCGAAGGCCGGGCCGACTTCTCCGAAGACGGCGGCCGGGTTGACCTCGTGTGTCTGTCTCACCTGCGCTGGGACTTCGTCTTCCAGAGGCCGCAGCACCTGCTGACCCGCGCCGCCCGCGCGCGCCGCGTCTTCTTCGTAGAGGAGCCGGTCTACGGCGACGAGCTGCGGCTCGAAGTGCGCGCGCGCGAAGGAGGCGTCATCGTCGCCGTGCCGCACCTGCCGCACCAGGCGCACGCCGAGCCGTCGGCCCTCCTGCGCACGCTGCTCGACCAGCTCTTCGCAGAGCACGCCGTACGCGAGCACGTCCTCTGGTACTACACGCCGATGGCGCTCGACTGGACGCGCCACCTCGCGCCGCTGGCCGTCGTCTACGACTGCATGGACGAGCTCTCCGCCTTCAAGGGCGCGCCGCCCGAGCTGCGCGAGCGCGAGGCCGAGCTGTTCCGCCGCGCCGACTTAGTCTTCACCGGCGGGCGGAGCCTCTTCGAGGCCAAGCGCAACCAGCACCACGCAGTCCACGCCTTCCCTTCCAGTATTGACCGCGCGCACTTCGCGCGGGCGCGCCGCCCGCAGGCCGACCCTCCCGACCAGGCGAACGTCCCGCGGCCCCGCCTCGGCTTCTTCGGCGTGGTGGACGAGCGGCTCGACATCGAGCTGCTCGAAGCCCTCGCGCGGGCGCGGCCCCTCTGGCAGTTCGTCATCGTCGGCCCCGTCGTGAAGATAGACCCCGGCGACCTGCCGCGGCGGCCCAACATCCACTACCTCGGCGCGAAGCCGTACAAGGAGCTGCCCGCGTACATCGCCGGCTGGGACGTGGCGACGCTGCTCTTTGCCCTGAACGACTCGACGCGCTTCATCAGCCCGACGAAGACTCCGGAGTACCTGGCGGCGGGCAAGCCCGTCGTCTCCACCCCGATTCGCGACGTCGTGAGGCCCTACGGCGACCTCGGCCTGGTGCGCGTCGCCGCGACGCCCGCGGAGTTCGTCGCGGCGGCCGAGGAGGCGATGGCCGAGGACGGCGCGGCGCGCGTGCGCGCGGCCGACGAGTTCCTTTCGCGGACTTCGTGGGACGAGACCTGGTCGCGGATGTGGGGCCTCGTCGAGGGCGCGGTCTCGGCCCGGCGGGGCGCGGCCTCGGGGCCGCGCGAGGGCCGGGCGGCGGCCGGCGCGGTCGCCGCGCAGGCGGCGCCGTAGTTTTTCGGCCGCGGGGCCTTAAAGCCCCCGCGCGCCTTTTGGATATCGAATTCGGGGGAGAATTTTAATGTTCGACTATTTGATCGTCGGGGCCGGCTTCGCCGGGAGCGTGCTGGCCGAGCGGCTGGCGAACGGCTCCGGGAAGCGAGTCTTAATCTGCGACAGGCGGCCGCACGTCGGCGGCAACGCCTACGACCATTACAACGAGCACGGCATCCTCGTACACAAGTACGGCCCGCACATCTTCCACACCAACTCGCGCGAGGTCTTCGAGTACCTCTCGCGCTTCACCGGGTGGCGCCCCTACGAGCACCGCGTGCGCGCGAGCGTGGACGGGCAGGTCGTCCCCATCCCGATCAACCTCGACACCATCAACAAGCTCTACGGCCTCTCGCTCACCTCCTTCGAGGTCGAGGAGTTCTTCCGCAAGGCGGCCGAGCCGTGTGAGCACGTCCGCACCTCTGAGGACGTGGTGGTCAGTAGGGTCGGGCGCGAGCTTTACGAGAAGTTCTTCCGCAACTACACGCGCAAGCAGTGGGACCTGGACCCTTCGGAGCTGGACGCCTCGGTCACGTCGCGCGTCCCCGTCCGCACCAACCGCGACGACCGCTACTTCACGGACACCTACCAGGCGATGCCGCTGCACGGCTACACGCGCATGTTCGAGAACATGCTCGACAGCCCCCGCATCAAGGTGCTCCTGAACTGCGACTACCGCGAGGTCACGGGCGAGGTCGCCTTCCGCGAGATGGTCTACACCGGCCCGGTGGACGCCTTCTTCGACTACCGCTACGGCAAGCTCCCGTACCGCTCGCTCGACTTCAAGCATGAGACGCACAACGTCGCGCAGTTCCAGCCCGCGCCCGTCATCAACTACCCGAACGAGCACGCCTACACGCGCGTCACCGAGTTCAAGTACCTGACCGGGCAGGAGCACCCGAAGACGAGCATCGTCTACGAGTTCCCGCGCGCCGAGGGCGACCCCTACTACCCCGTCCCGCGCAAGGAGAACGCCGAGACTTACGCCCGCTACAAGGCGCTCGCCGACCAGACGCCGAACGTGCACTTCGTCGGCCGGCTGGCGACTTACAAGTATTACAACATGGATCAGATCGTCGCGCAGGCCCTGACCACTTACGCCAAACTCAGCGGCGCGCCCAAGCGCTCGGAGGCGACCGCCTACGTCGCCGCGGCGGGCAGCGGCAACGGTCACGCTCACGGCCGCGGCAACGGCAACGGACACGTCCCGGCCGGCGGGCGCGCGCTCGTGCCGGCCGCCGACGGCGGCAGCGGTAACGGCCGACCCGCCGCCTCCTGAAGGCCAGATGAGACGGACGAAAGCCGACGCGGGGGGAGGTCTATGACGGTCGAGCGGCCGGCTCGCGCGCCGGGCCCGGAGGTCTGGGCCGGCGTCGAGTGCACGGTCAACCGCGTCGGCGAGCGCTACTTCGACCAGCTCGCGCGCGGCGGCCACGCGTCGCGGGCCGAAGACCTCGAGCTGTTCGCCTGGCTCGGCGTCAAGGCCGTGCGCTACCCCGTGCTCTGGGAGCGCACCGCGCCCGAAGGGTTGGAGGGGGCCGACTGGTCCTGGGCCGACGAGCGCCTCGCCCGCCTGCGCGGGATGGGCATCCGCGCGGTCGTCGGCCTCGTCCACCACGGCAGCGGGCCGCGCCACACGAGCCTCACCGACCCGGCCTTCCCCGAAAAGCTCGCCGCCTACGCGCGGGCCGTCGCCGGGCGCTACCCCTGGGTCGAGGACTACACGCCGGTCAACGAGCCGCTCACGACCGCCCGCTTCTCCGGCCTCTACGGCCACTGGTATCCGCACGGCCGCGACGAACGGACGTTCGCCCGCGCGCTCTTCAACCAGTTGCGCGGCGTCGCCCTCGCGATGCGGGCCGTGCGCGAGGTCAACCCCGCGGCGCGGCTCGTCCAGACCGAAGACGTCGGCAGGACTTACAGCACGCGGCGGCTCGCCTATCAGGCCGAGTTCGAGAACGAGCGCCGCTGGCTGACCTTCGACCTGCTCGCGGGCCGGGTCGCCGGCGATCACCCCATGCGCGGCTACCTCCTCTGGGCGGGGCTCGAAGAGGCCGAGCTGGGGTGGTTCGTCGAGAACCCCTGCCCGCCCGACCTCGTCGGCGTCAACCACTACCTGACGAGCGAGCGCTTCCTCGACGAGCGCCTAGCGCGCTACCCCGCGCACACGCACGGCGGGAACGGCCGCGAGCGCTACGCGGATGTCGAGGCCGTCCGCGTCCTGGCCGAGGGGCCGGCCGGCCCGCGCGCCCTTCTGCGCGAGGCCTGGGCGCGTTACCGCCTGCCCGTCGCCGTCACCGAGGCGCACCTCGGCTGCACGCGCGAGGAGCAGATGCGCTGGTTCAAAGAAGTCTGGGAGGCCGCCTGCGGCCTGCGCGCCGAGGGCGTTGACCTGCGCGCCGTGACGGCCTGGGCGCTGCTCGGCTCGTTCGACTGGGACAGCCTCGTGACGCGCGACGCGGGCCGCTACGAGCCGGGCGCGTTCGACGTGCGCTCGGCGCGGCCTCGGCCGACCGCGCTGGCCCGCATGCTGCGCGAGGCCGCGGCCGGCCGCGGGTTCGCGCACCCGGTTCTGCACGCGCCGGGGTGGTGGCGGCGGCTCGACCGCCTGACCTACCCGGCCGAGCGCCGGCGGGCGCGCGCGGGCGCGGGAGGTGAGAGCATGAGGGGGGAGGCGCAGCCGGTCTTAATCACGGGCGCGCGGGGGACGCTCGGCTCGGCCTTCGCGCGCGCCTGCGAGTCGCGCGCCGTCTCCTACCGACTGCTCACGCGCGCGGAGATGGACATCGCCGACCCGGCCTCGGTCGAGCGCGTCCTGGCGGGGGCGAGCCCCTGGGCCGTCGTCAACGCCGCCGGCTACGTGCGCGTGGATCAGGCCGAGTCGGAGCCAGACCTGTGCGCGCGCGAGAACACGGCCGGGCCGGCGGTGCTGGCCGAGGCGTGCGCGCGCCGCGGCGTCCGCCTGCTGACCTTCTCCTCCGATCTGGTGTTCGACGGCGAGGGACGCGACACGCCCTACACGGAGGGCGACGCGGTCTCGCCGCTGGGCGTCTACGGGCGCAGCAAGGCCGAGGCCGAGAGGCTCGTGCTCGAAGCCCTGCCCGGCGCGCTCGTCGTCAGGACGAGCGCCTTCTTCGGCCCGTGGGACGAGCATAACTTCGTCACCGTCGCGCTGCGGGCGCTGGCCGGCGGCGGCGAGTTCGTGGCCGCGGACGACAGCGTCGTCTCGCCGACCTACGTCCCCGACCTCGTCCACGCCTGCCTCGACCTTCTGACGGACGGCGAGGGCGGCCTCTGGCACCTCGCCAACGAGAGCGCGGTCAGCTGGGCCGAGTTCGCGCGCCGCGCCGCGGCCCTCGCCGGCTTCGACGCGCGCGCCGTCCGCCCCGTCTCCACCCGCTCGCAGAGACTCGCCGCGAGGCGGCCCGCCTACAGCGCCCTCGGCAGCGAACGCGCGACGCTCCTGCGCCCGCTCGACGAAGCCCTCGCCTGCTACGCGCGCGAGCGCGGCGACACCTTCCGCGCGCCCGCCCGACCGACCGAACTCGCCCGCCGCGGCT
>DASZKF010000441.1:0-7956 GCA_035947355.1 Pyrinomonadaceae bacterium | reverse complement strand
CTCCCTCACGGTCGGGCTTCTGACACACTTGCTTTTAACTCGAAACTTTTATGTGACCGCGCCGCCGTCTACGATGACGATCTCGCCGTTCATGAAGCTGTTGCGGTCGCTGACGAGGAAGGCGGCGATCTCGGCCAGCTCGGCGGGGCGGCCCATGCGGCCGGCGGCGGCCCAGAACTGGTGCATCTGGATGAGGCGCTCGGGGAGTTCGTGGGCGAGTTCGGTGTCGAAGATGCCGGCGGCGATGGCGTTGACCGTGACGCCGAAGGTCGCGGCCTCGCGCGAGAGGCACTTGGTGAAGCCGATGACGGCGGCCTTCGAGGTCGCGTAGTGGACGGCCGTCGGCAGCGCCCGGATGGCCCCGATGGAGGTGATGTTGAGGATTGAGCCCTTGCGCTGGCGGATCATCTGCTTGTAGACGGGCTTGGTGACGGCGAAGAGGCTGTTGACGTTGGTGTCTATGACCAGGTCCCAGGCGCGGTCGGTGGTGGTGGCGAAGTTGTCGCCGCGGTTGACGGCGGCGTTGTTGACGAGCACGTCTATGCCGCCCCACTCCTCGACCAGCTCGCGCGTCATCTTCTTCAGGCCGTGGCGGTCGGTGACGGAGATTTTGTAGGCGCGGGCGCGCCGGCCGTGCGCTTCGACCTTCGAGACGGTGGCGGCGGCGAGGTCTTCGCGCGAGTGGTAGTTGAAGGCCACGTCGGCGCCCTCGCGCGCGAAGACTTCGCAGATGGCGGCCCCGATGCCGCGCGTGCCGCCGGTCACGAACGCGCGCTTCCCTTCGAGAAGAAGACTCAACGACGGTCTCCTGGACGTAGACGCCCCCGGCCGTGTCTGTGACGAGGGCGAATCGGTCTGTGCTGGAACGAACGGTTTGATTAAAACTTAAAGCCGTTGGGCGCGTCAACCGAAGGAAGTTTCAGGTTCCAAGTTCAAAGTTTCAAGTTGAAGAACCTGTCTTCAACTTGAAACTTTGAACTTGGAACTTGAAACTGTCGGCTAGGCCGACCTGATTTCGGCGACGTTCTCTTCTTCGGGGGGCGCGGGCAGGAGGGCGGCGATCTCTTCGACGATGCGGCGCGTCGCGTCGGGGCGGGCGAGGGTGGCGGAGGCCGCGCGCAGGGAGGCGTAGTAGCGCGAGTCCTCGACCATCCGGCGGACTACGGGGACGATGTCGGCGGCGCGCCTGAGCATGACGCCCGCGCCGCGGCGGGCGAGCATGCGGGCCGCGCCCGACTCCTGCGGCATCGGCGGCGTGGTCGCGTCGGCGATGATCGGGACGCGGCAGGCCAGCGCCTCGAAGGTCGTCAGCCCGCCGAGCTTCGAGACCATCACGTTGGCGGCGGCCATCAACTGCTCGATCTGCTCGGAGTAGCCGATGACCTTGACGGGGAAGCGGGCGGAGGCCGCGAGCGTCTCGGCCTCGGCGCGCAGCTCCTCGTTCTTGCCCGCGAGGAAGATGGCCTGCACGTCGAGCTCGCCGCGCGCCAGCTCGCGGAAGATGTTTGGGATGTTGCCGCCGCCGACCCAGCCGGCGTTGACGAAGACGGTGAACTTCTCGGGGTCGAGGCCGAGGGCGCGGCGGGCGGCGCGGGCGGCGCGCTCGTCCGGCTGCTCGAACTTCGGGTGGACGGGCATGCCGGAAATCTTGATCCGCTCGGGCGCCACCCCGTAGTCAATCAACTGCTGGCGCGCCTCCTCCGAGGCGACGAGGTAGAGCGTCACGTCGTCGCAGGCCCAGCCCCTCCAGAAGCCGTAGCAGGGGTCGGTGACGACGGTGACGAGCGGGACTTTGTCGGCCAGGCCCAGCTCCTTGAGGACGCGGGCGAAGGCGTGCTGCGTCAGGGGGTGGACGCTGACGACGACGTGCGGACACCAACGCTCGAAGAGCGTGCGGACGTATTCGAGCGAGCGCCGGTAGAGGTAGCCGCGCGCCTCCGGGCGGAAGCGGTTGACGAACCAGTAGACGTACTTCATCCAGGGCTGGCGGTGGCGCAGCACCCAGTTGTAGAGCCTGACCATCTTCTCCGAGAGATGGTGTGACTCCTCGACCGCCCGCACGACGCGCACGGCGTAGGAGTCGCCCGCGAAAAACCTCTGCACCCCCGCCGCGATGGCGGCCGCCGCCGAGCGGTGGCCGCCCCCCGTGTCCGAGGAGATGATTAAGATTTTCGGGACCCTCGAAGGAGACATAATCCGGGTGCTGGGGGCCGGGGTTTAGGTGTTGGGCGCTAATTCCTAACCAGCACCCAAAACCCAACACCCTCTTTACGCTTTGACCGCGACGCCGTCGGCGTCTTCCTGCCGGCCGTGAGCTTTGGCCGCCTTCTTCATCTCGCGCTCCAGGCGCTTGATCTGGATGAGGTGGCGCGGGTTGAAGGGCAAGCTGGGGTAGTAGCTGTTCGACTCGTGCGTGCAGAAGCAGCCGGCGGCCGCCTCCTTGCGCCGCGCCTTCATCGCCTCGGAGCGCCAGAGCGACTGGAAGTTCCAGTCATGTTCGCGGAGGTTCCCGACCGGCGACTTGTTCTCGCACGAGGAGACGGTGCCCTCGTCGTAGATGACCGCGCCGGCCGTGCCCGCGTAGCACTTCATCTGCGCCTTCTGCTCGCGCTGCGCGCGGTCTATGAGGCCGTGCATGTAGATGTCTATGGCGGCCTTGAAGAAGCCGGCCTCGCCGCCGTAGTTGTTCTTGATGGCGGCGTGGCGCGAGTCTTCGTCAATCATCCGCGCGAGCTTGGCGTAGCGCTCGTGGTCTATGTCGAGCTCCTTCGGGTCGGCCGAGGGCGGGCGGATGTAGTTGAAGTTGACCTTGTCGGGCCGCAGCTCGTACTTCAGGAAGTCGTACCACTCGAAGATGGTGTCCTGGTTCGAGTTCATGAAGCAGGTGCAGGTCTGGATGTCGAGCCGCGGCCGCTCGCGCTTGATGGCCTGGAGCCGGCGGGCCGTGTCAACGGCGATGTCCCACGAGCCGGGCTTCTGCCGAATCTTCTCGTGCTGCTCCTTGAGGCCGTCAATGCCGAGGGCGACGGTGACGTTCAGGTCCGGGCACTCTTCGAGGATGCGCGAGACGTCCGGCAGGATGCGCTTCTGAATCTGCCCGTTCGACATCAGGTAGACCGATTCGAGCCGGTTGTTCTCGTAGAAGGCGCGGACGATCTCGGGCAGGTCCTTGCGCGTGAACGGCTCGCCGCCGGCGAGGATGAGCACGCCGAGGTTGCCGCCCAGGGTCTCCGAGATGCGCGCGATCTCGTGCGTCTTCATCTGCAACTTCTTCCGGGGCCGGTCGTCCAGCTCGTCCGTGAAGAAGCAGTGCGTGCAGCGCATGTCGCACACCGAGGTCACGAGGATGTTCAGGAGCACCGGCGCGAACGGCTGCCCGACGGCGAGCTTGGCGTAGCGTTTGAGAAGTTCTCTGGTCGTGTAGTCCATTATGATTCCTTACCGAAAAAAGCCCCGCGGCCCAACGGGCGCGGGATTGTTACAGATACGGCATTTCAAGGCGGGTGTCAACGCCGCGCCCGGCCCGCCCCCGAATCAATTCAGATGCGCGGGCCGGCGCTTTTCGTCCGCCGCGATTTTCGCCTATGGTCATTAAAGTCGCCTATTGACTACGCCCCGGAATGCGTCTACAACTGTCGTCGCGCCCTTCGCCGGGAGATGGCTGCTCCCGGCCCCTGTCCAGCCCGTACCCCGACGAGGAAAACCGGCGATGAGATTGACTGAAGCGTTCCGCACCATCGCGCCTCGGCCGGGCGCGGGGCTTGCCTTACTGGCCGCCGCGCTCCCGCTGCTGCTGACCTCCTGCGCCTCCTCGGCGGCCAGCTCCGAGTACTTCGGAAAGACCGAGCCGCCCGCCGGGCAGGTCCTACGCTACATCTCGGGGTCGGAGCCGGAGTCGCTCGACCCGCAGGTCGGAACCGGCCAGCCCGAGGCGCGCATCTACATGGCGCTCTACGAGGGCCTGGTCGAGTACCACCCGAAGACGATGGAGCCGATGCCGGCCGTCGCCGAAGGCTGGGAGTCGAATCCCGACTCGACCGTCTTCACCTTCCGCCTGCGCCGCAACGCGCGCTGGTCGGACGGAGAGCCCATCACGGCCCACGACTTCGTCTACACCGTCCGCCGCGGCATGGCCCCGGCCTTCGCCTCGCGCAACGCCTACTACGGCTACTACATCCTCTACGCCGAGGCGTTCAACCACGGCGGCGCGTTCGTCCGCGACCCGCAGACCGGCCGCTTCCTGCTGGCGAAGGACGTGCCCGCGCCGGAAGGCTCCGAGCAGCCGGTCATCCCGGAGCGGCTCGCCGGGACGCTGCGCCTCACGGTGGCCGGCGACGAGAAGGGGCGCGAGAAGGAGTTCAAGGCCAACCCGAAACTGAAGGCGCTGGCCGACGGCAAGGAGTTCGTCCCCGTCAGGGCCGAGGACCTCGGCGTCGAGGCCGTGGACGACTACACCGTGCGCGTCACGCTCTCGCAGAGCGCGCCCTACTTCGTCGGCCTGCTCGCGCACCAGTTCTTCCGCCTCGTCCCGCGCCGCGCCATCGAGCGGCACGGCGACGCCGCCTGGACCAAGCCCGGCAACATCATCTCGTGCGGCCCGTTCCGCCTCAAGGCCTGGAAGCCTTACGACGAGATCGTCGTCGAGCGCGACCCCGCGTACTGGGACGCGGGCCGCGTCCGCCTCCAGGAGATTCACTTCTACCCTTCCGACAGCAACACGACGACGATGAACCTCTACAAGGCGGGCGAGGTGGACGCCGTCCTCAACCACACGGTGCCGGCCTCCTGGGTCGAGATGATCCGCCCGCTCAAGGACTACATGGACGCGCCCGAGGCCGCCATCGAGTTCCTCACCATCAACGTGACGCGGCCGCCGATGAACGACGTGCGCGTCCGCAAGGCCTTCAGCATGGGGATCAACCGCCGGGTGATGGCCGACTGGAAGCGCGTCGTCAAGCCGCTGACGGCCTTCACGCCCGAGGGCATGTTCCCCGGCTACCCGCAGCCGAAGGGCGCCGACTTCGACCCTGCCCGCGCCAAGCAACTGCTCGCCGAGGCCGGCTACCGAGACTCTTCGGGCAAGTTCGACCCCTCGAAGTTCCCCGCCTCGGAGGTCGAGCTGATGTACAACTCGCAGGAGTCCGTCAGGCAGTTCTCCGAGTTCATACAGCAGCAGTGGAAGCAGCACCTCGGGATCACCGTCCCGCTGCGCGGCGTCGAGTTCAAGACCTACCTGAGCGCCCGCGCTAAGCTCGAATACAAGGGCTTCGGCCGCGCCGGGTGGGGCGCCGACTTCCTCGACCCTTACGCCTTCCTGAGCCTCCTGCACACGGCCGGCGGCAACAACGCCACCGGCTGGTCGGACCCGAAGTTCGCGGCCATGCTCGACGAGGCCAACCGCACGGCCGACCCGCAGAGGCGCTACGAGCTGCTGGCGAGGGCCGAAGCCTTCATGCTCGAACAGCAGCCCGTCATCCCGATCTGGACGCCCGCCACCAACTGGGTCAAGAAGCCCTACGTCAAGGGCATGTACCCGAACGTCGGCACGCTCCACGCCTGGAAGTTCGTCTACATCGAGCACGACCGGGCCAAGTGGCACGAGGAGGTCGCCCAGCACTGAGCAGCCGGCCGGGCCGCGGACGAACCGGGATGGCGACGAAGAACATCGGCGGGGTCGAACCCGCGCGCCTCGCCTCCGCGCCTGCGCCGCGCGAAGTCCAGCCCGCACGAAGCTCCCGTCGGCGACCTGCGCGGCTACGCGGCCGTCGTCGCCGAGCACGCCTGCCACCGGCACCTGCGCCGGAAACACCCGCGGCGGCACATCCTGAAGAACAGGCTGCGCTACCTCCTGACGCGCCAGCGCGGTTTGGCGCTCTGGGAGGACGAGTCGGGCGAGTTGGTCGCGGGCTTCGACGCCTGGCGCGGCCGGAGTCCGCGGACGGGGGCGTCGGAACAACTCGCGCAGATCGAGACGGCGCCGGCCTCCTTCGTCGCGCCGGAACTGCTCAGCCTTGAGTCGCAGCGGGCGCGGGCGGCCGAGCTGCTTGCCGCCGTCTTCCGCCACCTCGGCGGCCCCGTCCCGCTCGACGACGCGCATCGCCGAGCGGATGGGCCTGACCCGCCGGCAGGTCATCAACCTGCGCAAGGCCGCGCGCCGTCTCGCACGCGGAGAGGACGACAAGGTCGCGGTGACCGCCGCGCGTCCGTTCGCCCTCACGCCCCCGGCCGGGTGACACTTTGTCATCCCGCCTGACAGCCTGTCGTAAACCTTTGTCAGTGCCCGCCCGCCGGCGGCCCCGCCGCCCTCCCCGGCCCGCGACTAAACGAAGGCCCTGCAACACTTCGGGAAGCTCGGCGGCGGCGACGCGGCGGCCCCGCCTCCGGTACGGGGCTTGTCATGTGACCGGCGGGCCTCGTCAACGAAACCGCGCTGTCCGCCCCGGTCGCGCCCGCCGAACCGCCACCGCCGAATGCCCGCCAATACCGCCGAACTCCCGCGCCCGGCCACATGCCGCATCGAGGCAGACCCCGGCACACCGGCCGCGCGAAAGCTTTCTCCGAAGATGCCGATCCGACCCGCTAGGGGATTGAAACTCGTCCTCGCGCTCTGCCTGTCCGGCGCGCCGCTTCCCGCCGCCTACGCGCGGAGCGACGACCCGTCGAAGGCGGGGCCGGGCGGCGGTGTGTCACAGGGCGGGGCGCGGCAAGACGCCGTCTCAGTGACGGTCGAGGGTGCGGCGCTGACCGGCCCGTTCAGCCTGCCGCAGTGGCGCGGCGGCCGCCTCTTCCTGCCCGTGGTCAGCATCGCGAGGGCGCTCGGCGATTACGTGCGCGTCAGCGCCGAGGCGCGCGCCGTCGAGGTGCGCAGGCAGACCGGCGTCGTGGCCGACTTCGACGCGGCCCTCGGCCGTGTGCGGGAGAACGGCGTGCCCGTCCTCGTCATACAGGACGGCGGCGACATCGTCTTCGCGCCGCAGCCCGAGGCGCTTTTGCTCCCGACCGAGATCGTCTCGGCCCTGCTCGACGTAGCGATCCAGGTTGACGCGGCGGCGAGGGTCGTGCGCGTCGCGCGCGCGAGGGCGACGCCGGTCGCCGTCAGGGCCACGCGGCAGGGGCCTTTCGAGCTGTACGAGGCCGAGTATCAATACAACTTCGACCGCTACCCGAACGGCTCCCAACAGAGCCTTTCGCTCCGCTCGACCGGCCGGCTGCGCGACGGCCGCTTCACACTGCTCGGCAACTTCGGCGGGGCGTCGGCGGGCTCGCTCGGCTCGTACCGCTCCGGCAGCTTCGACTTCGAGCGACCCGGCGGCCAGCGCTTCGTCGCCGGCGATTTAGGCACGGGCGGCGACCTGGCCTTCGCGTCCGCGGCGATCCGCGGCGGCCGGGCGCAGTTGCCTTTCAGCCCGACCCGCCTGACCGTCTTCGCCGGCCGCATGATGGGCGCGCCCGCCGGGCCGCCGCCTGATGCCGCTCCGTCGCCCGAACTCGCCCCGACTCCCGAGCCTCGCGCTGACTTTACGCGCCCCGCCTACGACACCCGCATCATCGGCTCCTACCTGACTTTCGGCCCGTCCGTTGCGAACCCTCTTCGCGCGGGCGCGACCGTCTTCTCCGTCGGTGCGCTGTCTTTCGACGGCCCGGCCCGCGGCGGCCGGATGCTCACGGGCGGCCTGCGCTCGTCCTCGGAGCGCTACAGTTTTCAAGCGGACTTCGGGGCCGGCACGTTCCGCGGCCCGCAGTCCGGCGGCGCGGCGGCGGACGGGGCCGGCGTCGCGGCGAGCTTCTCCGGCTTCTTCAACCTCAGCGAAGACCTTTCCGTGCAGGGCCGCTACGACTACGCCGGCCGCAGTTTCCAAACGCCGCAGCCCGGCTCGCTGAGCCTCCTCAACCACAGGTCGCTCGGCGTGACGTGGAGGCCGCGGTCTTGGCTGACGGCGAGCCTTTCGGGCAGCG
>DASZKF010000440.1:0-2441 GCA_035947355.1 Pyrinomonadaceae bacterium | reverse complement strand
GCTCGGCTGGCGCGCCCTCGCGGGTGGCGGCGCGCGGCTGGCTCGCGCCGGCCGCGGCCGTAGAGAGGGCTTCGGGGCCGCCGCCGCTCACGACGAGGTCGAGGCGGTCGCCGCGCGGCCGCACCGTCACGCCCGCGCCCTGCCTGACCGGCACGACGAGTTCGAGCGAGTTGCCCACGCGCCGCACCTTCACGCCGCGCGCCGAGCCGCCGAGCGCCGTCTGCCCGTTGAGCAGGACGACGTGGAAGCCTTCGGAGTCCTGCCACGTCTGCGCGCGGTTGAGCGAGCCGCTGGCCGTGATCGAGACCGTGTTGCCGCTCGAGTTGATGCCGGTGACCGTGACCTCCGGCTCGCGGTAGCGCTGCTGCTGCGCGCGCGGCGAGTCCGGCCCGCACAGGACGAGCGACGCGCCGAGCGCGGCCGTCAGGCCGAGGCGGGCGCAGCGCGAGAGGGCCGGGTTGCCGGCGCGAAACACTTCCGAAGCGGCGATGCCGATCCGAGACCGTTCCCTGTTCATAGATTTACTTCCGAGGCGGGCGCTATGGAAGGCCCTTGGTGGCGGTGAGAGGCGCGGGAGTGTGTCGGGTTAGCGGGGCGGCGCGGCCGGGGCTTGGCGGGCCTCCCGTGTCAGGACTTGTTGCGGGTGCTTCAGCGCTGCTCGTCGCTGAACTTGTAGCCGATGCCCCAGACGGTCAGGACCATCTGCGGGTTCTCGGGGTTCTCTTCGATCTTGGCTCGCAGGCGGTTGATGTGCGAGTCAATCGTGCGGTCGTAGCCCTCGTAGGAGTAGTCCCAAATCTTCTCCAGGAGGTACTTGCGGGGGAAGACGCGGCCGGGGTTGGAGGCGAAGAGCCGGAGCAGCTCGAACTCCTTCGGGGTGAGCTCGACCTGCCGGTCGCCGACCGTCACCTCGCGCTTGGCCGGGTCGATGCGCAGCCGGCCTCGGGTGATCGGGGCGTCCTCGCTCGTCCCTTCCGCGCGCGCGGCGGCGCGGACGCGGCGCATCACGCTCTTGATGCGCGCCTCGAGCTCGCGCAGGGAGAAGGGCTTGGTGATGTAATCGTCCGCCCCCATCTCCAGGCCGAGCACTTTGTCAACGACGTCGTCCTTGGCCGTCAGCATCAGGATCGGGATGTAAGGGGCCTTCTCCCGCAGCTCGCGGCAGACGGCCAGCCCGTCCATTTTGGGAAGCATCAGGTCGAGGACGATGGCGTCGGGCCTCTCGTTGAGAGCGGCCTGCACGCCGGAGAGCCCGTCCTCGGCCGTTTCCACGTCGTAGCCCGCGCGCGCGAAGTACTCGGTGATGGCTTCCAGAATCTTCTCGTCGTCTTCGATGACGAGGAGTTTTAACTTGCGGTCGCCCGCCTCTGGCCTGTCTTCACCTGAGTCTTTCGGTCTGGGGCTCGGGGCAGTCTTCGTGGGCATCACGCGCAGATTCGGATAAGGAGCGAGCCAGTCAGGTTAGCCCGCGGCCGCCGCCGCCGCACGGTCGGAGGGGCCACCGGCCATAAAAACTATAACGAACCGGGCGGGTAAACACAAGCAATAAGTTCTCCCCCGCGAACCGGCCCGGCCTCGCTAAATGCACGTTTGCGAACATTTACGCGGCGGGACGGGCCGTGCGCCGCGCCCGCGCCCGCGCCCCCCGTCCTTTAGGCGCGGCCGCGCGGCCCGGCCCCGCCGCCTCGGCCCCGCCCCCGGACGGCCTTTCAAGGGCGTGCCTTTTATGATATTTACTTTGGCCGCGCGGGCCGAACGTCCTCCTACCCGAAGACCTTCTTCCCCGTGAGACTGACCGCCGGAGACCTCCGGAAGATTATGACCCGAGAAGAGAGACAGGAACTGATCGCCCGTTACCGCGACGGCTACGCGGAGGTCGTGCGCAGCCTCGAAGGCTTCCCCGAGGCCGGGCTGGGCGCGCACCCCCTGCCCGGCAAGTGGAGCGCACGCGAGATCGTCCAGCACCTCGCCGACAGCGAGATGACGAGCGCCATCCGCCTGCGCCGACTCCTCGCCGAGGAGAGGCCGCAGATACAGGGCTACGACCAGGACGCTTACGCCGTGCGCCTGCGCTACAACGAGCGCGACATGGCCCCCGCGCTCGAAGCCTTCCGCGCCGCCCGCTCGACCACCGCCCAGCTCTTCGAGACGATGACCGAAGAGGACTGGGCGCGCGAGGGCACGCATTCCGAGTCGGGCCGCTACACGGCCGAGGACTGGCTCCGCATCTACGCCGCCCACGCCCACGGCCACGCCGCGCAGATCCGCCGGCTGCGCGAAGCGCTGAAATAGTTTCGAGTTAAAAGCATCTTTGAACTCAAAGTTGAAAGTTGTTCCTCCACCTTGAATCAAAGGTCAGGTCTTAACTCGCAACCCGAAACTATGTCAGTGCTTCACGCAGCCGGCGGATTTGCGCGGCGTGCCCGTGGGCGTGGGCGGCG
>DASZKF010000439.1:0-4579 GCA_035947355.1 Pyrinomonadaceae bacterium | reverse complement strand
AGGGCGTTGAGCTTTTCGTCAGACTCGACGCCCTCCCTCACGGTCGGGCTTCCGCCTTGTCTTAACTCGAAACCCGAAACCCGAAACTTATTTATTTCTCGGCGACCCGGCGGATGCGTTCGACGCCTTCGCGGAGGCGGTCGAGGGAGGTGGCGTAGGAGATGCGGATGAAGCCCTCCTGGCCGAAGCCCGCGCCGTCGGTGACGACGGTGTGAGCCTCCTTCAGGAGCTTGTCGGCGAAGTCGCCGGACGTTTTCACGTCGCCGCCGAGCAGCCTGCGGACGCTGGGGAACATGTAGAACGCACCTTCGGGTTCGAGGCAGCCGAGGCCGGGCACCTCCGAGAGCGCGCGGAAGAGCCAGTCGCGCCGCCGGCGGTACTCGGCCAGCATCTCGGCGACGCAGTCCTGCGGCGAGTTGAAGGCGGCGACGGCCGCGGCCTGCGCGATGGAGCCGGGGTTGCTCGTCGAGTGGCTCTGCACCTTGAGCATCTCCCGCGTCCACGTGGCCGGCGCGAGCGCGTAGCCGATGCGCCAGCCCGTCATCGCGTAAGTCTTCGAGAACGACCCGGCGATGCAGAGGCGCGCGCGCAGCTCGGCCGGCAAGGTCGCCGCGCTGTAGACCTCCGACGGCGGGTAGACGAAGCGCAGGTAGCACTCGTCCGAGACGGCGTAGACCTCGCGCTCGGCCAGGACCTCCATGATCCTCCGGAACTCGCGCGGGGCGATGACGCGGCCCGAAGGGTTCGAGGGCGAGTTGATGATGACGAGGCGCGTGCGCGGCGTGATGGCGCGCTCGACCGCCTCGGCCGTCAGGTGGAAGCCGGTCTCCTCCGTGTCTATGAAGGCGGGGGTCGCGCCGGCGAAGGTGACGATCTCGGGGAACGTGACCCAGTAGGGCTTCGGGATGAGGACTTCGTCGCCGGGGCCGCAGAGCGTGACGACGGCGTTGAAGATGGCCTGCTTGCCGCCGGCCGTGCCCATCACCTCTTCGAGGTCGAAGCGCGCGCCGAACTCGCGCTCGTAGTAGCCGGCGACCGCCTCCTGAAACTTCCGCGTCCCGGCCGTCGGCGTGTACTTGGTCTGCCCGGCGCGCATCGCCTCGGCGGCCGCGGCCTTGATGTGGTCGGGCGTGTCGAAGTCGGGCTCGCCGGCGCCGAGGTCAACCACGTCCACCCCCTCGGCCTTCAGGCGCATCGCCGCCTGCATGGCCGCCAGCGTCGAGGAGGGCTGCATGCGCGAGACGTTCTCGGAAGGGCGGAAGGCGGCTGCGGGCGTGCTCTCGGTTCGGCTCGGCATGATCCTCTCTCTCGGCGCGGCGGTGTGCGGAAGATGGTAGCGACGGGCGGGGCCTTTAGGCAAGCGCGCGCTCAGCCCTCGCCGAGCTTGCCGCGCATGCGCGCCTCGACCGAGGCGGGCACCAGCCCGTCGAGGGGGCCGCCGAGCTGGTAGATTTCCTTGACGAGGCGCGAGCTGATGAATGAGTAGGCGGCGGCGGCCGTCAGGAAGACGGTCTCGACGCGCGGCTCCAGCCGCCGGTTCATCAGGGCCATCTGCAGCTCGTACTCGTAGTCGGAGACGGCGCGGATGCCGCGGACGATGGCGTCGGCCTGCTGCTCGACGGCGTAGCGGACGAGCAGGCCCTGGAACGAGTCCACGCGCAGCCGGCAGCCGTCGGCCCGAATCCCGGCCGCCGCCTCCTCGAGCATCTCGCGCCGCTCCTCGACGCTGAAGAGCGCGCGCTTCTCCGGGTTGACGAGGACGGCGATGATGATCTCGTCGAAGAGTTTCGAGCCGCGCTCGATGATGTCGAGGTGGCCGTTCGTCACGGGGTCGAAGGAACCTGGGTAGATGGCTCGTCGCATGGCGCAGCGTGGCGCGAACTTAACATAAAAGCCCGGGCGCGAGTAGGAAATTTTTGACTTCGGATTTCTCTGTAAATCAAAATTCTTAAAACCTTCTTGTCCGGCCGGCGCATCTGAATTACATTGCCGCCAGCGTCGGTCGGCCCGGCGGGTTCTCCCCTCCGCGGACAGCATGCGTTTAATAAACACGCCCCGCCACGAAAGGAGCACGTCATGGAACGTCTGTGCATGTTTGCGCTCGCCGCGGCCCTCGTGTGCGCGCCCGCCTTCGGGCAGGGCAGGCCCCGCAGCAGCAACGGCGACCGGCAGTCGCCGGGCCGCAGCGAGTCGCTCGGGCAGGTGAAGAAGATTTACGTCGGGGACATGGGCGACGACGAGGAGGCCGAGCGCTTCCGCCTCCTGGTCGAGGAGGCGCTCGAACGGCAGGGCTTCAAGGTGGTCGGGCTCCCCGAAGACTCCGACGCCGTCCTGACCGGCGCGCTCTCGGTGCGCGACTACGACGACAAGAGCGAGGCCCGCGCCTTCGTCCGGCTCTTGACGCCCGCGGGCACGCGGCTCTGGGGGCGCGACTTCGGACACCGCCGCCTGGTCAACCCCTTCAGCCGCAAGGAGCCGACGAAGCGGCGGGCCGAGGAGATCGCCGAGGCGCTGCACCGCGACTGGATAAGGGTCGCCAGGGTCGGCCCTTGACACGGCCCGCGGGGCGGTGTTTCAATTGGCCCCGGCAGACAAACGTGGTGAGTTAAGGCGACTTGCGGCCACGTAAAATAAACCGCTAAACAGCTCGGCGCGTTCGGTCGCGGCCGTCACAAACAGGCTTCCCGGCACGAAGCCCCGCGTTGTTTAGCGCGGGGCATTTTTTTAAGTAGCCAGTAGTCAGTAGTCAGTAGGCTTCGCCTGATGGATGCTGACGCTGACACGCGAACCGTTCGCAAGCGACTGCTTTTCTACTGACTACTGACTACTGACTACTAGCTACTTCTTTTATGGATTTCTTGAACACTCTCAAAGAGCGCGTGGTCGTCTTCGACGGGGCGATGGGGACGAACCTGCACGCGCAGGACTTGACCGTGGACGACTTCGGCGGGCCGCAGTTCGAGGGCTGCCCCGAGTACCTCCTGGTCACGAAGCCGTCGGCGGTCGAGCGCGTCCACGCCGGCTTCCTCGAAGTCGGGTGCGACGTGATCGAGACCGACTCGTTCGGCGGCACGCCCATCGTCCTGGCCGAGTACGGGATCGCCGGGATGGCCTACGAGCTGAACCTCAAGGCCGCGCAGCTCGCGCGCCGCGTCGCCGCCGACTTCTCGACCAAAGACCGGCCGCGCTGGGTGGCCGGCTCGATAGGGCCTGGGACGAAGCTGCCGAGTCTCGGCCAGGCCACCTTCCGGCAGGTGAAGGACGCTTACGGCGTGCAGGCCAGAGGGCTGCTCGACGGCGGGGCCGACCTCCTCATCGTCGAGACCTGCCAGGACATGTTACAGTTAAAGGCGGCGCTGATGGCGATCTTTGCCGAGTTCAAGTCTTCGGGCCGCCGCGTCCCCGTCATCGCGCAGGTCACCATCGAGCAGCAGGGCACGATGCTGATGGGGACGGAGATCGCCGCGGCGCTCACCGCGCTCGAGCCGTTCCCGGTGGACGTGGTCGGGATGAACTGCGCGACGGGGCCGAAGCAGATGACGGAGAACGTCCGCTACCTCTGCCAGAACTCGCGCTTCCCCGTCTCCGTCATCCCGAACGCCGGCATCCCCGACAACGTCGGCGGCCACGCCGTCTTCCGCGAGACGCCCGAGTCCCTGGCCGCAGACCTTCTGCACTTCGCGCGCGACCTCGGCGTCTCGATCGTCGGCGGCTGCTGCGGGACGACGCCCGCGCACCTCAAGGCGGTGGTCGAGGCGGTCAAAGATGTCGTGCCCCTCAAACGCGAAGTGCCTTTAACCCCTGCCGCCTCGTCGCTCTACATACAGCAGCCGTACCGGCAGGACACCTCCTTCCTCATCGTCGGCGAGCGCGTCAACGCCTCGGGGTCGAGGAGGATGCGCGAGCTTCTGAAGGCGGAGGACTGGGACGGGCTGGTCTCGCTGGCCCGCGAGCAGGAGCGCGAGGGCGCGCACGTCCTCGACGTGAACGTGGACTACGTCGGCCGCGACGGCGTGCGCGACATGCACGAGCTGGCCTCGCGGCTGGTGACGAACGTCCGCGTGCCCCTGATGCTCGACTCGACCGAGTGGGAGAAGATGGAGGCCGGCCTCGAACACGCGGGCGGCAAGTGCATCCTCAACTCGACGAACTACGAGGACGGCGTGCCGCGCTTCCGCAAGGTGGTCGGCCTCGCCCAGGAGTACGGCGCGAGCGTCGTCGTCGGCACGATTGACGAGGAGGGGATGGCGCGCGAGGCGGGGAAGAAGTTCGAGATCGCGCGCCGCGCCTACCGCGAGGCGACGGAGGAGTTGGGGCTGCCGGCGCACGACATCTTCTTCGACCCTCTGGCGCTGCCCATCTCGACCGGCATCGAGGAGGATCGGCGCAACGCGCTCGAAACCATCGAGGCCATCCGCCGCATCAAGGCGGAGCTTCCGGGCTGCTTCACTCTGCTCGGCGTCTCGAACATCTCGTTCGGCCTGAGCCCCGCGGCCCGCGTGGCGCTCAACTCGGTCTTCCTCCACGACGCCGTCGAGGCCGCCGGGCTCAGGCCGAACGAGATGTTCGAGACGCCGAG
>DASZKF010000438.1:0-6196 GCA_035947355.1 Pyrinomonadaceae bacterium | reverse complement strand
GGCGCGACGTGCGCCGCCCGAACTCGAAACTCGAAACCCGCAACTCGAAACTATGTTTTTATGAGGTTGAAAGCCAATCTCGGGGCGGACGCGGCGATCCTGGGGACGACCGTCATCTGGGGTTCGACGTTCGCGGTCGCGCGCGACATCCTGGACTACTGGCCGCCGCTCGCCTACCTCGCGCTGCGGCTGGGGCTGGCGGCGCTCGTCTTCGCGGCTCTCTTCCCGGGGCAGTTGGCGCGGGCGCGCGGCGCGGCGTGGGGCGCGGGCGCGGCGCTCGGCCTGCTCATCGGCTTCGGCTTCCTCGGGCAGACGGCCGGCCTGCTCTACACGACGCCCGCCAAGTCAGCCTTCATCACGGGGCTGACCACGCCGCTCGTGCCCTTCGTCGCTTACCTGCTGACGCGCGCGCGCCCGAGCCGCGAGAACCTCGTCGGCGTCGTCCTCGCCTCGGTCGGCGGCGCGCTCATCCTCGCGCCGGCGGACGCGGGCGGCTTCAACGCGGGCGACCTCATCACGCTCGGCACCACCGTGCTCTTCGCCACGCACATCACGCTGCTGGGCGTCTACGCGCGCCGCTTCGACCCGCGCCAGTTGAGCGTGCTCCAGATCACGGTGGCCGCGGCGCTGCTCTGCGCGGCGTGGGCGGCGCTGCACCTGTACGCGGCGTTCGGGGCGGGGCCGCTCGCGCCGGTGCTGGCGCGCGAGGTGGGGCCGCTCGCGTGGGGAGGCCGCGCCGCCGGGCAGCTCGCCTACATGGCCTTCGTCGCGACGGTCGTCACCTTCCTGATGTGGACGTGGGGGCAAGCGAGGATGACCGCCACGCACGCCGCCATCATCTTCAGCCTCGAACCCGTCTTCGCCACGCTCTTCGCCGTCTGGGTGCGCGGCTCGGCCGAGTGGACGGGCGGGCGGGCCACGGCCGGCGCGCTCCTCATCGTCGCCGGCGTCATCGCCTCGGAGCTGCGCTGGGGCGGAGACCGCGCTGCCGACGGCCGCGTGTCAGAGGCAGGGGCGGAGTTGGATTAGAAACGTCGAAAAAAATCGGCCGGCGTGATGATCGGTATCCCGCAGGTTAGTGTCACAGACCGTGTGCAAAAGTCAGTCGCCCTCAAGAACCGACTGCAAAATCTCGGGGGTCAGGCCCCGCTCCGCGGCCTTCCGACTGATGTCGTCCATCGTCTCTTTCAGAGAGGCGGCCCCGGCCCGCGGAGCGTCCGCCGCGGCCGCGCGGAAACCTTCGTGGAACTTTCCCCGGCGGTCGGCGCGAAAACTTTTACAGTTCGTTGACTCCTGCCGGGCCGGCGCGCGGCAGGTTCTACTTGGCGGCGTGGGCGCGGTTGGTTATACTCTGGACTCGCCCCTGTGCTTCCCGATTCCCCTCGTCTCAGGCGCACAGCAGCAGGCGGGTCGGCCGCGGTCGCGGAAGCGGCCGGCGCCCGCGTGAACTCCCGGCTCCTTTTGAAGTTGAAGGGTGAGAGTTTTTATGTTGCAAATCCCGAAGGGCCAAACCACCGAAGGCGAGCGCGCCATCCTGCGCAAGCTGCGCGTCTGGATCGCGGCGCTGGCCGCCGCCTGCCTGCTCGTCGGCGTCGGCATCGGGGCCATGCTCTCGTCGCAGACGCAGACGCTCGCGCTCGACGAAAGCCCCTCGTCCGGCGCGACCCTCGCGCAGATTGCCCGCGCCCCCGAGGCACTCTCCGCCTCCTTCGCCGAGATCGCGCGCCGCGTCGAGCCGGCCGTCGTCAACATTGACACGGTCTCGGCCACGCCGCAGCTCGCCGACAAGGAGGGCGAGGAGGAGGAGGGCGAGGAGGGCGGCGAGAACCCGCTCCTCGACATGCTGCGCCGCCACGCCCGCCGGCCCTCGCGCGGGGTCGGCAGCGGCTTCGTCGTCGACCCGAAGGGGCTGATCCTGACGAACTACCACGTCGTCGAGAACATGTCGCGCATCATGGTCAAGCTCCAGACGGGCGAGACCATCCGCGGCCAGATCGTCGGCTTCGACGAGGAGACCGACCTCGCCGTCATCAAGATCAGCGCGGGCCGGGAGCTGCCGGCCGTGCGCATCGGGAACTCCGACGAGGTGCAGGTCGGCGACTGGGTGCTGGCCGTCGGCTCGCCCTTCGGGCTCGAGCAGACCGTGACGGCCGGCATCATCTCGACCAAGGAGCGGCAGACCGAGGAGGGCGCCAGCTTCCGCCGCTTCCTGCAAACGGACGCGGCGATCAACCGCGGCAACTCGGGCGGCCCGCTCGTCAACATGCGCGGCGAGGTCATCGGGGTGAATTCGCAGATCGCCACCACCACCGGCGACTACAACGGCATCGGGTTCGCGCTGCCGGCGAACGTCGCCGCCTCGGTCTACAGGCAGCTCGTCGCCGACGGCAAGGTGCGGCGCGGCTACCTCGGCGTCTTCCTCGGCCCCGTCGGGCCGGAGTTCGCGCGCGTCTACGAGCTGCCGGCCGCCAAGGGCGCCATCGTCCGCGACGTGGCCGACCAGAACGGCCCGGCCGCGAAGGCCGGCATGCAGGCCAACGACGTGGTCGTCGAGTTCAACGGCCAGCAGGTCGAGAGCGCGCAGGACCTCATCAACAAGGTCGCCTCGACCCCGGTCGGGCAGGCCGTGCAGGTGACTTTCCTGCGCGAGGTCAACAACAAGCTGGAGCGGCGCACCGCGAGCGTGACGGTCGCCGAGCGGCCGCTGCGCACGGGCGGCGCGGGCCGGGACCCAGGTGAGAAGCCGGCGACGACCAAGCGGGTCGGCGAGGAGGCGAAGCCCGAGAAGCCGACGCTCGGCATCAAGGTCAGCGAGCTGACGCCGCAGCTCGCCAACGAGCGGAACCTCAAGGGCGTGCGCGGCCTGCTCGTGCAGGAGATTGACCAGGCCGGCATCGCCTTCGACGCCGGCCTCCAGCGCTACATGGTCATCCAGCGCGTCAACCGCGCGCCCGTCAACACCATTGACGACTTCGAGCGCATCATCAACTCGCTCAAGCCCGGCGACCCCATCGTCATGCACGTCGCCTCGAACAACGGCGACCGCGTCGCGCAGACCATCGTGCAGTTCACATTCCAGTAGGGAGACGGGCGGCGGCGGAAGGCAACTTCTTTCCGCCGCCCGTCACTTAAATAATGGCTCAAGCGAAAAAGGCTCTCACCCGAAAGCACGGGCGCGGCGCGGGCGCGGCGCGGACTTCCACCAAGACTTACCTCAACTACATCGGCGGCGAGTGGGCGGCCTCCTCCTCGGGCGAGACGTTCGAGAACGTCAACCCGGCCGACACGCGTGAAGTGATCGGCCGCTTCGCGCTCTCGACGCCCGAGGACATCGGCCGCGCGGTCGCGGCCGCCTCGGAGGCGGCCGACCGCTGGCGGCGGCTCCCGGCCCCGCGCCGCGCCGAAATCCTCTTCCGCCTCGGCGAGATTCTCATCCGCCGCAAGGACTCGTTCGCGCGCGAGATGACGCGCGAGATGGGCAAGGTCTTGAAGGAGGCGGGCGGCGACGTGCAGGAGGCCATAGACTGCACGTACTACACGGCCGGCGAGGGCCGTCGGCTCCACGGCTACACCGCCCCGGCCGAGATGCCCGACAAGTTCGCCATGTGCGTGCGCCAGCCCGTCGGCCTGTGCGGGCTGATCACGCCGTGGAACTTCCCGATGGCGATCCCTTCGTGGAAGCTCATCCCCGCCCTGGTGTGCGGCAACACCGTCGTCATCAAGCCGGCCGAGGACACGCCGCTCTCGACTTACAATTTAGTCAAAGCCTGCGAGGAGGCCGGCGTGCCGCCGGGCGTCGTCAACCTCGTCACCGGCCACGGCGAGACGGTCGGGGCGGCGCTCACCGAGCACCCCTCGGTGCGCCTGATTTCGTTCACCGGCTCGACCGAGGTGGGCCGCCTCGTCGCCTCCTCCTGCGCGGAGCGTAACGCCATCTGCTCGCTGGAGATGGGCGGCAAGAACGTCATCATGGTGATGGAGGACGCGGACTTAGACCTGGCCGTCGAGGGCGCGGTCTGGGGCGCGTTCGGCACCTCCGGCCAGCGCTGCACGGCCTCCTCGCGCATCGTCGCCCACAAGAAGGTCTACAAAAGGTTCGCGCAGAAGCTCGTCGAGCGCGCCTCCGCCTTGCGCGTCGGCAACGGCCTCGACGAGAAGACGGAGGTCGGGCCGGTCATCAACGCCGAGGCGATGCGGAGGATTCTGGGCTACATCGAGATCGGCCGGCAGGACGACGGCGCGCGCCTCGCCTGCGGCGGCGGCCGGCTCGATAAAGGCGACCACGCGCACGGCCACTTCATCGAGCCGGCCGTCTTCACCGACGTCGCGCCCGCGATGCGCATCGCGCAGGAGGAAATCTTCGGCCCCGTCACGGCCGTCATCCCGGCCGGCTCGCTCGAAGAGGCGATCGAGATCGGCAACGGCGTCCGCTACGGGCTGTCGGCCTCGATCTACACGGCGGACGTCAACCGCGCCTTCCGCGCGATGAACGAGATGTACACCGGCATCTTCTACGTCAACTCCTCGACCATCGGCGCGGAAGTCCACCTCCCCTTCGGCGGCACGAAGGCGACGGGCAACGGCCACCGCGAGGCCGGCACCCAGGTCCTCGACATCTTCACCGAGTGGAAGTCGGTCTACGTGGACTACAGCGGCAAGCTCCAGCGCGCGCAGATTGACGAAGTGAATTTCGAGTAGTGAAGAGGTTGCGGAAAGAGTCGGTGGCGTCGGTGGCCCCGGTTGAAGCCGTCGTTTCCGAGGACGAGTTGGCGGTCTGCGAGTCGGCCCTGAGCTACGCGCTCGGAGAGCTGAGCGACGCGGACATTGAGCGCCGTCTCGGCGCGACGCGGGACGAGGTCGAAGCCATCCGCGAAGACCTGCGGGAAGCCTTACGAGCGCGGGACGAGGTCAGGCCCCTCGCGGGCGTGAGTGAAAAATCTTAACGAACGGAGAACCACCACAGTGCTAGTCGGACTCCCCAAGGAGATCAAGGACAACGAGTACCGCGTGGGGCTGACGCCGGCCGGCGTCCGCGCGCTGACCGACGCCGGGCACAGGGTCTCAGTCGAGCGCGGGGCGGGCGAGGGCTCCGGCTTCGAGGACGCGCTCTACGAGAAGGCCGGCGCGACGATCATACCCTCGGCCGACGACGTCTGGGGCGAGGCCGAGATGATCGTCAAGGTCAAGGAGCCGATCGCGCCCGAGTACCCGCGCATGAAGGAGGGGCTCCTGCTCTTCACCTACCTGCACCTCGCGCCCGACCCGCAGCAGACGCGCGCGCTCTTAGATAACAAGGTGACGGGCGTCGCCTACGAGACGATCACGGACAAGAAGGGTACGCTGCCTCTGCTCACGCCGATGTCCGAGGTCGCCGGCCGGATGGCCGTGCAGGTCGGCGCGCAGTACCTGGAGAAGATGAACGGCGGGCGCGGGGTGCTCCTGGGCGGCGTGCCGGGCGTGCCGGCCGCGCGCGTCGTCATCATCGGCGGGGGCGTCGTCGGCACGAACGCCGCGAAGATGGCCGTCGGCATGGGCGCGCAGGTCACGATCGTTGACCGCAACCTCGACCGCCTGCGCGAGCTCGACGACATCTTCCTCTCGAAGATTTCGACGCTCGCCTCGTCGGCCTACGCCATCCACGGCGCGATCTCGGAGGCCGACCTCATCATCGGCGCGGTGCTCATCCCCGGCGCGGCGGCCCCGCGGCTGGTGACGCGCGAGATGCTCAAGGACGTGCCGAACGGCGCCGTCATCGTAGACGTGGCCGTAGACCAGGGCGGCTGCATCGAGACGACGCGGCCCACCACGCACTCGAACCCGACCTACTACGAGGAGGGCGTGCTCCATTACTGCGTCGCCAACATGCCGGGCGCGGTGCCGCGCACCTCGACGTTTGCGCTGACGAACGCGACGCTGCCTTACGTGCTCCGGCTCGCCAACCGCGGCTTCGTCGAGGCCGTCAAGAGCGACCCCGGCCTCAAGGAGGGCGTCAACACCTACGCCGGCCGGCTCACCTACGAGGCGGTCGCCACCGACCAGGGGCTGGAGTACACGCCGCTCGACGAGATGCTCGGCCTCCCGGCCTCCGGCACGGCGGCCACGGTCTGAAGGCAAGTTTCGGGTCGCGGGTTCGAGTTCGGAACAGAAGCCCGACCGTGAGGGAGGGCGTTGAGTGTTACGACAACATCAACGCCCT
>DASZKF010000437.1:0-6729 GCA_035947355.1 Pyrinomonadaceae bacterium | reverse complement strand
CCCCCCCCCCCCCCCCCCCCCCCCCTCCGAGGTCGCCGCCCGCTTGAACGCTCCGATGAGCACCGCCAACACATCCACCAACCCGGTCGTGCAGGCCGTCCTCTCCGGCAAGGCCCCGGCCGGCGCGCGCATGGCGGCGGCGCGCGGGCTGCTGCCGCTCGCGCAGAACGAGCTGCTCGAAGTGCTGGTGGCGCTGCGCTCGGACGCCGACGCGGAGGTCGCGCGGGCGGCCGAGGCGACGCTCGCCGAGCAGGAGCCGGCCGCGCTCGCCGCCGCCGCGGCCTCCGACGAGGCCGCGCCCTCCGTGCTCGCCTACCTCGCCGCGCGCCCCGACGCGGGCCGCCAGGTGCAGGAGGCGCTCGTGCTCAACCCGCTCACGCCGGACGAGGCCGTGGCCGAGCTGGCGCGCGCGACCACGGACGGTGCCGTCCTCGAACTCATCGCCATCAACCAGCAGCGGCTCATCCGCGCCCCCGGCCTCATCGAGGCGCTGCTCAACAACCCGGCCCGCACGGCCGACGCCGAGCGCCGCGCCCGCGAGACCCAGCGCGAGTTCTTCGAGAAGGAGCGCGGGGCGCGCCAGGTGGCCGACGAGATGCGCGCGCGCGGGATGTCGGCCGCCGCCGAGTTCGTCGAGGCGGCCGTCTCATTCGACGAGGAGGGCGGCGTCAGCCTCGACGACGCGTGGGTGCTGGCCGAGCACATCGAGGTCTCAGACGACGACATAGACGAGTCGTGGCTGCCGTCCGAGCGCATCGAGGAGTGGCTCGACGAGACCTTCGAGCAGCGCGCGGCCAACTTCGAGCGCATCGTTAACGAGACGCACGCCGAGGTCGGCGAGGTCGCGCCCGAGCGCGTCTCGCTCATCCGCCGCATCATGTTCATGAAGGTCAAGGACAGGATCAAGCTCGGGATGAAGGGCGACCGCGAGGCCCGCTCGATTCTCATCCGCGACTCGAACAAGGTGGTCGCCACGGCCGTCATCCACAACCCGCGGATCACCGACCAGGAGGTCGAGGCCATCGCCGCCATGCGCACGGTCTCGGACGAGGTGCTGCGCCTCATCGCGCTCAACCGCGCCTGGGCGCGCTCCTACCCCATCATCCACAACCTCGCGCGCAACCCGCGCACCCCGCTCATGTCCGCGATGAACATCCTCCCGCGCCTCTACGCCAGAGACCTCAAGGCCCTCTCGCAGAACCGCAACGTCTCCGAGAACGTCCGCCGCCAGGCCTACAGGCTGTCGGCCGCGCGCGAGGGACATTAAAAGGGTGCCGGGGAGACGCAAGTTGTCTTTCACCCGGCACCCGGCACCCTAAAATATCTCCGAGCCTTTGCGGACGACCGACCAGGCCACGTCGGTGAGCGTGTGGCTGGCCGCGCCCCACCAGAGGCCGGCGAACACGGCGAGGAGCGCGTCGCGGCCGAGGCCGTAGTGGAGCGCGCCGGCCTCGATGACGCGCCAGGCGTGCGCCAGCTCGGCCCAGCCCGGCGGCGCGCCGCCCGCGACGTAGACCGCGCGCAGGTAGACGCCGGCCCACCCGAGCAGCACGAGCGCGCCCGCGAAGTAGACGACGCGGATGAACGTGCCGAAGATGATACCGTGCGACCAGCGCGAGCGGTGCCGGAACGCGACCTTGTAAGGGAACCACAGGAAGCGGAACACGCCCCAGCGCGTGTACTGCTTCGACTGGATGTCGAGGTCGGGGCCGAACATCAGCCCGCCGAACAGCGTCGCCGCCGTCGCCGCCGCCGCCAGCCCCCAACTCCCGGTCAGCCCCCACGCCGCCGCGAAAGTCGGCGCGGCCAGCACCACCGTGATCAAGTCGTGCGTCTTCCCCGAGGGCATAAGAAGGAGTAGACAGTAGACAGTAGTCAGTAGAAACACTTTCGCCACCGAACCGTCCGGGCCTCCGCGTCAGCGTCCTTCGTGCGGGGCCCTACTGTCTACTGACTACTGTCTACTGTCTACTGCTTTATAGCATCCGGCGCGCGGCCGAAGCCAGCCGTTTGCCTGCCCGTGCGGGGCGGGTTACACTCTGCAACTTGTTCGGGGGCCGGGATGGGCAAGAGAGGGAGAGCGCAGACACTTCTGGAGTACGCGGCGGTGCGCGCGCTGCTGTCGGGCCTCGGCCTCGGACGCGCCGCCTACGCGCTGGCCGGCGGCCTCCGGCGGACGGGCCTGCGCAACCTCGAACTGGCCTTCCCAGAGGTGAGCGCGCGGGAGCGCGAGCGCCTCCTGCGCGGCTCGTTCCTGAGCCTCGGCCGGCAGTTGGGCGAGGTCAGCCAGTTCCCGCGCGCCACACCCGAGCGGCTGCGCGAGGTCGTCGAGTACGACCCGGAGGACGTGAAGCTCCTCGACGTGGCCCGCGAGCGCGGCCGCGGCGTCATCTTCCTCACCGCGCACCTCGGCGCCTGGGAGCTGCTCTGCTTCGCCCACTCGGTCTTCTACAGCCCCCTGAGCTTCCTCGTCCGCCCCATAGACAACCCGCTCGTCGAGGAGCTGGTCGAGTCCTTGCGCACCCGCTTCGGCAACGAGCCGATTGACAAGAAGAGCGCCGCGCGCCGCGCGCTGAAGCTTTTGCGCGACGGCGGCACGCTCGGCGTCCTGGCCGACCTCAACTCGCAGGAGCGCGAGGGCGTCTTCGTCCCCTTCTTCGGCCACCTCGCCTGCACGACGGCCGGCGTCGCCACGCTGGCGCTGCGCACCGACGCCACCGTCATCCCCTGCTTCGCCCCCTGGGACGAGCGGCGCGGCAAGTTCGTCTTCCGCGGCGGCCCCGTCCTCGAACTCGTCCGCACGGGCGACCACGGGCGCGACGTCGAAGTCAACACCGCCCGCTTCACCGCCGCCATCGAAGACTACATCCGCCGCTTCCCCGACCAGTGGCTCTGGATTCACAAGCGCTGGAAGACCCGCCCGCCGGGCGAGCCGGACATCTACGCCCGGCGGCCCGCTGAGCCGGCCGGCGCGCGAATTTTGTCATCGTCCTCAACCGAAAAGATTTACAAAACTTAATTCCGGCGGTCTCAGAAATTACTTTAACCCTTGCGGCTCAGAGATTTACGTTTCCGGTTTCGTCTGTCACAAATTTGTTGAGATTTTTTCTTTTTCTTCTTGACAAGCCGGAAAAAATCAGTATAATTTCCCACTAAGTTACGAAGTAGACACATTCAGGTGACGCTTCGACGATGATTGAAAAGGGCTGCGGTTGGGTTCATTCAATCTTACGGGCCAGAGCATTTGATTTCAGCTCTCGTTAAGATTGAGCAAGTCGCTAAAGCAATTTATCTCGCCCATCCCAACACGACCGCCCGTACCAGCCGGATCGCCCGTAGGTGACGATCTCCAGCACCGTCAACGCCACCCTGATCTCCGAGCCTGCCCGAAATCAAACGCCCCGTCGGTTAACCCTAAACCGGCGGGGCGTCCTTCTTTGATTCGCGATTTTAGATTTGCGGTTTAGTTATCAGTCGTCAGTTAAGACAAAGAACTGATGCCTGACGACTCGCTTTCAATCGCAAATCGAAAATTCCTCACATCGCGAGGCCGCCGTCTACCTGTACGACTTGGCCGGTGATGTAGCGCGCGTCGTCGGAGAGGAGGAAGCAGGCGATGCGGGCGACCTCGTCGGGTTGGGCGAAGCGCTTCATGGGAATCTGTTCGAGGATTTTTTGGCGGTAGCCTTCGTCGAGCGCCTGCGCCATGTCGGTGGCGACGAGGCCGAGGGCGAGCGCGTTGACCGAGACGTTGCGGCTCGCGACCTCTTTGGCGAGGGCCTTCGTCAGCCCGATCATGCCGGCCTTCGACGCCGAATAGTTCGACTGCCCCGGCATCCCGACCAGCCCGCTGATCGAGGAGACGTTGAGAATCGAGCCGCCGCCTTCCTGGCGGAGCATGTGGCGCAGCGCCGCCCGCGAGAGGTTCCAGGCGCCCTTCAGGTTCGTGTCTATGACGGCGTCCCAGTCGTCCTCCTTCATGCGCAGGATCAGGTTGTCGCGCGTGATGCCGGCGTTGTTGACGAGGAAGTCTATGCGCCCGAAGGCGTCCTTCACCTGCTTGACCATCTCGGCCGTGGCCTCGGTGCTCGCCACGTCGCACCGCGCCGCGAGCGCGCGCACGCCCAGGGTCTCCAACTCGGAGACCAGCCCCTCGGCGGCCCCGGCGCTCTGCGCGTAGTTGAAGGCGACCGCCGCGCCGCGCCGCGCGAGTTCGAGCGCGACGGCGCGCCCGATGCCGCGCGTCGCGCCCGTCACGAGCCCGACGCGCCCCGCGAATGGTTTCACTTCAGCGCTCAAAGTCTTCCTCCTCCCGGACGGCCGCGCCCGGCGTGGTGTCAGAGCCGTTAAAGCGTCAGGCATCTTAGCATAACGGGCGCGGGTCTCGGCCCGAGGCCGCGGCGGCCCCGGCTGGATTTAAGGGCGCGGTTTTTTTATTGTAGTGGCTCAACGACGAGGGTCGAAAAGCTCTACAAGCCGAAGACGTGGGGGACGGGGCATGAAGTTAATCATTCTGGGGGCGGGTTACGCGACGCGCCTGTACCCGCTGACGCTGAACCAGCCGAAGCCGCTGCTCGAGGTGGCGGGCAAGCCGATGATCGAGCACGTGCTCGACAGGCTGCTGCCCGTCCGCGGCATTGACCACGTCTACGTGGTGACGAACGCCAAGTTCGCGGAGCACTTCGGGCGCTGGGCCGAAGGCTACCGGGCGGGGCGGCCCGCGCAGGAGTTCACGGTCGTCAACGACAACTCGACCGACGACTCGAACAAGCTCGGGGCCATCGGCGACCTGCACCTGGTGCTGGCGCGCGAGCGGGTCGAGGACGACATCATCGTCGTGGCCGGCGACAACCTCTTCAGCGAAGACCTCACCGCCTTCGGCGAGTTCTGCCGCGCGAAGGCCGCGCCGGTCCTGGGCGTCTACGACGTGGGCGACCTCGACGAGATCAAAAAGTACAACGCCATCGAGGTGGACGCCGGCGGCCGCATCACCTTCTTCGAGGAGAAGCCGCAGCACCCTCGGAGCACGCTCACGGGCATCGCGCTCTATTACTACCCGGCCTCCTCCCTGCCGCTCATCCGCCGGTACCTCGACGAAGGCAACAACCCCGACCAGCCGGGCCGGCTCGTGCAGTGGATGTACACGCGCACGCCTTTCTACACGTGGCTGGTGCCGGGCACCTGGTACGACATCGGCTCGAAGGAGACGCTTGAGGAGGTCAGGCGCGTCTTCGCCGGGCGGGCCTCCGGGGGCTCAGGCGGACAGTCTTGACACCCGTCCGGGCGTCCGCTAGGTTGAGTCCCATGCTAGTTCCCGTGCGAGTGAGGCGGCACGACACGCTGAAGGGCGACGGCACATGCTCGATTTGAATTACGTCCGCGAGAATCTGGAGCGCGTGCGCGCGGGGCTCGAAGCGCGCGGGTTCCCGACGGCGGCGCTCGACGACTTCGCGCGCCTCGACGCCGAGCGGCGCCGGGTCATCGCCGAGTCCGACTCTCTGAACGCGCAGCGCAACGCGGCGAGCCGCGAGATCGGCGCGCTGGTGAAGGCGGGCCGCAGGGAGGAGTCGGAGGCGCGGCGGCGCGAGGTCGGCGAGCTGAAGGAGCGCATCGCCGCGCTCGACCGCGACCGCGACGAGGCGGAGCGGCGCATGCAGGAACTGCTCTCGGCGATCCCGAACGTGCCGCACGAGTCCGCCCCCGTGGGGCCGGACGAGGGCGCGAACCGCGAAGTCCGGCGCTGGGGCCAAGCCCCGCGCTTCGACTTCGAGCCGCAGGATCACGTAGACCTCGGGACGCGGCTCGGCATCCTGGATTTGGAGCGCGCCGCCAAGATCGCCAGCGCGCGCTTCTCCATCCTGCGCGGCGCGGGGGCGCGTCTGGAGCGCGCGCTCATTAACTTCATGCTCGACGTGCACACCCGCGAGCACGGCTACGAGGAGACGCTGCCGCCCTTCATCGTCAACTCGGACGCGCTCTTCGGCACGGCGCAGCTGCCGAAGTTCGAGGCCGACCTCTTCAAGCTGGAGGACGAGCGCGGCCTCTACCTCATCCCGACGGCCGAGGTGCCGGTGACGAACATCCACCGCGAGGAGATTCTGGACGCGGCCGAGCTGCCGCTGAAGTTCGTCTCCTACACTCCCTGCTTCCGCTCCGAGGCCGGCTCCTACGGCCGCGACACGCGCGGCGTCATCCGCCAGCACCAGTTCAACAAGGTCGAGCTGGTCAAGCTCTCTTTGCCGGAGGACTCCTACGGCGAGCTGGAGGGTCTGACGCGCGACGCCGAGGCGATCCTGCAACGACTCGGCCTCCACTACCGCGTCGTCGCGCTCTCGACCGGCGACCTCGGCTTCGCCGGCGCGAAGACCTACGACCTCGAAGTCTGGCTGCCGAGCCAGAACACTTTCCGCGAAATCTCCTCGTGCACGAACTTCGAGGCGTTCCAGGCGCGGCGCGCGCAGATCCGCTTCCGCCGCGCGGCCGGCTCGAAGCCGGAGTACGTCCACACGCTCAACGGCTCGGGCCTCGCCGTCGGCCGCACCTGGCTCGCGATACTTGAGAACTACCAGCAGCCGGACGGTTCGGTCGTCATCCCCGAAGCGCTCAGGCCCTACATGGGCGGGATGGAGAAGATCGAGGCCGGGAAGCAGAAGGCGGCGGGCGGGCAATAGTTGCGGGTTGCGAGTTCAGAAGCCCGACCGTGAGGGAGGGCGTTGTGCGTTACGTGAG
>DASZKF010000436.1:0-3642 GCA_035947355.1 Pyrinomonadaceae bacterium | reverse complement strand
CCCCCCCCCCCCCCCCCCCCCCCCCCCCGCCTCTAAACGAAAGGTAAAGTAATGTGCAAACCGCTCTGAAGGGCGGCCCGCCCTTTCACAGGCCGCGGAGCAGGCGGGCAGCTTTCAGTATGAGCACGCAGGTCGTGGCCTGCGTGATCTCGCTGTCCAAGACCATCCGGACGGCCTCTTCGAGCCTGAGCTTGACGGGGCGGAGGACTTCGGTGCCCTCGCGCTCGTGCTCGCCGAACCCGAGGCCGCGGGCGAGGAAGAGGCGCGCGGGCGAGAAGACCTGCGACGTGACGGCGTCAACCGGCCCGAGGTCCGTCACCTCCCGCGCCTCGACGCCGAGTTCCTCCTTCAGCTCGCGCCGCGCGGCGGCCTCGGCCTCCTCGCCCTCGTCCAGCGCGCCCTGCACCGCCTCGACGCTCTCCCTGCCGACCGCGTAGCGGAACTGGCGGACGAGGTAGACGAACCCCTCGGCGTCAACCGGCAGCACCGCGACCCCAGGCAGCATCCGCAGAGTCGCCCTCCGCCCCGGCTCCCCGTCCGGCTTCACACACTCGTCCACCCAGAACTCGACGAACTCGTCCTTATAAAGACGCTCCGACGACCTGATCGTCCACGGCCCGTGCTTCTTTTCCATCAACATCCCCCAAGAGGGTGCTGGGTCTTAGGTGCTGGGTGCTGGGGAAGAGCAACCTGTCTTAAACCCAGCACCCAGCACCTAACACCCAAAACCTTATTTCCTTATTTTCTTCCCCCGGCAATCTTCGACGCCTCGGGCAGGGCGCGCAAGCGCAGCATGGCGAGCGTGCCGAGCAGCGGCCCCGGCGCGAGCGCGGCGAAGGCGTAGCGCCAGCCGACCGCCTCGGCCAGGACGGGGACGAGGTGTATCGAGGCGGTCGTCAGAAGGAACCCGCAGCAGGTCTGCACGGTCAGCGCCGTGCCCATGTAGCGCGGGTCGCCGAGTTCGGTCACGCAGGTCGAGAACTGCGCCGAGTCGGCCACCACGCTCGCGCCCCAAAGGGCCGCGACCCCGAGCAGCAGCGCCGGGTGCGCGCCGTAGAGGAACCCCACCAGCACGCAGCACGCGCCGCTCACGCACATGGCGACGGAGGTGACGGCCGTGCGCCCGGCGCGGTCGGCCCAGAGCCCCGCCGCGACGCAGCCCGCCGCGCCCGCGCCGATGACCAGGAAGACGGCCGCCTCCGCGAGCGAAGCCGGCGCGCCCCGCTCGGCCAGGCTCGCGCGGATCATCACCGGCGCCCACGTCCACATCGCGTACAGCTCCCACATGTGTCCGAAGTAGCCGAAGTTGGCGAGCCGCACGCCGCGGTTCGAGAAGACGCGCGCGACCTGACGGATGTCGAACTTCGCGGCCGCGGTCGCGTGCGGGCCGTCGCCGACGAAGAGGAGCACGACGAGTCCGCCGGCGACCGCCGAGGCGGACGCCGCGAGCACGTTCACGCGCCAGTCGGCACTCCCCACGGCGTTGAAGAGGTACGGCGCGGCCTTGCCGAGCGTCAGCGCGCCGACCAGCACGCCGAGCGCCGTGCCCCGCCCGCGCCGGAACCACGTCGCCATCACCTTCATCCCCGGCGGGTAGACGCCCGCGAGGAAGAAGCCGACGAGGAAACGCAGTAAGACCCCGACCGCGAAGCTCTCAGCTAAAAGCCCGAAGCAGGCGTTCGTGGCCGCGCCCGCGACGGCGCAGAGCGTGAAAAGCTTCCGCGCGCTGAGCACGTCCGGCAGGTTCAAGAGCGCCGAAAGAAGCGTGCCGGCGACGAAGCCGAGTTGCACGGCCGTCGTCAGCCACCCGGCCTCGCCTTCGGTCAGACGCCACTCGGCGCGTAAGGCCGGCACGACGGCCGAGGCCGAGAACCAGAGCGACATCGCCAGAAGCTCGGCCGCACCCAGGAGCGCCAGCGCGCGCCAGCGCCCCGACGCCTCCGCGGCCCCGACGCCGATGACCGCCGCACCGCTCATCTCTCTTCGCGTTCGTCGGAGAGGCCCGCGACGGCGAGGCCGACGCCGGCGCCCCAGACGGCGTGCGCGGCGATCATCAGCGCGTTGCGGCGCGGCGGGTGCTCGGTCGCCGGCCGCAGGATGCCGGCGGCGGGCAGCCAGCCCAGGTAGCTGCCGGCCCACACGGCCAGCCCGAACCCGACGCCCGCGGCCAGCGGCGGCACCCTCCGCCCCGCGGCCAGCGCGCCGTAGAGCGCGCCGCACGCCGCGCCGTAGCCGAAGTGCGCGGCCCACGTCGCCGCCTCGCGCTCGCCCTCGTCCAGGTGCTCGCGGACGCCGGCCCGCTCGGCCACCTCCATCGTCACCGCGCGCGGCGGCAGGGGGTACTGCTCGTGCTCCGGCAGCTGCTCGTGCATCAACTTCATCGCCAGCGACATCGGAACCGTCGCCGCCAGCCCCGCCACCGCGCCCAGAAGGATTCCGTTCATCAGACCTCCACGGGAGAAATGATGAATGCGGAATGATGAATGATGAATTTAATGAAACCGGCTCGGTCACATTCATCATTCATCATTCCGCATTCATCATTTAATTTGCTTGCCCTGATAATACCGCGCGTCGGGCGGTTTGTCCGCACGCTTAGGGACGGAGGGGCGGGCCTGCTAAACTCGGTCGCGCGAGTCTCCCCGGAGTCGGCTCGTCGAATCTCTTTCGTGAGGTGGTTGATGAGAATTTCGTTGGGCGTCTGTTTCATGGCGGCGCTGCTCGCCGCGGCGGGCTGCGCGGAGGGTGTGGCGGGCGGCGGGCCGGGCGGGCCGGCCCAGTCTCAGTCCCAGAGCGCGCCGCTCGTCCCGCGCGAGGAGGCTTCGCCGCCGCCAGACCTCTCGGCCTACTTCAAGGACAGGCGCGGCACCTTCGTCCTCCACAGCCTGAAGGGCGGGCGCTACGAGCGGCACGACGCGGCGCGCGCCGCCGAGCGCTTCACGCCCTTCTCCACCTTCAAAATCCCGAACTCGCTGATCGGGCTGGAGACCGGCGTCATCCGCGACGCCGACTTCGAGATCAAGTGGGACTCGAAGAAGTACCCGGCCTTCGGCGACACCGCCCCCTTCACCTCCTGGTGGCAGGATCAGACGCTGCGCACGGCCTTCCGCCGCTCGGTCGTCTGGTACTACCGCGAGCTGGCCTCGCGCGTCGGCGCCGAGAAGATGAAGGAGATGGTCGAGCGGCTCGACTACGGCAACGAGGACACCTCGGGCGGCGTCGACCGCTTCTGGCTCGGCAGCACGCTGAAGATTTCGGCCGACGAGCAGGTCGAATTCCTCAAGCGGCTCTACAAAGAAGAGCTGCCCGTCTCCAAGCGCTCGATGGCGGTCGTCAAGGAGATCATGACGCTCGAAGAGGGGCCGGGCTACAAGCTGAGCGGCAAGACCGGCGGCGGCCCGCTCGCCGAGGGCCGCTTCCTCGGCTGGTTCGTCGGCTACCTCGAAGCCAAAGGCGACACGCACTTCTTCGCCCTCCAGCTCGAAGGCCCGACCTACGTCTCCATCCGCGACGAGCGCATCCGCCTCACCAAACAAATCCTCGCCGACCGCAGCCTGATGCCGGCGGCGAAGTAGTTTCGAGTTGCGGGTTTCGGGTTTCGAGTTTGTTCGGCGTGAGTTGAAAGGTTCAACGTGCGCCGCC
>DASZKF010000435.1:0-4744 GCA_035947355.1 Pyrinomonadaceae bacterium | reverse complement strand
GCGCTCGGCCATCCTGCCGCTGATGTTCATCGTCCAGCGCGAGCGCGGCGGCTGGCTCGACCCGCCGGGCGTGGCTTACCTGGCCGACCGCCTCGGCGTCCGCATCACCGACATCTGGGAGGTGGCGACCTTCTACTCGATGATCAACACCGAGCCGGTCGGCCGCTACCACCTTCAGATTTGCAAGACGCTCTCGTGCAAAATCCTCGGGGCGAACAAGATCACGAAGCACTGCGCCGAGCGCCTCGGCATCAAGCCCGGCGAGACGACCGCGGACGGGATGTTTTCTCTGTCGGAGGTCGAGTGCCTCGGCTCGTGCGGCACCGCCCCGATGATGCAGATCGGCTTCGACTACTACGAGAACCTGACGACCGAGAAGGTTGACGACATTATCAACAAGTGCCGCAGCGGCGAGCTGCCGAACGGCGTGCGGTAAAAGCGGTAAATGGCAAATAGTGAATAGAGGCTCCGCGTCTCCCGCCTTGCGGCTTATTACCGCTCAGGGCGGGTCTCACTCAACCACCATTTACCATTCACTATTTACCATTCACTTAAGACTATGTTCATTGGCGCGATTGGCTGCGAGCCGCTGCAACTGAGGCGGGTGCATCTGGAGAACTCGCGCTCGCTCGACGTCTACCGCCAAAACGGCGGGTACGGGGCGCTGCGCAAAGTCCTCGACTCGATGTCGCCGGCCGACGTGATCGAGGAGGTCAAGAAGTCGGCGCTGCGGGGGCGGGGCGGGGCCGGCTTCCCGACCGGGATGAAGTGGGGCTTCGTGCCGAAGGACTCGCCGAAGCCGAAGTACGTCGTCTGCAACGCCGACGAGTCGGAGCCGGGCACCTTCAAAGACCGCTACCTGATGGAGCGCGACCCGCACATGCTCATCGAGGGCATGCTGATTGCGGCCTACGCCCTCGGCGCGCGCACCAACTACGTCTACACGCGCGGCGAGTACCGCTACCTCATCGAGATCATGGACGCGGCTTTAGACGAGGCGCGCGCCGCCGGCCTCCTCGGCGAGAGGATTTTAGGCACCGACTTCTCCGCCGAGATTTACACGCACACGGGCGCGGGCGCATACATCTGCGGCGAGGAGACGGCGCTGCTGAATTCGCTCGAAGGCTTGCGCGGCCACCCGCGGATGAAGCCGCCCTTCCCGGCCGTCGCCGGCCTCTACGGCTGCCCGACCGTGGTCAACAACGTCGAGACCCTGACGGCCGTCCCCGACATCATCCTGATGGGCGGGCTCGAATGGCGCGACTTAGGCACGGAGAAGAGCGGCGGGACGAAGCTCTGGTCGGTCTCGGGCCACGTCAACCGCCCCGGCGTCTACGAGCTGCCGATGGGCTACGACGACATGGAAAAGTTCATCATGGAGGACTGCCAGGGCATCACCGGCGGGCGGCAGCTCAAGGCCGTCATCCCAGGCGGCTCCTCGGTCTACATCATGCCGGCCTCCGACATTTTGGGGAAGGACGTGCGGATGGACTACGAGGGGATGGTCGCGGCCGGCTCGTCGGTCGGCTCCGGCGGCTTCATCGTGATGGACGACACGGTTGATGTCTTCGAGTCCACCAAGAACCTGACCGAGTTCTACAAGCACGAGTCTTGCGGCTGGTGCACGCCCTGCCGCGAGGGCACCGACTGGCTCGTCAAGGTCTTCAAGCGCATCGAGGCCGGGGCGGGCCGCCCCGACGACGCGCAACTCCTCCTCGACATCGTGGACAACATCGAGGGCAAATCTTTCTGCCCGCTCGGCGACGCCGCCTCCTGGCCCATCCAGTCGGCCATCAAGAAATTCCCCGAGGACTTCCGCCGCCGCCTCGCGCGCGAGTCCTCGAACGGCGACCGCGGCGAGGAAGGCTTGCCGACAGCCTAAGTCCGGTAGTGCGCGCGGTCACGATTTATGGGTGAAGTGAGGGTACAGGTCAGGTTAATAAACGCCGGCGACGAGACGCTCGCGCGGCGCGGCTACATTGCGCCGGAGCAAGTAAGGACATACGAGACGAGCGCGCTCGCAGACACCGGCGCGGTGTGCACCATTCTTCCGAAAGAGGTCGTTGACCGACTGGGGCTGGAGGCCCCCGTCGAGCGCGGCGTCGAGTACGCTGAGGGGCGGAACGAATCGGTGCCGTTGACCGAAGCCCTCGTGGTCGTCATCAACAATCGCCGCACTTCCGACGAGGCCCTCGTTCTCGGCAATGAAGTTCTCATTGGTCAGACAGTGCTGGAGAAGCTTGATCTACACGTGGACTGTGCGAATCAGCGTGTAATTCCCAATCCGGCGCACCCCGACCAGACGATCAATAAGGTTAAGTAACGGGTTTAAGGCATGGCCGATTTAGTCAAAGTCACAATTAACAACCAGGAGTTCGAGGTCGAGAAGGGGGCGCGGCTGATTGACGTGTGCCGCGAGAAGGGGTTCGCCATCCCGTCCTTCTGCTACTACGCAGACCTCGCGCTCCAGGCGTCGTGCCGGATGTGTCTGGTGCGCATCGAGAAGATGCCGAAGCTGCAAACGTCCTGCACGATCACCTGCACGGACGGGATGGTCGTGACCACGGCGTCGGAGGAGATCGAGAAGGCGCAGCGCGGGATGGTCGAGTTTTTGCTCGTCAACCACCCGCTCGACTGCCCCGTCTGCGACCGCGGCGGCGAGTGCGAACTCCAGGAGATGGTCTTCGACTGGGGCCAGCTCGAAGAGCGTTTTACCGAGCGGAAGAACTACCACCCCGAGAAGTTCCTCTCGCCCATCGTCGCCAACGACCCGCAGCGGTGCATCCTCTGCAAGCGCTGCACGAGGGTCTGCGACGAGTGGATGGGCGAGGACGCCATCGAGGCCGGCGGGCGCGGCGCGCACACCGTCATCGGCACCTACGGCGGCTGGCTCAACTGCTCGCAGTGCGGCAACTGCATAGAGGTCTGCCCTACGGGCACGCTCCTCGACGCGACGTACCGCCACCAGACGCGGCCGTGGGAACTCTCGCGCACCACCTCGACCTGCACCTTCTGCTCGGACGGCTGCCAGCTTTCGGTCGGCTCGCGCGCCGGCGAGGTCATGAGAGTCGTCGCGCGCGACCGCTACGTCAACGGCCACAACGGCGAGTTCCTCTGCATCAAGGGGCGCTTCGCGCACCCCTTCGTCAACCACGAGGAGCGCATCCGCACGCCGCTCGTCCGCTACAAGAAGGGCGGCAAGCTGATCCCGGCGACGTGGGACGAGGCCGTCAGGTTCGCCGCCGCGAGGCTGCGCGAGGTGTTGGACGCGCACGGCGGCCGATCCGTCGGCGTCGTCGGAAGCCCGCGCCTGACGAACGAGTCGAACTGGGCCTTGCTCCGCTTCGCGCGCGAGGTCGCCGGCACCGACAAGTACACGGCGACCGAGGCGTTCTCGCTCGCGCCCTTCTTCGAGAACCTCGGCGCGCCCGTCGCCACGCACCGCGACATACGCCACGCCGCGGTCATCCTGCTCGTCGGCGGGGAGCCCGAAGAGTTGCAGCCCCTGACGGGCCGCCAGATACGCCAGGCCGTGCGCAACGGCGGCGCGAAGCTCGTCGTCTTCAACAGCGTGCCCATCCGCCTCAAGGAGCAGGCCGCGCAGTTCGTGCACATCCTTCCCGGCACCGAAGACGCGGCCGTGCTCGCGCTGCTCTCGCCGGGCGATGCGGAGTCGGCCGCGCGCGCGCTCGGCGTCGAGCCGGACGAGATCGGCCGCGCGAGCCAAATCCTGAGCGAGGCTTCGGGCGACGTGGTCGTCATGTTCGGCGGCGAGCTTTCGGCCGAGGCGCAGGCCGCGCTCGCGGGCCTGCCGGCCGCCTTCGGCGAGCGCGAGGGCCGGCGCTTCCTCTTCCACCCGCTGCCGCTCTTCAACAACAGCGTCGGCGTCCACGACCTCGGCCTGATGTCGGGCGCTCTGAACCCGCTGGAGATGCTCGACGCGGCCGGCCGCGAAGTGCGCGCCATGTACGTCGCCGGCAGCTTCCTGCCCGCGCACCTCGAAGGGCGCGAGGACGCGCTCGCGCGCCTCGACTTCCTCGCCGTGCAGGAGCTTTTCCAGACCGAGACGACGCGCCACGCCGACGTGGTCTTCCCCGCCGCGTCCTTCGCCGAGGCGGACGGCACTTTCACGAACAACGGCGGGCTGGTGCAGCGCGTCCGCCAGTCCATCCAGCCCGTCCACCAGGCGAAGCCCGACTGGGCGATCACCTCGCAGCTCGCCTCGGCGCTCGGCGTAGACCTCGGCTTCCAGATGTCTTCGAGCACCATCTTCCTCGACATCGCGCGCAACGTCCCGGCCTACGAGGGGCTGCGCTACCCGCTGCTCAAGGACGAGTCGAGGCCCGTGCAGGTGAAACACGCGCTCTCCGGCGGCGGCGACGCGGGGCCGCGGCTCGAAGCGCTGCGCCGCGCCGTCTCGGAACTCGCGGCCGGCGGCGAGAAAGTCACCGGGACGCCGCCCGTCGGCCACGAGCTTTTCCGGCTGGGGACGCTCACCGGCAAGGTGCCGCAGTTCCACCTCCTCGCGGCCGGCAACCCCGAGCCGGAGAACGTTCTGATCTCCCCCCTCTACCAGATCACCGTCGCCCCGGGCCTGCGCCGCGAGGCGGCCGCGGGCGACTGAAAGGAAACGTCGGGCGCGGGACGGTGGGCGGCGAGCTGAAAACAGGTTCTTAGTTCATCGTCCCGCGCTCACACCTCAGCGTCTATCACTATGGAATGGCTTGCTAATCAGGTGGGGCCG
>DASZKF010000434.1:0-3055 GCA_035947355.1 Pyrinomonadaceae bacterium | reverse complement strand
GTCGTGTCGCCGTGCGCAGCGCCGGAGGTGGCGATCTCGCGGAGCAGCCGGCGCATGATCTTGCCGGAGCGCGTCTTCGGGAGCGCGTCGCTGAAGCGTATCTCGTCGGGGCGTGCGAGCGCGCCTATCTCTCGCGCGACGTGGCGGCGCAGCTCCTCTTTCAACTCGTCCGTCGTTCGCCGCGTGCCTTCGAGCGTGACGAAGGCGACGACCGCCTGGCCCTTCAACTCGTCGGGCCGCCCGACGACCGCGGCCTCGGCGACCGCCTCGTGCGAGACGAGCGCGCTCTCGATCTCCATCGTGCCGAGGCGGTGGCCGCTGACGTTTATGACATCATCAACGCGGCCCATGATCCAGAAATAGCCGTCCCGGTCGCGCCGCGCGCCGTCGCCGGCGAAGTACATCCCCTCGATCTCGCCGAAATAGGTCTTGCGGTAGCGCTCGTCATACGCCGCCCCTGGCCCTCGATGCTGCGCACCATCTGGGGCGACGACGAGCGCTACCGCAAGCAGTACTGGTCGGAGATAGACGGCGTCTACTTCGCCGGCGACGGCGCGCGCCGCGACCAGGACGGCTACTTCTGGATCATGGGGCGCGTGGACGACGTGATTAACGTCAGCGGCCACCGCCTGGGGACGATGGAGGTCGAGAGCGCGCTCGTCTCGCACGACGCCGTGGCCGAGGCGGCGGTCGTCGGCCGTCCCGACGAGCTGAAGGGGCAGGGCATCGTCGCCTTCGTCACGCTCGAAGGCGAGCGCAAGGCCTCGGACGAGCTGAAGGAGGAGCTGCGCCGCCACGTCGCGCGCGAGATCGGGGCGCTGGCCCGCCCCGACGAGGTGCGCTTCACCGACGCGCTCCCGAAGACGCGCTCGGGCAAGATCATGCGCCGGCTGCTCCGCGAGATCGCCTCCAGCGGCTCCGTCTCCGGCGACACGACCACGCTCGAAGACTTCTCCGTCCTCGAACGCCTGCGCGCGCACGAGGAAGAATAAGGAAGTTTCGAGTTCCAAGTTTCGAGTTTCAAGTTCGCGTTCCGGCCTTGAGCTTCGGCCGGAAGAAAGCTGTCTTTAACTTGAAACTTGGAACTTGGAACTCGAAACTGATTTCCGGCCGCTTTCGTCGTTTACTTATAACGCACCGAAGAATCCGAGTTTTCCGTGGAGGCCCGACATGTCGGCCAACTTCTCTACTGAGCAGCGTTCAGGCCCGCGCTACATGGTCAAGATTGCGGTGAGCGCCGAGTGGGACGACGAGCGCTCGGGCGAGCACGTCGTCGTCGAGGGCGAGACGGAGAACGTCGGGCCGCAGGGCGCGCTCGTCCACCTGGAGAAGCTGCCCGACGTGGGCAGCCGCGTCCGCCTGACCGTCCCCGACGCGCGGGGGACGACGCTCCAGACGGTCGCCGAGGTGCTCCGGCTCGAACGCAACCCCGCGCAGCCGCTCGCCGCGCTCCAGGTCATAGACGCCACCGACGAGTGGCGCGGCCTCGTCTGGGAGCCGGCCGCCGAGCTCGCCATGCGCGGCGGCGACGAAGAGTACGACGACTACGATCACTGAAGCCTAGGCGGCTTGCGACGCGAGCGGGGGCGAGCCCCCTTCCCGACCGCAATTTCGCGCGCCCTGAGTGTTATCACTCGGCGCACGACAATTCGCAGGTCGGGAAGGGGCTCGCCCCCGCTGCCTTTCCCAGGCTGAGGATTGTCTCGCGCGCCGACTTGGTGCATGATGTTACCTCTCCCCGGTAGCTAGCTGAGGAATTCGGACGGCGTGGCGGAACGCGGCGACATCATCGGGCGGCAGGAGACGGGCGTCGGGCGCCCCGAGGCCGACGCCGAGCTGAGCCTCGCCGAGGCGAAGGCGCGCATCATCCTGCGGCTCGCGACGCGCTCGCTGCTGTGGGTCGTGCTCGTCGGCCTCGTCCTCTACTACTCGATCAAGGGCGTGCTCTGGGTCTTCTACGCGCTGACGGGCATCCTGCTCGTCATCGTCCTCGGCGTCTTCTTCGCCTACCTCGTCTCGCCGCTCGTCGAGTTCGTCCGCCGCCCCTTCAAGGTCTTCGGGCAGGAGCGGGCGCTGCCGCGCGCCGGGGCCATCGCCATCGTCTACGTCGCCATCTTCGGCTCGCTCGCCGTCGGCGCGTCGGCGCTCCTGCCGCGGCTCGGGACGCAGCTCAACGAGTTCGCCAAGAACGCCCCGACCTACCTGACGAACGCGCGGGAGCGCGCCAACAGCCTCAACCAGTTCTACGAGCGGCTCGGCCTGCCGCCCTCGGTGCGCACCTTCGCCAACGAGCGGGTGACGGGGGCCATCAACGGGGTCGGCAACTACGTGACGGGCGAGGGCTTCACGAGCGCCGTCGAAATCCTCGGCAAGCTGCCGTGGCTCATCCTCGTCCCCATCCTCGCCTTCTTCTTCCTGAAGGACGCCGACAGCTTCAAGCGCTCGGCCCTGCGGATGCTGCCGCAGGGCCGCCTGCGCTGGCGCGGCGACGAGTTCTTCCAGGACGTGAACCAGACGCTCGCCGCCTACATCCGCGCGCAGCTCATCGCCTGCCTCCTCATCGGAAGCGTCTGCACCATCGCCTTCGTCATCCTCGGCGTCCGCTACGCGCTCGTCCTCGGGGTGGTGGCCGGCGTCCTGGAGTTCATCCCGCTGCTCGGGCCGCTCATCGTCGCCATCATTGCGGGCGTCGTGGCCGGGTTCGACGGGGCCGGCAAGAGCGTGGCCGTGCTCCTCTTCCTCGGCGTGCTGCGCGTCGTGCACGACTACTTCGTCTACCCGCGGATCATCGGCTCGGGCATCCACCTCCACCCGCTCGCCGTCATCCTCGCCATCCTGGCCGGGCACGAGCTGGCGGGCGTGGCCGGCATCTTCCTCGCCATCCCCGTCATCGCCGTCATCACCGTCACCTACCGCCACTGGCTCGAACACCGGGGCAGCACGGGGCTCGTGGCCGAGCTGCTCAAGCCGGCCGAGCAGGCGGCCGTCCCGCCCTCCGGCGAGGCCGCGACGCCCGGGACTCCCGAGGCGCTGCCCGACGCGCCGCCGCTCGCGG
>DASZKF010000433.1:0-2784 GCA_035947355.1 Pyrinomonadaceae bacterium | reverse complement strand
GGGAGGGCGCCCGCGCTGGCGCTAACATCAACGCCCTCCCTCACGGTCGGGCTTCTGAACTCGAAACTCGTGACTCGAAACTCGAAACTGCTATAATGCGCGCGCATCGCACACCGCGCGCCCGGCGGGGGCCGCCCCCGGCACGCTCCTTCTCAGACCGCCCCGGCCCGCGACTGCCCCCGGGCCACTTTCATCCGGGCTTTTCGAGGCAACGCCGAAACCCCCTTGGTCTCCGACTCGCTCATCTCGCACTACCGCATCATCCGCAGACTCGACCGCGGCGGCATGGGCGAGGTCTTCCTCGCCGAGGACACGCGCCTCGGCCGCCGGCTCGCCCTCAAGCTCCTGCTCGCCGAGCACACGCGCGACGCCGACCGCGTCCGCCGCTTCGAGCAGGAGGCGCGCGCCGCCTCGGCCCTCAACCACCCGAACATCATCACCATCTACGAGATCGGGCTGGCCGGCGACCGCCACTACATCGCCACCGAGTTCGTCGAGGGCGAGACGCTGCGCCAGACCATCAAGCGCGGGCCGCTCGACCCGGCCGACGCCGTAGACCTCGCCGCGCAGGTCGCCGAGGCGCTCGAGGCCGCGCACGCCGCCGGCGTCGTCCACCGCGACGTCAAGCCCGAGAACGTTATGGTCAGGCCCGACGGCTACGTCAAGGTCCTCGACTTCGGCCTCGCCAAGCTCGTCGAGCGCGGGCGCGCACTCTCCGAGCGCGACCGCGAGGCCGAGACGCTGGCCGCCCACACGCAGCCGGGGGCCGTGATGGGCACGACCTGGTACATGTCGCCCGAGCAGGCGCAGGGGCAACCCGTAGACGCGCGCACCGACATCTGGAGCCTCGGCGCCGTCCTCTACGAGATGCTCACGGGGCGGCCGCCCTTCGTCGGCGCGACGCAGAGCCACGTCGTCGTCGCCATCCTCGAACGCGAGCCCGCGTCGCTCGCCGAGTACGTGCCGGACGCCCCGCCCGAGCTGCAAAGCGTGATTGACCGCGCCCTCGCAAAGGACGCGCGCGCGCGCTACCAGAGCGCCTCGGAGCTGCTCGAAGACCTGCGCGCGGCGCGCGCTGCGCTCGAACTCGCGCCGGGCGAGACGCGGGCCGCCCCGGCCGCGACGGCCCGCACGCGCCCCCCGGAGGGCCTGCACACCGCGACGGCGCACGCCCGAACCTCTCCGCACCCGGCCGCGCGCACCGGCTTCGCCACGCGGGCCTTTCGGACGCGCGCCGCGCGCCGCCTCGACACCGCGCCGCCCGCGCTCAGGGGCAGGCTCGTGGCGTGGGCGGCCGCCGCGCTCGTGCTCCTCGTGCTCACGGCCGGCGCTTACGTCGTCGTCAACCGCCTGACGGCGCGGCGCGCCAACATAGACGCCATCGCCGTCCTGCCCTTCGCCAACGTGGGCGGCGACCCCGAGGCCGAGTACCTCTGCGACGGCATCACCGAGAGCCTGATCAACAGCCTCTCGCCCGCGCCGGGCCTCAAGGTGATGTCGCGCAACTCGGTCTTCCGCTACAAGGGGCGCGACGTCGAGCCGGCCCGCGTCGCGCGCGAGCTGGGCGTCGGGGCGGTGCTGACGGGCGCGGTCGCGCAGCGCGGCGAAGACCTCACGGTCAGCGTCGAGCTGATAGACGGTCACGACAGCACGCAGCTCTGGGGCGAGAAGTACAACCGCAAGCTCTCGGACGTGCTCGCCGTGCAGGAGGAGATCGCGCGCGCGATCGCGGCCCGGCTGCGCTCGCGCCTGCGCGGCGGGGCCGCGCCCGCCGACCCGAAGCGTTACACCAGCGACAACGCGGCCTACCAAGACTACCTGCGCGGCCGCTACTTCTGGAACAAGCGCACCGAGGAGGGCTTCCGCAAGGCCGTCTCGTACTTCAACGCCGCCATCGAGCGCGACCCCTCCTACGCGCTCGCCTACGCGGGACTGGCCGACACCTACTCGCTGATGAGCGACTACAGCATCGTCCCGCCGCGCGAGGCGATGCCGAAGGCGCGCGCCGCGGCCCAGCGGGCGCTCGCCCTGGACAACACGCTGGCCGAGGCGCACACGTCGCTCGCCTTCGTCCGCATGGCCTACGACTGGCAGTGGGAGGAGGCGGGCCGCGACTTCGAGCGCGCGCTCGAACTCAACCCGAACTACGCGACCGCGCACCAGTGGTACGCCTCCTACCTCGTGCAGGTCGGCCGCTTCGGCGAGGCCCTCTCCGAGATCAAGCGCGCGCAGGAGCTCGACCCGCTGGCCCCGATCATCAGCGCCAACGCCGGCCTCTACCTCTACTACGCCCGGCAGTACGACCGCGCCATCGAGCAGTTGCGCAAGACCATCGAGGTGGACGAACGGTTCGGCGTCGCGCACCTCTACCTCGGCTACGTCTACCTCCAGCAGCCGGGCCGCGCCGAGGAGGCGGTCGAGGAATTTCTGAGGGCGCGCGAGCTGATGGGCGAAGACCCGGAGACGATAGCGGCGCTCGGCCACGCCTACGCCGTCGCGGGGCGGCGGGCCGTCGCGCAGAAGGTGCTCGAAGAGTTGCGCGAGCGCTCGGCCCGGGCTTACGTCTCGCCCTACTTCATGGCCGTCGTCTACGCCGGCCTCGGCGACCACGAGCGCGCCTTCGAGTGGCTGGAGAAGTCCTACGCCGACCGCCACCCCGGCATGATCCTCCTCAAGTCTGACCCCCGCTTCGACGCCCTGCGCCGCGACCCCCGCCTCTCGAACCTCATCCGCCGCATCGAGCAGCAAGGCGGACAGGAACGACGAGTGACAGCGGAAGCCCGA
>DASZKF010000432.1:0-3481 GCA_035947355.1 Pyrinomonadaceae bacterium | reverse complement strand
TCGAGTTTCGAGTTCGGGCGGCGCGCGTTGAGAGGCTCAACCAACGCGGCACAAACTCGAAACTCGAAACCCGCAACTCGAAACTTATTCTTCGGCGAGGTCGCGCGGCTCGACGCTGACCTCTTCGAACATGTCCTGCCGGCGGAGGGCTTCGGCGACGCCGCGCGCCTTGTGTTCGGTGAGGGGGTGTTCGGGGTCGTGGCTGGCGATCTCGAACACGCCGTCGTCTATCATCTCGACGCCCAGCTGCCCGAGCGTGACGCCGGGCACGACCTCCATCTCGTTGAGGTTGTGAATGCGGAAGCGGCCGGTCTGCTCGACCCAGTCCTCGATGAAGGGGTCGCGCAGGGCGTGCTCGGCCTCGGAGACCGTCAGGTACGCGCCCTCGACGATCAGGCAGAACTCGCTCGCTCGGTCTCCTCTCATGGCGTGAGCTTCGGCGGGCGCTCGCGGGAAACTGCCGGCCGGCGCGCCGCCCGAGCACTTTAGCACCGTTCGGAACCAAGGCAAAGAAGTTTCGAGTTTCGAGTTTCGAGTTCGGAACAGAAGCCCGACCGTGAGGGAGGGCGTTGAGGCTGTCGTAACCTCCAACGCCCTCCCTCACGGTCGGGCTTCTGTTCCGAACTCAGGTTCGGCCTTGCGGGCCGGGTTTAGTAGGCGCCTTCGCGCTCGTTGATGGCCTTGCTCAGGCGCTTGAAGTAGGCGTCGAAGGTGACGAAGCCGTTGCCCTGGAAGAAGGCGCGGCCCCCGGTCCGGTCGGAGATGCGGTTGAGCGCGCTCTGGCCGAGGTTGATGGCGCGGTGGTTCCAGCTCGTCAGGCCCGCCGAAGGGGCGTAGAACGCGTAGACGGCGACTTCGCGCTTCTTCGCCTCGCGGACGGCGCGGTCGAGGTCAACGGACGTGACCGAGCTCGCGAAGTCGAAGCCGCGCGAGGCGTCGAGGCCGTCGGAGATGAGCAGCAGCGCGTTGCGGTTCGTCCCCGCCTCGGGGAAGAGCTTGAGCGCCTCGCGCACCTCGACGTAAGGGTTGTAGGGCGAGACGGCCGTCGAGCCGACGGGGACGCGCAGCGCCTTGGCGGCCCGCTCCAGGTCGGCCGTGAAGGGCTGGCGCACCTGGAGGGAGCCGGCCCGGATATAGCCGACCATCACCTGCGAGCCCTCGGGCAGCTCGCGGATGAACTCGGCCGTGGTCTTGATCTCGTTGCCGACGCGCGACACGAGGTCGTCCTGGATGAGCACCGCGAAGTTGAGCGGCGCGCGGACGCGCGAGCCCGCCTCGGCGCGGCTCTCCCGCCCGGACTGAGCCGCGGCCGGGACGGCCGTCACGCCGAAGGTCGCGGCGAACGCGAGGATGATTGCGGCGAATTTCGAATAAAGGTTCTTCATCACGTTTCTCCTGCCCGACTCACGCGCGGGTAATCGGCGAAAGCCCAGTCGGCGAGAGCGCGCAAAGGCCGCGCGCTCTCTCGGGTCTTTTGTCCCGGCGGGAAACGAGCCCGACAGGCTTTTTCGCGTCTCTTTGGATGCCGCCCCGCGCGCGAGGGTTGGCCTCCGCGGGCGCGCGCGCCGCGCCACCCGGACGGAATAAGAAGGGGCGGCGGCCTGATTAACAGGCGGGGGGCGGCGGGTGCCGGCAGGGTGTAAAATCGTCGGCGCGGGCGCGGCGGTTAAAACGTTTCGGGTGAGGCAATCCGTCGGCCGGGCGGCCGCGTAATTTACCCGGGGCGTCGAGGATTTCGGATGCTGATTAAGAAGCCTGAAGAGATCAAGAGCAGCGAGATCACCGACCGGAGGGTCTACCTGAACCGCCGCTCATTCATGCGCGGGGCGGCGGTGGCGGCGGCCTTCGCCGGCTCGACCGTCGCCACCGGCTTCCTCTACCGGCGGCTGCTCGCGCCCGACATCCAGCAGCCGACGCCCTCGGGCCGCGCCGCGCCCGGCACGCAAGGCGCTGCCCGCCAGTGGGGACTGCCCGGCGAGGAGGTGACGCCCTACCGGGGCGTGACGAGCTACAACAACTTCTACGAGTTCGGAACGGACAAGTACAGCCCGGCGCGGCGGGCGCAGGCGCTCGTCACGCGGCCGTGGGCGGTCTCGGTCGAGGGCCTCGTCAGAAGGCCGAGGGTCTTCGACGTGGACGAGCTGACGCGGCTCTTCACGCCGGAGGATCGCGTCTACCGCTTCCGCTGCGTCGAGGGCTGGTCAATGGTCATCCCCTGGCTCGGCTTCCCCCTGGCGTCTCTGCTCAAGGAGGTCGAGCCGCTCGGCGGCGCACAGTACGTCGCCTTCGAGACGGCGAACGACCCCGAGCGCCGCAACATCCCGCAGACCGACGCGCTCGCGTGGCCCTACGTCGAGGGCCTGCGGCTCGACGAGGCGCTGCACCCCCTGACCATTCTGGCGACCGGGCTTTACGGCGAGCCGCTTCCTAACCAGAACGGCGCGCCGCTCCGGCTGGTCGTGCCCTGGAAGTACGGCTTCAAGAGCATCAAGTCCGTCGTCCGCGTCCGCCTCGTCGCGCAGGTGCCGCCGACGACCTGGAACCTACAAGCACCCGACGAGTACGGCTTCTTCTCGAACGTCAACCCGGAGGTCCCGCACCCGCGCTGGAGCCAGGCCACCGAGCGGCGCATCGGCGAGTTCGGCCGCCGCCCGACGCTCCCCTTCAACGGCTACGCCGAACAGGTCGCGGGGCTTTATGCGGGGATGGATTTGAAATACTACTTTTAGAGTAGACAGTAGTCAGTAGTCAGTAGGCTCTTTGACGGCCGCTGGCGCTGAAATGCTGACGACCCGATGCCGAAGGTCTTCCTACTGTCTACTGACTACTGTCTACTGTCTACTGCTTTATGCCCGACATCAAGTTCTACAAGCTGCTCGTCTTCGTGAACAGCCTGGTGCCGCTGGCGCTTTTGGGGTGGGACTGGGGGCGCGGCCAGTTGGGGGCGAACCCGCTCGACTTCGTGACGCGGATGACGGGCACGCTGACGCTCGTCTTCCTGCTGCTGACTCTGGCCGTCACGCCTCTGCGCAAGCTGACCGGCCTCCAGTGGCTCGTCCGGCTGCGCCGCACGCTCGGCCTCTACGCCTTCTTCTACGGCGCGCTGCACCTGCTGACCTACGTCTGGTTCGACAAATCTTTCGCCGCCGGCGACATCGCGCGCGACGTGGCGCGCCGGCCCTTCATCGCCGTCGGCATGCTCGCCTTCTCCCTGATGATCCCGCTCGCCGTCACCTCGACGGACAAGATGATTAAGCGGCTCGGCGGCAAGCGCTGGCAGAAGCTCCACCGCCTCACCTACGTCTCGGCCGCCGCCGGCGCACTCCACTACTACCTGCTCGTCAAGTCCGACACGACCAAGCCCTACGCCTTCGCCGCCATCCTCGCCCTGCTCCTCGGCTACCGCCTCTACGTCGCCTACTCGAAGCGGTTGAAGGCGAAGCCGATCTCGCTGACCGGGCAGTAAGCGGTCAGTAGCCCG
>DASZKF010000431.1:0-24615 GCA_035947355.1 Pyrinomonadaceae bacterium | reverse complement strand
GATTGGAAGACAGAAGAGAACAGCCGTGCTGTCTGCAATCGCAAATCAAAAATCTAAAATCAAAAATCGTTGCCCCCCCGCGCCCTTCAGGTGTTAAGATGCGGCCCCGACTCTCTGCCGACTTGGTCGCCCATCTCCTTGTCTTCAGGCCGCCGAACCTATGAGCAGAAAAATTCGCGTGTTGGTCGTGGACGACGACTCGGTGCTGCGCGGGCTGATCACGGATCAGATCGCCCGGATGGGGTTCGACTCGTCGCCGGCCGCCTCGGGCGAGGAGGCGCTCGACGCGCTCTCGAAGTCGGACTTCGACGTGCTCCTCTTGGACATCCGCATGCCCGGCCTCTCCGGCCTCGACACCCTGCGCGAGGTGCGCAAGCTCGAAGACCCGCCCGAGGTCATCATGCTCACGGCCGACACCTCGCTCGGCACCGGCATCGAGGCCATGCGGCTCGGGGCCTACGACTACCTCACCAAGCCCGCGACGCTCGACGAGATCGAGGCCGTCGTCCGCAAGGCCGACGAGAAGCGCCGGCTCGTCCGCCAGAACGCGAGCTTGAGGGACGCCGTGCGGCCGCCGTCGGCCGAGGACTCTTCGCCGCTCGTCTACCGCAGCCCGGCGATGGAAGGTCTGGTGGCGCTGGCCGAGACGGCGGCGCGCGCCGACTCGACCGTCGTCATCACGGGCGAGTCGGGGACGGGCAAGGACGTGCTCGCGCGCTTCATCCACGCGCGCTCGGCGCGGGCCGACTCGCCGCTCATCGCCGTCAACTGCGCGGCCCTGCCCGAGTCGCTCTTCGAGTCGGAGTTCTTCGGCCACGAGCGCGGGGCCTTCACCGGCGCGACCGCCACCAAGCGCGGCCTGATCGAGGCGGCCGACTCCTCGACGCTCTTCCTCGACGAGGTCGGCGAGATGCCCGCCCAGACGCAGGTCAAGCTCCTGCACTTCCTCGAAGAGGGGCGCTTCCGCCGGGTGGGTTCGACGCGCGACCGCGCGGCCGACGTGCGCGTCATCGCGGCCACCAACCGCAACCTCGCCGACGACGTGCAGGCCGGGCGCTTCCGCGCCGACCTCTTCTACCGCCTCAACGTCATCTCGCTCCACATCCCGCCGCTGCGCCAACGCCGCGAAGACATCCCGGCGCTGGTCGAGCACTTCCTCTCGCTCAACCGCGAGCGCTTCAACCGCCCCGCCCTCGACCTCTCCGAGGAGGCCCGGCACCGCCTGGCGGCCTACGACTGGCCCGGCAACGTCCGCGAGCTGCGCAACGCCCTGGAGCGCGCCGCCGCCCTCGCCGCCTCCGACACCATCGAGGCCGCCCAGCTCCTCCCGGCCCTGGCCGCCCGCGCCGACTCGGCCGCGCCCGCCGCCCCCGCCAACGGCGCGCCCGTCACGCTCGAACAGCTCGAACGCCAACACATCCTCCGCGTCCTCGAAGAGGCCGGCGGCAACCGCGAGCGCGCCGCGGCGCTGCTCGGCATCTCCGCCCGCACCCTCTACCGCAAACTCCGCGAGTACGAGACCGGCGCATCCGAGCAATGAATTTTTGATTTTAGATTTTTGATTTGCGATTGAAGGCGGCGGGCAGTCATCGGCGGGCAGAAAGAGCGAGCAGCCGCGCCACCACCGCGGCCACACTCCGCATGTCGTCCGGCTTGCGCAGGAACGCGTCCGCGCCGGCCCGGCTCGCCTCCGCGCCGACCTCGCTGGCCGAGACGACGACGACCGGCGTGCGCCGCCGGTGCGAGAGAGCGCGCGCCCGCCTCGTCAACTCCAACCCGCTCACGCCCGGCATCTCGTCGTCAAACAGCAAGAGGTCGTAACGCCCGCCGCCTTCGAGCCGCGCCAGCGCCGCCCGCCCGTCCGCGCCCGCCTCCACCCGCCAGCCTTCGAGTTCCAGCGTCTCCTTCAACGCGAGCCTCACCGTCTCGTTATCTTCCGCGAACAGAATCAACGGCCGCTCCGCGTCTCTCATCATTAAAAGATTCCAACCGTAAAACGAGCGCGGGCGCGGGGCCGGCCCGCGTCCCACCTCACGCCAGGGCCAGCCCGCACGCGCCCGCCGCCCCGCGCGCCTACCCTTACGGCGCGGGGCAAGCCTCTTCAATTATTAATCTGCGCGTGAGGCGCAGGATGAATCCCCCTTGAGCGGGGCTTGAACAAACGCGCGACGCTTCTGCTATCATGCGCCCGCTCTATCTTTGAAACCGCCGGCAACGACCTGATGCGCGCCTCATCCTCAGAAACGGAATGACGGCCGTCGCCCGCAGTGAGAGACCACCTACTCTCTTGGCGACGAAACCCCGCAAGGTCACGCTGGATACGATAGTATCCCCCGCGCGGTCAGATGTCAAGCTCAATGTTTCACCGGGAGGCCACTCCCGGTGAGCAAACACGCCCGCACCAAGTCGGCCCGCCTCGCCGAAAAGCTGCTCCGTATTCGTCTGGCTTTAGGATTATCTCAGAGCGGAATGCTTGAGCACCTCGGCTTCAGCGAAGAGCTCTTCCGCAGCAACGTCTCACAATACGAACTCGGCACCCGCGAACCCGCGCTCCCCGTGCTCCTCCAATACGCCCGCGCCGCGAACGTCTGGGTTGACGTGCTGATTGACGATGAACTGGATTTGCCGTATGAGCTGCCGAGCAGAATGAAAAGTGAGGGAATTAGACGGCTCCAACGAACCGCAAAAAAGCGTTAGCCACCTCACGTTAAGATAATCTACTCTCCAGTTCCTGTAAGTACCTGCGTACCAACTCTGCGTATGGTGATTTCAACCTCTCAAAAATATCCAGCGCCTCCCGATATGACTTCGCTGCTGCCTTCACGTCCCCTTCCTTCTCCGCAAGACGCCCTAACTGCCCGAGTAGCAGAGCCATGCCGCCCTGGTCGCCGAGTCTCTTGTTAATCTCCATGCTCTCGCCGTAGAGCCGCCTCGCCTCGTCCAACTCACCTATAGCTTGAGCGAGCCTGCCCAACTGGTGCAGCGTGTAGGCGATGCCACTCTGGTTACCGAGTTTCTTGTTAATCTCCATGCTCTCGGCGCAGAGCCGTCTCGCCTCATCCAACTTGCCCTCGTCTTGCGCGAGTATCGCCAGATTGTGCAGTGTAGTAGCAACTGCGCTGTGGTCGCCGAGTCTCTTGACAATCTCCAGACTCTCCCGGTAGAGCCGCCTCGCCTCGTCCAACTTGCCCTCGTCTTGCGCGAGCCTGCCTAACTGGTGCAGGGCGGCAGCGACGCCGCCCTGGTCGCCGAGTCTCTTGTTAATCTCCATGCTCTCGCCGTAGAGCCGCCTCGCCTCGTCCAACTCACCTATAGCTTGAGCGAGCCTGCCCAACTGGTGCAGCGCCGTTGCCTCATCTAACTCGTTTTTGAGATTCCGCCATATTAACCGCGCCGCTTCATATGCCTGTCTTGCTTCAAACAATTCACCAAGCATGTCATGTATAAGACCTAGCTCAAGCAGAATATGTGCCCGTGCATTCTGCTCACGTGGGCCGTCGCCCAACTCACGATAATCGTCGAGTAGCCCCTTAAGCATCGTGAGCCGCTCCCGCTTGGCCTGTTCGGGCAGACTTTCGGTAACGTACATCGCTTGTTCGCGTACTGCCGCTAATGATTGGTCTATTAGCTCACGCTCAGGCGCGAATTCATAGAGTCCACTGCGCCAGGCCCAAAAGTCGGGGGCTTTGCGGGCGAAGGCAGTAAGGGCATAGTCGGGGAGCCAGAGGACGAGCGGGTGGGGAAGTTGCTCGCGAAAGAGTTCGCGGCTGAGGTTGAGCGAGGAGAGGAGCGGCGGGTACGCCTCGCGCGAAGGGATGGAGTGTTCAAGGCCGTAGACGAAGATTGCCAGCTTGTCAGTCTGAGCGGCGGGGCGTGAACTACCCTTCTCACGCGCGCGGGTGTTGCCCGCGCGCGTGAGGTGTTCGCGAATGACCGGCAGGAGGTTTGTTATCGGCTCGGTGAGTTCGATTTCGAGGGGGCGGATTTTGAGCGGGTGAAGCAGGGCTTCGCAGTCGGCGACAATCTTGCGACGTTGCGCCGGGGAGTTGCACTTGGCGAAGCCGAGCCAGAAGCCTTCGGCGTAGTCGAGGGCGCGGGCGAGGCGGCGGATGACTACGCCCTCCGGCTCGGCAACCGTCTCAGGCTTCGCCTGTAAATCTCGCACGCTCATTCTTCAGCGCCTCCTGAAAGCCTTTGAGCTGTTGCACCGCAGGGTGTACGTCGTGCCAAGGCTCGGTCTCGTCGGCTTCCTTCGGGTATTCCAGCACGCTCTGGCTGAAAAGCATCTTCTGGTGGTCTCCGTCTCTCTTGATCTCGTTCGTCTGGGAGACGGCCACCAACAGGCCGTAATAATCCTCCGGAATCATGCGGCTGAAATCCGAAATGAGACTCGACTCGGCGCGTTTCACGGCAGCTAGTGTGACAGGCGGCCCCTCGTCGGTGTCCTCGATGCTCTGGCGGACGAGCCTCATTAGGTCGCGCGGGTGCCCGCCAGAGGCGCGACAGAGGTGAGCGACGGCCTCCGGCCCAAACAGCGTCCCGATGTCAATGCGTTGGCCGATGATCTCGCGCAGGCGGGCGAGCCCCTCGACGCAATCGCCTCCGCCTTTCGCGCGCGGCTCGTGCGTCTTAATCATCGGCAGCACGTGGCGGCGGGTGAAGATGTTGTCCAAGTTCCGGGCGCTCAGGCCGTATATCATGGAGATGGGCACGGTGTAGACCGTGTGGCACCTGAGCGCACGCAACTGGTCGCCGTGTTCGATGAAGAGCGCGTCATGTGAGGTGCGACCGTTGCCGAGGTCTTTGTAGGTGACGCGGTCGAGATTGTCCACGATGACGGCGATGCCCTTCATGCCTTTCCGGTGCACCTCAACTTCGGTGCGCATCAGAAGGTCGTTCAGCCCGACGAGCAGTTGCGAGACGCGGCTGTCCAACTTCGTCCGAATCTGCTCCTTGACCTCGTGCCCCGTCTTGATCTGCCCGGTGAGGCGGGCGAGCAGGCGCCCGACGAGCGGCAGGTCTTCCGCCAGCCCCAGCCCGAGCTGCGCCTCACCCTTCAACTCAGCCTCGACAGTCTTCCAGTCACTTTCCTGAAAGACGACTTCGGCGAACCACGTCTCGACCGTCTTGAGTGCGTCGCCGATGTTGATCTCATCCTTCGTGGTCTGTTCTACGACACGGCGGGCGATGGAGAGCAGCAGGTCTGTGTAAATCAGATCGTTCGGGTCGAGGTCTTCATCCGCCGCGAAGTAGATGACGTAGAAGCCGTCTTTCGTCAAGCGGTCTTTGAGACGTAGAAGCTACGTTGATTTGCCGCACCCGCGGTGGCCCGTGAAGATTTGGTGCGTCGGCCTGTCGGAGAGCGAGATGATTTTGAACATCCGGCTAACCGTATTCTCATCGCCGCGAACGTCAGTGCAGTCAACATAGCGCGGGTCGCCCGGCTTAAGCGGCTCGGTCGGGTTTGCCGCATTGTAGGCGTCACGCAACGTTTTAGCCGGCAGCACAGACACGGTTTATTAGACTCCCAAAATCATTAATTGGGCAGGCCGTTGGCCGGAATAATAGCACCTGTCGGAGCGGGGCCGCGAAGATAAGGCGTGAGAAGGCGGCTGACAAGCTGTCAGTCATCCTGACAAATCTTCAGTCCGGCCTGTCACGCGGGGCCGCACAGCCGGCTCCGCTGACTCCCTGCCAAAAAACTTAATCCCCTTCAAGTAAACAACTTAAGCGGGGCCGGCGCGGGCCGCGGGGCGCGGCACGGGTGTTGTTAAAGGTGGGCGGCCGGGCGTGTGTCCGGGGCCGCCCGCGGGCGGCAGTTTCGGGGAAGGGGATTGTAAAGGGATGGCTCGCGTGATGATTTGCGACGACGACCCGGCGACGGCCGAGACGCTGGTGGCCGCGCTGCGCGCCGCCGGGCACGAGGCCGACGCGTGCCGCCACACGATGGACGTTTTGCGGGCGGCCGCCGACGGCCGCTTCGACCTCGTCGCCGTCGGCCTCGACATGGCCGGCTTCGGCCGCAGCGGGGCCGTCGAGGCCCTCTCGGAGGTCGCGCCCAACACCTCGCTCATCGCCATCCACCAGCGCCCGGCGGAGATCATGCGCGCGGCCGCGCACTCCCGGCTCGCGGCCGTGCTCCCGCGCCCCGTCCGCGTCAAAGACTTCATGTACGCCGTCGCCTGCGCCCTCAAAGAGCCGGCGGCGGTCTAACCCGGCTGAGGCCACCGGCGACCCTTTCGGCCCGCCGCTCACACGAAGAGTCCGGCCCCGGCCCGCTTTATGCTTCACGCCTTCACACGCACCCCGCGCCCCGGCGCGGCCCAATCCCTTCGGACTGTTAAGGAGAAGATCACCATGACCAAGCTGAGAAACAAACTGGGCCTCGTCCCGCTCGTCGTCGTCGCCCTCGCCTGCTTCGGCGGGGCCGCCGCCTTCGCGCAGCGCCAACTCGCGGGGCGCCCCGAAGTCAAGGTCGAGTTGGCCGGCACGGTCGAGCGCGGCGGCAAGCGGCTCTCGCTCGCCGAAGTCGAGAGCGTGCAGCCGGGCGAAATCCTGGAGTGGCAGATCGTGTCGTCGAACGAGGGCACGGCCGCGGCGCGCGACTACAAGGCCGTCGGCCACATCCCCGAAGGCACGGCCCTCGTGCCGCAGAGCGCCGAGGGCGGCTCCGTCGTCACCTACAGCGTGGACGGCGGCAAGACCTTCTCGACCCAGCCGATCGTCGAAGAGAGGCAGCCGGACGGCACCGTCAAGCGCGTGCCCGCGCCGGTCTCCATGTACACGGAAGTGCGCTACGAGTGGTCGGACGCACTGGCCGCGGGCGGGAAGCTCTCCGCCTCGTACAAGGTGCGCGTCAAGTAGCTGGGGGGCTTCCAGCGAGCGCCCGCCCGCCCCGCGTCTCACGCCTGCCGTGAAGGGCCGCACGCTTCCCCCCGCCGACCTAAATGAGGAACCAGAAGATGAACCAGAGAACCCAGACCCCCACGCTCGTGCGCAAAGCCGCCGGCGCTCTCCTCGCGCTCGCCGCCCTGTGTCTGACGCCCGCGCCCGCCGCCGCGCAGTCCACCAGCGGCGGGACGCAGATCAACAACCAGGCCTCGGCCAGCTACTCCGACGGCTCGACGACCTATAACGCCAAGTCGAACATCGTGACCGTCACGGTCGCCAACGTCTCCGGCCTCGTCATCACCCCCGACAACGGCTCGATTCCGACGGCCGTCGCCGGCGAGACGGACGTGGACTTCTCCTTCACCGTCACCAACTCCGGCAACTACGCCACGCAGGTGCGGTTCCCGGCCGGCGGCGGGGCCATCTCGACGACCGGCCCCGCCACCGTCACCGGCGCGCGCATAGACGTTGACGGCGACGGCTTCGACACGGACGAGGACGTAGACGTGCTCGGAAACGGCGCGCCCGTCCTCTACCCGTCGGCCGCGCCGTGGCTCGCGCGCAACGCCTCCTTCAACGTCATCGTCCGCGTCTCGGTCAACGCCGCCGCGGCGCCCGGCACCAGCTTCGGCGTCACGCTCGGCGACGCCGCCGCGGACAACGAGGCGGCGGAAGGCTCGAACACGGAGGTCCGCACGTCGGTTCCGCCGGCGACGAACGCGCCGGCCAACGGCGAGTCCGAGGCCGTCGGCAACGCCTCGACCACGGTCGAGAACGACGCCCGCCTCCAGGTCGAGCTCGACGTGCCGGCCGGCCCCGTCGCGCTCGGCTCGAACATCACCTACAGCGTGGCGGTGCGCAACACGGGCGCGCGCGACGTCAAGACGCAGACCTTGCAGAACGTCACGGGCGGCCCGGCGACCGGCGTCTTCGTCGTCGTCCCAGTCCCCGTCGGCACGACCTTGCAGTCCGTCCCGGCCCCGCCCGCCGGCGTCACCGTCCTCTACTCGACCTCGGCGCTGGGCTCTGACCCCGGCCCCGGCGACCCGCCGGCCAGCGGCCCGGTCTCGAACGCCGTGGCGTGGACTTACGCGCCGCCCGCGGTGCTCTCCTCGACGACGCGCGTCGCCTTCCGCCTCAACAACGGCGGCGTGCTCGCGGCCGCGGCCTTCGTCGAGAACCTCGACCTCGTGCTGACGGTCTCAAGCGGCATCAACGCCTCGACGCCCGTCTACGGCGTCGCCGAGGCGTTCGGCCGCAACAGCGTCAACGCGCCCATCACCGATCAGAACGACCACCCATCGAGCCAGATCGCGAACCAGGGCGACGGCAACGCCAACTTCAACGAGCCGCGCCACAACACGACCGACGCCGTCACGGCCACGCAGGGCCTCCGGCTCCCGACGCTGCTGACGCAGGTCGGCGACGTGCTCCTGGGGCCGTCGGGCGCGCCCGGCGCGGCCGGCCCCGGCGGCGACAACAACCTCGACTACACCAACCGCTCGGTCGCCCCGGCGGCCATTGACGGCCTCTCGCACCTCGACCAGTTGTCGGGGCAGGTCTCCGTCCTCTTCACCAACACGGTGCAGAACACGGGGAACGCCGACGACACCTACACCTTCACGGCGCCGAGCTTCCCCCTCGGCTTCGGCGTCGAGATCAGCACGGACGGCGGCACGAACTTCGTGCCGGCCTCGTCGAACCCGACGCTGGCCGTCGCCTTCGGCGCGACCGCCAACATCGTCGTGCGCGTCACGACGACCCCGACCGCGGCCGTCCTCCAGGGCTTCTCGACGACGATCCGCGCCACCTCGGCCAACACGCCGGCCGAGACCAACGACACCATCAACCGCGTCTACACGGGCTTCCTGAAGCTCGAGAAGACCTCGACCATCGTCAACCCGACCGACGTCGGAAACGGCCAGGACGACCCCGGCCCGGACGACGCCGTCCCCGGCGCGCACATCCAGTACGTCATCACCTACACGAACATCTCGGTGGGCGGCGGCGGGGCGGGCTGCGTTGACCTCGTGGCCTCGTCCGTGGTCATCCGCGAGCGCGGCGACTCGGCGCCGAACAACTGGGACGTGACCACCAAGCAGGTCACGGACCCGATGCCCTCGGACGCCAACTCGACCGGCACGCCCGGCACCGTCACCGACGAGCTGACGGGCCAGCCCGTGACCGAAGACACCGTCCGGCTCCAGGACGCCGTCCCCAACCTCGGCCCGCAGGCCACGGGGACGTTCACCTTCCGCCGCCGGATCAACTAAGGCCGAATGCGGAATGATGAATGATGAATTAAAAGCGAAAGCTTCTCTCTAATTCATCATTCCGCATTCATCATTCATCACTTCTCCTGATCTTCTCCGATGCTCGACGCCCGCCCCAAACGCACCGTCGTCGCGCTCGCGCTCGCACTCGTGGCCGCCCTCTGGGCGGGGCACGGGGCGCGCGCGGGCGCGCCCGACGGTGGGGTTGCGGCGGGCACGGTCATCTCGAACCGCGCCGAGGCGACCTACACGGACCCTTCGGGCATGGGCTTCGCCACCGTCTCGCCGACCGTCTCGGTGACGGTCGTCGTCGTCGCCGGCCTCATCGTCACCCCGGACGAGACCGAGCCTTCGGCCACGGTCTCGCCGCGCGACCGCGTCGCGCGCCTCTTCCGCGTCTGCAACACCGGCAACACCCCCGACTTCTACACCCTGACCGCGGCCGAGGCGAGCGCGCCCGCCGCACTCGTCTCGCTCCACTACGACCTCGACGGCTCCGGCACGCTCACCGAGGGCGACCGCCCCGTCACCGTCAACCAGACGATGAGCCCGCGCCTGGCGCGCGGGGCCTGCGTCGGCGTCGTCGCCACCCTGGAGACGAACGACGGCCAGCAGGGGCAGCAGTTCACCGTCCGCATCACGGCCCGCTCGAACGTGCTCGACGCCGTCGGCGGCGGCGCGCGCGAGACGGGCACGGTCGTCAACGTCTACGGCCGCGGCGCGCGGCTGACCTCGCCCGACGACCCCGAACTCCCGCCCGTCAAGCTCGTCGAGGGGCACGACCGCGTCACCGCCTCGACCGGCCAGACGCTCGGCTTCCTGATCTCTTTCCGCAACAGCGGCGACGTGGAGGCGCGCCAGGTGGTGCTGCGCGACGAGCTGCCCGAGGGGCTCGACTACGTCGCCGGCACGCTGCGGCTCGAAGGCCAGCCGCTCACCGACGCCGAGGACGCCGACCAGGGCCTCGCGCGCGACCGCCGGCTCGAAGTGCGCTTCGCGCGGGTCGCGCCCGGCGAACTGGCGCGCGTCTCTTTCCAGGCGCGCGTCGCGTCCGCGATGGCGCCGGGCACCGGCCTCGTCAACACCGCGCTCGCGACGGCCGACAACGCGCCCGCCGCTTCGAGCACCAACGCGACCGCCGTCGTCAACCCGTTCGGACTCGTCTACCAGGGCCGGAGCGCCGGGACGCCCATCGCGGGCGCGCGCGTCGCGCTCGTCGGCGACCAGACGGGCGGCGCGCTCGTCCCGCTCACCTCCGACGGCGGAACCGCGCCCAACGACGCCAACGCGAACCCGTTCGTCTCCGACGGGCAGGGGCGCTGGAGCTTCGTGCTCTCGCCCGCTCAGCTCGGCTCGGCGGGCGCGCCGGCGCGCTACTTCCTTAACGTCACCGCGCCCGGCTACCGCGCCCGCCTCATCGAAGTCTCGATCAAGCCCGGCGCTGATACGACCGGCCTCTTCGCGCTCACCGTGCGCGCGCTCGACGGCCAGCCCGTCGCGCAGGCCGGCGGCTTCGAGCTTTCGGAGGAGGCGGTCGAGATCGCGCGCCTCGCGGCCTTCGCCCTCAACGTCCCGATGTTCGAGAACACGGCGCTCGAGTTGACGAAGTCGGCCGACCGCCCGTCGGCCGAGATCGGCGACGTGGTGACGTACCGCGTCGAGGTGCACAACGCCACGCCCGTCACCGTCGAAGACCTGACGGTGCGCGACCAGCTCCCGCCCTCGTTCCACTACGCCGCGGGCACGGCCCGCTTCGAGGCCCCGCCCGCCCCCGCGCGCAACGTCGAGCCGGAGGTCGGGCAGGCGGAGGCGCTCACCTTCCGCCTCGGCCGCCTCGCGGGCGGCGCGCGCGCGACGCTCCTGTACCGCGTCCGCGTCGGGGCCAACGCCCGCGAGGGCGAGCAGTTCAACTCGGCGCAGGGCTCGGGCACGCTCTCGACGGGCGAGGCAGTCGGGACGGCGACGGCGCGCGCCTCCGTGCGGGTGCGGCGCGGCGTCTTCTCTTCGCAGCAGGTCATCCTCGGCCGCGTCTTCGAGGACGCCAACGGCAACGGCCTCTTCGACCGCGACGAGCGCGGCCTGCCCGACGTGCGCATCTACCTCAACAACGGCCAGTCGGTCATGACCGACTCGGCCGGCCTCTACAACTTCCCCGTCGTCAACGAGGGCGTGCAGGTGCTCTCGCTCGACCCCGTGACGTTGCCTTACGGCTACGCGCTCGCCGACACGGGCCGGCGCGACGAGCGGAGCTGGACGCGTCTGCTGCGCACGCCCCTGGGCGGCGGCGCGCTCCTGCGCCAGAACTTCGCGCTGCGCGCCGCGGCCGGCGCGTCGTCGTCCGCGTCCGCTCCCGCGGCCCCCGGCGGCCTCGCCCCGCAGACGAACTCGGAGAAGCCGCAGCTCTCCGGCTCGCTCTTCGGCGGCGAGTTGGCGGCGAACAATGCGGCGCCGGCGCCTTCGCCGAACGGCGCCGCGCCGAAGCCCGCGGAGCCCGGGACGGCCGGCACGTACGAGCTGGTGACGAACGAGACGCTCGCGCCCGTCGCGCCCGGCGCGGTGCGCGTCGTCTCGCCGCGGCCCGAGGAGACCGTCCTCGGCGCGTCCCTGGAAATCTCCGCGCAGGTCAACGGCGCGTGGACGGTGGCCGTCGAGGTCGAGGGTCGCCGGGTGCCAGACTCGAAGATCGGCGAGCGGCGGCTCGACCGCAAGAACGACATCGCGACCTTCGTCTTCGTCGGCGTCAACGTCGCGCCCGGCCCGAACCGCATCCGCGTCACGCCCATCGGCCCGGCGGGGCAGGAGGGGCTGCCCGTCGAGCTTGTGGCCTACGGGCGCGGCCCCGCCAAGCGGCTCGAAATCCTGACCGACAAGCCGGAGCTGGCCGCGGGCGGGCGCGACCGCACGACGGTGCGCGTGCGCGCCTTCGACCAGTGGAACCGCCCGGCCGCCGACGGCTCGGTCTCGCTCGAAGTCTCGGAGGGCCGCCTGCTGCGCGTCGAAGGCGAGAGCGCCCCGGCGCAGGAGCAGGACGGCAAGGCGGAAGACCGCAACCCCGAAGTCGGTCGGCAAGATACGACGCAGCAGACCGTGCCGCTCGTCGGCGGCGAGGGCCGCGCCGTCTTCGTCGCCGGCAGCGCGCCGGGCCAGACCGAGATCAGGGCGACGACCGGCACGGTCGAGGCCAAGCGCCCCGTCCGCGTCACGCCCGAGGTGAGGTCGGGCATCCTCGTCGGCCTCGCCGAAGTGACGGTCGGGGCTTCCGGCCCGGAACTCTCGGCCGAGTCCGACGCGCTCGTCCGCAGCCGCCTCGCCTTCTTCTACCGCGGCCAGTTCCTCGGCTCGAACCTCCTGACGCTGGCCTACGACAGCAACCGCCCCGTCAACCGCACGGGCGGGCACGACCGCCTCTTCCAGCTCGACCCGCTCGACCGGGTCTACCCGCTCTTCGGCGACTCCTCGACGCGCTCCGAGGACGCGCAAAGTAATTCGAAGCTCTACCTCCGCGTGGATCGCGGCCGCTCCTACTTCCTCTTCGGCGACTTCGAGACGGACAACAAGGAGGTCGGCCTGGCCTCTTACACGCGGCGGCTGACGGGCGCGAAGCTGCACATCGAGAACGCGCGCGGCGACTACGTCTCGGTGACGGGCGCGCGGCCCGACACGGCGTTCGCGCGCGACGTCTTCCCCGGCGGCGTGGGCGGCTTCGCCCGCCTCTCGCACGCGGAAATCCTGCCCGGCTCGGAGTCGGTCGTCATCGAGGTGCGCGACCGCCGCAACCCCGAAGTCATCCTCTCGCGCGAGGCGCTCATCCGCTCGGTGGATTACAACCTCGACGCCTCGACCGGCGAAATCTTCTTCCTCCGCCCCGTCTCGACCTTCGACTTCTCGTTCAACCTCGTGCAGACGGTCGTGACCTACGAGTACCGCGCCGAGGGGATGTCTTCGGCCGTCTACACGGCGCGCGCCTTCAAGACCTTCGAGGACATCGGCCTGCGTGTCGGCCTCTCCTACGTGGATCAGCGGCAGGGCGAGTTCGGCACGTTCCGCATCGGCGGCCTCGACGCCGAGAAGACCCTGCCGCGCGGCGGGCGCTTGCGCGCCGAGCTGGCCGCCTCCCGGGGCCGCGCGGCCGTCAGCGGCAACCTCTTCAGCTCGGCCGACGGCGACGACCGCCACGACGGGCAGGCGCTGCGCCTCCAGCTCGAACAGCCGCTCCCGTGGCGCGACGCCGTCGTGCGCGCCGGCTTCCTGCGCGCCGGCGAGGGCTTCCTCAACCCGTTCGGCGAGACCGTCACGCCCGGCTCGCAGCGCGCCGAAGCCTCGGTCGAACTCAAGGCCCGCGCCTCCTCGCGCGTGCGCCTCTCCTTCGTTGACGAGCGCAACCGCACGGAGAACGTGGACAACAGCCGGCAGACCGCCTCGCTGCTGTGGACCGAACAGTTCGGCGAGCGGCTGCGCGCCACCTTCGGCTACGACTTCCGCCGCTTCCGCGACCAGCTGGAAGAGGGGCGCGGGACCGACTCGAACCTCGTCACGGTCGGGGCCGAGTGGCAGGCCACCGACAAGCTCCAGCTCTCGGCCAAGCGCGAGCAGAACCTCTCGGGCGAGGCCGACCCGACCTACCCCGACCAGACGACGCTCGCGGCCACCTACCAGTGGAACAAGTACACGCGCCTCTTCTTCACGCAGCGCTTCTCGTCGGCCCCGATCACGCCCATCGCCGACCCGACCGGCGGCGGCTTCTTCTCGACGGGGGCGCGCCGCGAGACGGCCGTCGGCGTCGAGACCAAGCTCGGCCGCGTCGGCAACCTCGTCTCGCGCTACCAGCTCGAGAACGGCATCAACGGGACGGACAGCTTCGCCGTCGTCGGCCTCTCGAACCGGCTGGCGCTCAATAAGCAGCTCGGGCTGGACTTCGGCTTCGAGCGCGGCTTCCACCTCGACGGCGAGGGCGAGAGCTTCAACAGCGGCCACCTCGGCTTCACCTGGCAGCCCGCCGAAGGCTTCCGCACCACGGCCCGCTACGAGATGCGCGACCGCGGCGGCATGGGCTCCATCCTGACGCTCGGCGCCCAGGGTCGCCTCCTCGACAACCTGACGAGCCTCGCCCGCTTCCAGCTCTCGCGCACGAGCTTCGACGGCCGCGCGGGCTCGGCCCTGAGCATGACGGCGGCCGTGGCTTGGCGGCCCCTGGAGTCCGACCGCGCGGGACTCCTCTTCAGCTACACGCGGCGCGACCTGGCGCAGGCGGGCGCGGCCGGCGCGGGCGACATGCGCGACCGCTCCGACACGCTCTCCTCCGACTGGTACTACCAGGCGACGCGCCGCCTCGAACTCTACGGCCGCTTCGCGCTGCGGTTCGGCGACAACCAGACGCCGGAGCTGGCCCGCGTCGCGACCTTCACCTACATGACGCAGGGGCGCGCCATCTACCGCCTGAGCCGCTCGTTCGACGTGGCCGGCGAGGGGCGCTGGCTGGCGCAGCCCTCGACGGCGACGCACCGCGCCTCGTTCGGCGCGGAGCTGGGCTACTGGGTTCTGGCCGACCTGCGGCTCGGCGGCGGCTACAACTGGGTCCGCGTCGGCGAGCCCTTCGGCGCGCAGCTCTCGCCGGGCCGGCGCGGCTTCTACTTCACCATCTCCTCGAAGCTCTCGAACCTCTTCGACCTCTTCGGCACGCCGAAGAACAACGCGCAGCCCGGAGAAGGCGGCGACGCCCAGCCCGAGGCGAAGAAGGAAGAGTGAGGGCCGAAACCGTGAGCGCGCCCCACGCACACAATTCCGGTCTGTCAGCCCGCGTCGCCGCGCGCCGCGCGCGCGCCTGCGCGGCGCTGCTCCCGCTCGTGCTCCTCGCCGCTCTGGCCGCGCCCACGGCGCTGGTGACTCGGCCGGCGGCCGCGCAGAACTCGGGCGCGGGCGCGCTCGAAGTGATCCCGGCCGGCTCGCTCGTCATCCCGATGGACAACACGCAGCAGGCGAGCGGCACCGTCTTCAACCTCAAGGCCTACGGCGCGGTCGAGGCCATCCTCTGGGCCGGCATCCCGGTCAAGTGGGTCATCGCGCCGGGCAAGGCCAAAGACGGCCTCGACTTCACGGCCACGGCCTCGCGCGTCTACCCGACGGCGCAGGGCGCGGCCTCGCGCAACTTCTCGGGCGGCCCCTTCGTCGTCCACCGCGACTTCGCCGTCCCGGCCAAGGCCGCCGTCTCGGCCTTCGCCACGGCCAACGGCGTCACCGTCTACGAGACGACGGCCGACGTGACGGCCAACGTCCGCCACACCATCACGCACCGTCCGAAGGTCGCCGTCTTCAACGACGGCGGCAGCGCCGACATCCACCAGAGATACCTCACGGCCGCCGGCTTCACCGCGGGGACGCACTACGACATCATCCCGGCCGCCACGCTCATCACCGTCAACGCCACGGCCTGCTTCACCATCGGAACCGAGCCGCACTTCGGCGCGTCCTCGCCCGCCTCCGACCCGCAGGTCAACGCCGTCCGCCAGTTCGTCACCTCGGGCGGCAACTTCCTCGCCGAGTGCGAGGGCGTCACGACCTACGAGAACAACCCGACCTACGGCCGCTTCATGACGACGACGGGCATAGACGACGGGGGCGGCGACAACCCCATCAGCTACCTCAGCCCCGACCTCCCCTACAGCCAGTTCGTCGGCGCGATGGCCGACGTCGGCGGGTCGGTGCGCGACTTCGCGCCGCTCGCCGGCGGGGGCTACAACGCCAGCGCCGAGATGCACGTGCGCAAGGCGGGCAGCATCCGCGACACCGACGGCAGCCCGCCCGCGAAGGCGACGGTCGCCCGCGTCGCCGGCCCGGCCGTCGGCGGCTTCGTCTTCTACCTGGGCGGCCACGAGTACAACACCACCGCGCAGGGCGACATCAACGGCGTCCGCATGTACCTCAACGCCATCTTCACGCCCTCGGCCCGCCCCTCGAACTGCGGCCTCACGCTGACGCCGCGCACCATCTCCGGCACGGTCTACGAGGACACAAACGGCGACAGCCAACTGGGCGACGCCTCGCCGCGCGCGAACGTCTCGGTGCGCCTCTACCAGGACAACAACAACAGCGGCGTCGTGGACGGCGGCGACACCTTCCTCATCTCGGGCACGACCGACGCCTCGGGCCAGTACAGCTTCCAGGTCGCGCCGCAGGCGACCGGCACCAACTACCTCGTCGCCGTCAACTCGAAGACGGTCGCGCCCGCGGCCGGCCTCGTCGCGGGACGCGGCGACGCCTGGGCCGAGCAGACCTACGGCGACGACCCGACGACCGCCGCCCTCGACCTCGGCGCGCGCTTCGGCGGGCGCGCGGCCGGCACCTCCGACAACTTCAACGCGGCGGACACGGCCGTCGGCAACAACAACTACCAGCACCTCGCGCGCGTGGACGTGACGGCCGGCAACGTCACGAACGCCGACTTCGCCTTCAGCTTCAACGCCGTCACCAACACGCGCGGCGGCGACGCGGCGGACGACGACACGTCGAGCGCCACGCGCACCGTGCAGGGCTCGCTCCGGCAGTTCATCCAGAACGCGAACGCCGTGGCCGGGCCGAACTACATGCGGTTCGTCCCAGGCGTGGCGGCCAACGCGGGCGGCGCGACCTACTGGCAGGTCGCGGTGACGACGGCCCTCGGCCAGGTCTTAGACCCCGACACGACCGTAGACGGCACGGCCTACAACAGCGCCAACGGCACCTCGGTGCGCGACACCAACACCGGCTCGCTCGGCGCGGGCGGCACCGTCGGCGCGGACGCCCTCGCGCTCTCGCAGGTCGCGCGGCCCGAGCTGGAAGTGCTCGGCACCGCGGCCGTCGCCGTCGGCCTCGACCTCCAGGCCAACAACTCGACCGTCAGGCGGCTCGCCGTGCGCGGCTTCGGCGCGACGCCGAACAACGACGGCAGCGCGAACGTACGCGTCGGCAACAACTTCACGAACGCGCTCGTCGAGCAGAACTTCCTCGGCGTCACGGCGAACGCCGCGGCCTTCACGACGGGCGCGGCCGCCTCGGCCGGCGACAACCTCCGCTCGGTCGGGGCCGACGGCGGCACCGTCCGCAACAACCTCGTCGGCTTCAGCGCCGGCAAGGGCATCCAGCTCGGCGGAACTTCGACGGGCTGGCTCGTCGAGGGTAACGAGGTGCGCTACAACGCCGTCGGCAACCCCGGCCTCGACGGCCTCGACATCGAGAACGGCAGCGGCAACTGCACCGTGCGCGGCAACCTCTTCGCCGCCAACGAGGGCGCGGGCGTGGATATGTTCTCTTCGACGGGCGGCAACACGGTCGAGAACAACACCGTCACGGGCAACGGCATCGGCTCCGGGGCGAGCGCCGTGACGGCGGGCGTGCGCGTCTACGGCGCGGGCAGCGTCGTTCGCAAGAACGTCATCACGGCCAACTTCGGCGCGGGCGTGATGGTCACGTCGGGCGCGACCGGCAACCTCATCACGCGCAACTCCATCTCGGCGAACGGCACCGTCACCAACAAGGGCGGCGCGGCCGCGAGCGGGCAGATCGGAATAGACCTCCTGAGCGCCGCCAACAGCCAGACCGCCGGCTCGCCGACTTACGTGACCATCAACGACGGCGGCGACGCCGACGCCGGCGGCAACGGCCTGCTCAACTTCCCCGTGCTCACGAGCGCGCGCATCGTCGGCGCGGACCTCGTCCTCCAGGGCTTCGCGCCGGCCGGCGCCGACCTCGAACTCTTCGTCGCCGCGCCCGACCCGCTCGGCTTCGGCGAGGGCCAGACCTACCTGCTGACGCTCACCGAAGGCTCGGCCGCCGACACCGACGCCACCGCCGGCGCTTACACGAGCCCCGTCAACGGCCTCAACGTCGGGGCCGAGACGACGAGCCGCTTCAACTTCACGCTGCCCGTCCCGGCCGGCGTCGCCGTAGACGCCGTCCTGACGGCGACGGCCACCGCGGGCGGCAGCACGTCCGAGTTCAGCGGCAACGTCACGGTGCAGAACGCGCCGCCGGAGATCAAGCTGGAGAAGGACTGCGTCAGCCCCGCCGACTGCGAGCAGGCCGAGCAGTCGCCGGGGACGGAGCTGACCTACACCATCACCTTCACCAACGTCGGCGGCAGCCCCGCGCAGAACCTCGTCCTCTTCGACATCGTCCCGTTCAGCGTCGACACCACGGCGGGCGTCATCGTCCGGAGCACGGACTTCAAGGTCGGCTCGATGTCCTTCTCGCCCGGCGACACGGGCCTGACGCTGCCGGCCGCCGGCATCAAGCACTACTCGGACGCGATCCCGTTCCCGGCGCCGACGCCGCCGTGGACGCCCGCCGCGGCCTACACGCCCGGCGGCGCGCCCGGCACCTTCGACGCCAACGTGACCTACGTGAGCTGGCAGTTCACCGGCTCGATGCCGGCCGGCACCTCCGGCAGCGTCTCCTTCACCGTCCGCATCCGGTAGGGCGGTCGGGCTTAACGAGAGGCCGACTTAACACGGAGGGCGCGGAGTTCTCACAGAGTTCACAGAGAAAGACAACCTTCTTCTCTGTGCCCTCTGCGAGAACTCCGCGCCCTCCGTGTCGAAATTAACCTCGCGGTTAGCTCAACGGCGGCCGCTTCGGGGGGCGGCCGTCACCTGACCTGGAACTCCACGGAGCGCGTCGTCGGGTCGCTGCCGACACGGAACTTCAGGAGGTAGGTGCCGGTCGCGTAGCCGCGCGTGCTGAGGTTGAAGACGTAACCGCCGCCGTCGCCGACCTCTGCGCTGTAGCGGAAGTTGAAGTCCGGGTTCGCGCTGCCCGAGTCGGCCAGCTCGACCGAGGCGTTCGTGGAGACCCGCGTCACGCCCAGGGCCTTGACGATGAGTTCGGGCGAAGACAGATTCGCCCCGCCCGCGTCCGTCACCTGGAGCCTGACCGGGACGGTGCTCCCGCTCCGGTGCGCCTTGTCCTGCTCGAAGAGCACGCGCACCTCGTAGCTCGGCCGCAGGCTGGCGACGACGAACGGGCTGAGCGACGCGACGCGCGCGTAGACGGTGCGCGCGGCGAAGTCGTGCGTTGGCGAGTCGGGGGCGAGCACCGTCCGGTCTACGAAGTTCGGCACGGGCGGCGGCTCGCCGTGCAGGACCCTCAGCGCGCTGAAGGTGACGGGGTTCGTGACCGACGGCACCTGGAAGCCGATGGTGATCGGCCCCGTGTAGGCGGCGGTCGTGGTGATCTCGAAGGCGAGGCTGTCGGCGTTGATGACGTACTCGCCGGGCAGGCCCTGGAGCGAGTTCGGGTCTATCGGCGTGACCGTCGTCTGCCCGGCGGCCGAGACGTTCGAGAAGGTGACGGTGACGCCGTTCTGGCTCACCGACACGTCCGCCCCGGCCGGCGTGTTCTTAACAGACCGCCAGGAGTGGTTGAAGTCGGAGAGCGGGTAGGCGCTGAGGTTGCCCTGCCAGCCGCCGCTGACGCCGAGGCCCAGGATTTCGCGCGGGCCTTTGCCGTAGTCCTCGAAGGTGACGAGCACGCCGTCGGGCGAGAAGCGCGGCCAGCGGCCGTTGTCGAAGCCTTCGGCGACGACCGTACGGTTGCCGCCGTCGGCGTCGGCCGCGACGAAGGCCGTCCCGCCGCTGTAGGGGAAGCTGAGGAAGACGACCCGCGCGCCGTCCGGCCGCCAGTCGTAGAAGTGCGCGTCCTCGCCCTCGCCCGAGACGCGCGTGCGGTTCGAGCCGTCGGGGTTGACGGTGTAGAGCACCGAGCCGCCGGTGGCCGAGTTGACGAAGGAGATGCGCGAGGTGCCGGGCACCCAGCGGACGTTAGTGTCGAACGACGGGTCGTTGGTGACGTTCTGGCGGCCCGTGCCGTCGGCGTTCATCACGAAGATGTCGCGCGCGAAGTCGGAGGAAGTCCAGGACTCGAAGGCGATCATCGTCCCGCCGGGCGACCACTGGGGCGCGGACTCGCCGAACGGCGTGTCGGTCAGGCGGGTGAGGTTCGTGCCGTCGGCGCCGACGACCCAGAGGTCTGAGTTGTTGTCGCCCAGCGCGTCGCGGGCGAAGACGACCTTCGTCGAGTCGGGCGACCAGGCCGGGTCGTGCGTGTAGCCCGTGCCGCTCGTGACGACCTGGCGGCCGCTGCCGTCGGCGTTCATCACGGCGATCTCGTAGTTCTCCTCGGCCGTCCAGAAGAGGCAGGCGATCTTCGACCCGTCTGGCGACCAGACGCCCCGCTCCTCGTAGACGTCGGGCGAGTTGGTCAGGTTGGTCTGGCTCGAGCCGTCGGCGTTCATCACGAAGAGGTCGTTGCCGCCGTCGGGGAGGTTGCGCGTGAAGAGGATTTGGCCGGCGGCGGCCGGGGGCGAAGGCTGTGGCGTCGGGGCCGCGACGCCGAGCGCCCACGCGAGGACGAGGCCGTCGTCGTAGGAGTAGCTGGTGTCGCCGCGGAAGCCGTCAACCGCGACGTAGTAAACGCTGCCGGCCGCGGCCTGGAAGACGACGCGGCTCGCGAAGTCCTTGAGCGTCGCGTCGTCGTTACTGGCGACCGGGGCCAGCGCGCCGACGCTCGCGCCGGTGTAGACGCCGAGCAGCGTGTCGAAGACGCTGCCCTCCGTCTTGAACTCGACGTAGCCGGCGGCCGGCGCCACCCAGCGGAACCAGACGGACTGCTCGCCCGCGTCCCCGGCGTGGTTAGGCTCGCCCGCCTCTTTGGTGGCGAGGTAGTTCGTCCCCGTGACGGTGCCCGACGAGCCGCTGATCGTCAGCGCGTCGGCGAAGTTGTCGTTCGCCGGCACGGGCTCGGGCGTCGGGTCGGGGAAGGGCGTCGGGGTCGGCGTCGGCTCGGGCGTCGGCTCCAGGGTCGGCGTGGGTTCCGGCGTCGGGGTCGGCGTGGGCGTCGGGGCGGCGGCAACGGGCTGCCAGGACGGGTGGTTGCCCGAGTCGGGGCTGGGCGTGAGGTTGGTCTGGTTCGAGCCGTCCGGGTTCATCGTGAAGACTTCGTAGCGGTTGTTACGGTAGCTCCAGAAGACGATCTTTGTCCCGTCGGGCGACCACTCGGCCCCGTCGTCGGAGACGGCGTGCGCGGTCAGGCGGGTCTGGCCCGAGCCGTCCGAGTTCATCACGTAGACGGCGCGGCTGGTGAAGCCGCCGCGGACGCTGCTGAAGACGATCTTCGAGCCGTCGGGCGACCAGTGCGGGTCCATGTCGCCGCCCGGCGCGGGCGTCGAAGTAAGGCGCGTCGGGTCGGTGCCGTCGGCGTTCACGGTGAAGATGGCGGCCGCGCCGTTGGCCGAACCCTGGAAGGCGATCTTCGTCCCGTCGGGCGACCAGGCGGGCAGCCCCGCGCCGGTCGTGCCGGCGGCGACGACGAGGCGTCGGCCGCTGCCGTCGGCGTTAATCACGTAGATGCCGGCCGGGGCCTTGTGCGACATGTAGGCGATCTTCGTCCCGTCGGGCGACCACGCGGGGTTCCCGGCGAAGGACTCGTCGTAGGTGAGCCTGAACTGGTTCGAGCCGTCCGCGTTCATCACCCAGATTTCGGTGTAGCCGCGGTTGCTGGAGAAGGCGAGCTGCCTGCCGTCGGGCGACCAGGCCGGGTAGAGGTCGTCGGCCGGGTCGAAAGTCAGCCGCGTCTTGTTCGAGCCGTCGGCGTTCATCGTGTAAATCTCGTTGCCGCCCGGCGAGCCGACGTAGCCGACGTAGGCGATCTTGCCGTTGTCCTTCGGCCCCGGCGGGACCGACGGCAGCGGGAACTCCATCCTGGCGACGAAGGCGGCGTAGTTGTTCGGGTCGGCGGTCTGGTAAGCGCCCGGCGTCGTGGGGAAGCCCGAAGCGCCGTAGGTGTAGCCGGCGATGTAGGCGTTGTTGTGGCGGTCGAGCGCGATGCCGTAAGCGCCGTCGGTCGAGACGCCGAAGCGGGTCGAGGAGATGAGCCCCGTCCCCGTGTTGTTCATCTTGGTGACGAAGGCGCGGTAAGCCCCTGGCGGGCGCGGCAGCGCGTCCGAAGTCTCGGGGAAGGTGTTCGAGAACTCGTAGCCGGTGATGTACGGGTTGTTGATGGTGTCGACGGCGATGTCGTAGCCGGCGACGAAGATGTCCGCGCCGAAGTAGGTGGAGAAGACGAGCGACGCGCCGTCGGGGGAGAGCTTCGTGACGTAGGCGCTCTGGTTGCTCCCCGACGTGCTGCGGTTGGCGGTCTGGAAAGCGCCCGGCGTCACGGGGAAGTCGGTCGTGAAGGTGCGGCCGGTGACGTAGGCGCTGCCCGCGCGGTCAACGGTCACGGCGCGGGCCTCGTCCGAGCCGGTGCCGCCGACGAGGGCCGAGTAGTGTATGAAGGAGCCGCTGGCGTCGAGCTTGGTGACGAAGATGTTGCTGAGGTCGGCGACGCCGTGCGTGAGGCCGGAGGAGGTCGGGAAGTCGGTCCCGCCGGCCTGGCCGACCACGTAAGCCGCGCCCGCGGGGCCGAGCGCGATGTCCCAGGCGTAGTCGTTGCGGCTGCTGCCGAGGTAGGTCGAGTAGATGATGGCCGAGCCCGCGGCGTTGAGCTTCGTCACGAAGCCCTCCCACTCGCTGGCGGCGTTGAGCGGGTTGCCGTTGAAGTTGGGGCGGAACGAGCCGGCGGTGGTCGGGTAGCTGCCGGCGAGGTTGCGGCCGGAGACGTGCGCGTTGCCGGCGGAGTCCACGGCGATGCCGGTGCCGTAGTCGTACTTCGGGCCGCCGAGGTAGGTCGCGTAGGCCAGCGACGCGCCGTCGGGCGCGAGCTTGACGACGAAGGCGTCGTTGCCGCCGGCGAAGGTCGTCAGATGCGCGCTGGGCGTCGTGGGGAAGTCGGCCGAGATGGTGTCGCCCGTGACGTAGGCCGAGCCGGCCGCGTCTACGGCGATGCCGGTCGCGTACTCGTTGCTTGAGCCGCCGAGGTAGGTGGCGTAGAGGAGCTGCGAGCCGTCGGGGCTGAGCTTGGCGACGAAGAGGTCGTTGGCGCCGCCGCCGAAGGAGCCTTGCGCGCCGCCGGCCGCGCCGGGGAAGTCGAGCGAGTGTGTGCCGCCCGCCACGTAGGCGTAGCCGTCGGCGTCCACCGCGATGTCGGCCCCGTAGTCTGCGTCGGCGCCGCCGAGCAGCGTCGAGTAGGAGAGGATGGGGTCTATGACGAGCGGGCGCGCGGGGTCGTAGCCGCCCAGCCCGAAACGGACGCGCGCGCCCTCGACGCGGTAGCCCGCGGCCACCTCCCGCCTCCGGCCTCCGACCTCCTGGTAGGCGAATGGCTTGAGCTGGCGCAGCTCGCCGGCCTCGGTCGAGAGCACGAGGTCGCCCGCCTCGTCCACGCGCAGGGCGCGCGCGCCTTCGAAGTCGAGCGCTATCCGGTCGGGGTCGGAGCCGGGCGCGACGACGAAGTCGTATTCGAGCTGCCGCTGGTTGCCGTAGTAGACGAGGTCAACGCCGGGGTAGACCTCCTCGTACTCGACCTTCGCGTAGTTCGGCACGTCGGAGCGCCACGCGCGACGGTCGCGTCCCGTGAAGTAGTTGACGCGGCCGGGCAGCTCTTCGCGGCCCGTGACGCGCGGCGCGGGGTTCGCGCCCGCGAGCCGCATCCGCAGCGTGCTCTTGACCGCGGCTGTGGCCCCGCCGCCTTCGCGCGGCTTGGAAGCTTTGCGCAGGGTGACGACGGCCTCGGTCGGCGTCAGGAAGAGGTTGTAGCCGCCGCCGCGCGCGAAGAACCTGACGGCGCGGTCGGTCTGCCCGCGGTTGGCCTCGAAGCGGACGGGGAGCTTGCCGTAACTGTCGGATGCCCGGGCCGCGGTTCGGGCGCCGGGGATGGGTGAGGAGGCGGCGTCAGACGCCGCGGGGCCTCGCGTGTTCCGGGTCGGGGAAGGACTGCGCAGCAGGACGAAGGCGGTTAAGAGACCGGAGACGAGAATGCCGAGGGCGAGTGCGGTTGCGACGGGTGGCTTGGGGGAACGCATGGCGGGGCTTCTCCTGTTCATGCCCGCCGGGGGCGGCGGGTCTGACCGTGGGCGCTGCGCCCCTGCGGGGGCGGGCGCGCCTCGATGAGGGACGCAAAGAGACGCGTGCGGCGGACGGGGCGCCGCCGGGGTAGTGTCCTTCGCGTCGGCGGGGCGGGGGCGGCCGGGTGGAGCAGTCTGCGCGGACTGCGCGGCCCCCGCGGGGCGTTCGTAGTCGAGGGCCTTCGCCCCTGTCCCGGCGGGCGGACGGGGGCGGGCCTGTCGAGTCTTATTCGCGGCTGAAAGTCGTTTGGCGGGGCGGGGCGTGTCGGCTCGGTCGGGGCGAGTGGCTCACGACGCGGGGCCGCCCTTCCGGGGTCGGGCCTCGTTTAACTTCGGTCTCGGTGAGTGAAGTTCAAGAGGGGGTGTCTGGAATGCCTGTACGGGAGGGCCTACAGAACCTTCTTGCGAGCGCAGGTATCTTAGCCACTCCCGGTTTAAAGTCAAGTCGGGAATGAAGGGCGGGGGGGGGGGGGGGGGGGG
>DASZKF010000430.1:0-7656 GCA_035947355.1 Pyrinomonadaceae bacterium | reverse complement strand
GCGTTCGTCGCCGCGGCGGCCCGCTCCATTTGTGACGCACCCCTGATGCCCCACCTTTGACAGCCCCGTCCGCGGGCGTACAATCCGCCCGTGCCACCAACCAACATGCGTAGACCTTTGACGGTCGCTTTACTCGTTATGCTGTTCGCCTCGGCGTGGCTCGCGGCGGGTCTCGCGCGTCCGGGGCAAGGGCGGCGGGTGAGGCTCGCCGAGCTGATGACGAAGGGCGAGTACGACCGGGCCGGGCTGGCGAAGTTGAGCGACGCCGAGCGAGAGGCGCTCGAAGACTGGCTGACGGCCTACACCGACCGCTTAACGGCCGAGGCAGGTGCGGGCGGGGCCGAGGAGCCGGCCGAGCTGGCGGGGAAGGACAGGGCGGAGATTTGCGACACCGACCGGCTGCCGCGCGGCTGGCTCAAGGTGGACGACCGCTGGAGCCCTACGAAGTGCCGCAGCCCCGTCACCATCGAATATAACGTCTGGGTCGTCGAGCGCTACGCGGCGAGGCCGGTCGGGGCCGAGATGGAGGTCTGCGCCGACACGCCGACGCCCGCCGGCTGGGTGCAGGTCAGCGCGAGGTGGAACCCCGCGGCGTGCGGCCACCCGACGGGGATCGTAGACAACGTGAAGAGGATCAGGCGTGTGAGGTAGCGCCGGCCCCGCTTGCCATTCCCTCCCGGACAATAGCTTACGGCCGGCCGATGAATCTTTTGAATGCGGGCCATTAAATCAATTACGGCCACCCATCACAACTCTGACACACGGCGTCCGTACAATGCTCCTGGCACGCGGGGACAGCCCCGCGCGGAACAGGAGGTTTAGGATGCCACTTTCTTTTAAGCTGGAACACATCATCGAGGAGGTCGTCTCCGAGCACCCACGCGACCAGAAGCGGGTCCTGAGGAAGCTCACCGGGGTGAAGCTTTCGACGGCTTACGCGCAGGACGTCTGGCCCCAGGTGCTTGAGCACAAGTGGTACTTGAGCGAGCGGCTGGGCCGCGACGTCGGCCTGCGCGTCGCGGCCGTGGATTACTTCGAGAACATCTACCCGCCGGAGTCGTACCGCGGTGAGGCGGCGACGGATTCGCTCCCGCCCCGGCTCCCGATGATGATGCCCTTCGGCGAGCGGGCTTAGACGGGGAAGCAGGCGGGCCGGGGGCGCGGCGGGGCCGAGACCTTGAACCCGCCCGGCCGCCGCCGTGGAGGTGACTGATGAAGGCGGACGGGACGCTGCTGCTCAGCAGGCGGGAGGTCGCCGACCTCCTGGGCGTCGAGGAGTGTATCGCCGCCGTCGAGGAGGCTTTCAGGTTACACGCCGAAGGCAGGACGCGGCCGCCGGCAGTCTGCTCGGTGCACGCGGAGGGCGGAGGCTTCCACATCAAGGCCGCGCTGATGGGACTCGGCCGAAACTACTTCGCGGCGAAGACGAACGCGAACTTCCCGCAGAACAGGAGCCGGTTCGGGCTGCCGCTGATCCAGGGCGTCATCGTGCTGTGCGACGGCGACAGCGGCTACCCGCTGGCCGTGATGGACTCGATGGAGATCACCGTCATACGGACGGGCGCGGCGACGGCCGTCGCGGCCAAGTACCTTTCGCGGCCCGACTCGAAGGTTCTGACCGTCTGCGGCTGCGGCAACCAGGGGCGGGTCTCGCTGCGTGCCGTCTCGAAGGTGCGCCGCATCGAACGCGCCTACGCCTTCGACACCGACGAGGCCCAGGCCCGCCGCTTCGCCGAAGAGCTTTCCGCAGAACTCGGCATCGGGGTCGAGGCCGTCGGCGACCTCGCGCGGGCCGTCCGGGCGAGCGACATCTGCGTCACCTGCACGCCGTCAAAGCGTTTCTTCCTGGAGCGGGAGTTCGTCGCGCCGGGCACGTTCGTCGCCGCGGTCGGGGCCGACAGCGAGTCGAAGCAGGAGATAGACCCGGAGCTGATGCGCGCGGGCGCGGTCGTCGTTGACCTGCTCGAACAGTGCGCGGCCATCGGCGACCTGCGGCACGCGCTGGAGGTCGGGGCGATGACGAGGGCCGACGTGCGCGCCGAGCTGGGCGAGGTGATCGCGAGGAAGAAGCCGGGCCGCGCCTCGGCTGAGGAGATCGTCGTCTTCGATTCGACGGGGACGGCTTTGCAGGACGTGGCGGCCGCGGCGATTGTTTACGAGCGGGCACTCGCCGCCGGCCGCGGCCTCCTGATGAACTTCGCCGAGTGATGACAGAAGGGAGCGGGCAGGGGGTGACGAGACTGACCTCTTTGACGTTCTTGATACTCGCGGCGCTGCAAACGTCGTGCGTGGTGGTCGGCGGCTACAGCGAAGAGGGCGGGTGGTACTTGTGGCCCGGCAGCCTCCTGCTGACGGCCGTGCTCGTCGCGCTCTTCCTCTTCTTGAGGCGTCGCAGGTGACGAAGGCTTTGACAGTCCGGGGCGCGCGACGCCGCCTCGCCCTGCGCGTGTCTCTGTCGCTGCTGCTCGCGGCGCAGGCGGCCTGCGGGGGCTGGCGGCCGTGGGGCGGTGAAGACTCCGCGGGCGGCGCGCCGGCGGCCCCGCACTTCCGCCCCGGCTTCAACCTCTTCAGCCCCGAGCAGGACGTGGAACTCGGCCGGCGGTCGGCGGCCGAGATCGCGCGCCAGGTGCCGCTCGTGCGCGACGAGGAGGTCTCGGGCTACGTCAGCCGGCTCGGCGCGAGACTGGCCGCGCACGCGCCAGGCGAAAAGTTCCCGTACCAGTTCCAGGTAGTCTCCTCGCGCGAGGTCAACGCCTTCGCGCTGCCCGGCGGCTTCATCTTCGTCAACGCGGGGACGGTCGCCGCGGCGCGCAACGAGGGCGAGCTGGCCGGCGTCGTCGCGCACGAGATCATGCACGTCGCGCTCCGCCACGGCACCAACCAGGTCTCGAAGGCGTACCTGGCGCGGGCCGGCCTCGGCATCCTCGGCGCGATTGCCGGCGGCGAGAGCCCCGACCTCGGCCGCGTCATCGAATCGGTCGGCGGCGTCGGGGCCAACGTGCTCTTCCTCAAGTTCGGGCGCACGGCCGAGCGGCAGTCCGACCTCGGCGGCGCGCAGGTACTAGCCGCCGCCGGCTACGACCCGCGCGACATGGCCGGCTTCTTCGAGACTCTGCAACGCGAGGGCGGGCAGCGCCTCCCGGAGTTCCTGAGCGACCACCCAGACCCCGGCAACCGCGTCGCCTCCATCAACGAGGTCATCCCCGCGCTCGAAGTCCGACCCGACCCCGTGCGCACGAGCCCCGAGTTCGAGCGGGCGAAGGCGCGCCTCTCGGGCCGCAGGCTCGCGGCCTCGGCCGAGCCGGAGCGCAAAGGCCCGCGCGAGCCGGGCGACGCGCAACCGGCCGCGCGCTTGCCGCAGCCCGACGCGGCGGCAGCCGAGTACCGCGCCCCCGACGGCTCGTTCGCCTTCCAGTACCCGCAGAACTGGGAGACGCTCGCGGTGAGTGAGTCGGAACTCATCTTCGCGCCCGCAGGGGCTTACGGGCGGAAGGACGGCGCGGCTTACGTCACGCACGGGCTGTTCGTCGGGACGGTCGCCGCGGCCGGCGGCGACCTCGCGGCCGCCACTGACGCCTTCCTCCAACAACTGCTCCGTGCCAACCACGACTTCCAGGCGCAGGGCGCGCCGCGGCGGGTCACACTCGCCGGCCGCGAGGCTTACGCCGTGGCCGTGGCCGGGCCTTCGCCCGTCACGGGGAAGGCCGAGCTTAATCTCGTGCACACGGCCTTCGATTCTGACGGGCGTCTGTTCTACCTCATCGCCGTCGTGCCCGAGGAGGAGTTCGAGACCTACCGCCCGGCCTTCGAGGGCGTCGTCAGAAGTCTCCGCCTGGCCTGAACGCCCCGGACGCCGCTACTCCGACCAGCGGTAGGGCGCGGCCGCCGCGAGCGCCTGCTGATACTCCGTCGAGCCCGGCCCGGAGCCGAGGAAGCCCTGGAGCAGTCGGTTGACCAGCCCCGCCTCGTTCAGCTTCGAGAAGACGTGGTTGTCGTCCGCGATGAACAGTTGGTGGCGCGGGTAGCTGTAGGCGAGGGCGATGGAGGTGCGGTAATCCACGGCCTCGTCGCGACGGCCGGCGAGGATGAAGACCTCGGTGTCGAGGCGGTGGGCCGCCGAGAGGTCGAAGGACGGCGCGGGTATCGTGCCGGCCTCGAGGAGGGCGAGCAGGGGCTTCTGGAAGTGGTGCTGGCTCTCGAGCAAAGGGTAGACGGCCTCGCCGCCGAGCCTCCGGAACGCGCCCGAAGGGTGGATGAGTTCGAGGACGCGGACGACCTGCGGGATTGATTCGGCCGACTCGTAGAGCTTCAACACCTCGTCCGCCTGGTACTCCTTGCGGGCGCGCTCGTAGAGGGCGGCGTCGCCTTCGGCCAGCGCGCGGATCAGCTCGGCGCGGGCCGGGGCGATGCGCTCGGCGGGGATGAAGAAGTGCTGGCGTTGCAGCGTGACGAGCATCCTCAGCCGCTCGCCGGGGTCGCGGGCCAGGGCCTTGCGGAGCAGCCCCTGGAGACCCCTGTCCTGCGCGCCGAGTTCTTCCCAGAACCTGTCTATGGCGATGCCGAGCTCGCGGTTGAGGAGCGGGTTGACGGGCGACTGCGTGAAGGCCCGCGCGACGCGCGTGCCGTGCCTGGAGAGGTACTGGTGGATCAGGTACGCCCCGCCCGACCTGCCGTAGAGCATCACCCCGCCTTCGTCGCCGACGAGGCTGCGGCGCACGGCCTCTATGTCGGCGACCCACTGGTCGGCGTTAAAGATGCGCCAGGCCCTCGCCCAGTCGGGCCGCCCCGAAGGGTCGAGCGCCGCCTTGACGAACTCCGGCGTCCCGCCCCGCGGGATGATGCCGACGACGTTGAAGGCGTCGCCGAACAGCTTCTGCTGTAGCTCGCGGGCCGCGCCGCGCCGGACGTAGAACTGCTGGCCGTCGGCGATGACGAGGACGACCGGCTTCGACTTGTCGAAGGGCGCGCCCAGCTCGAAGGAGAGCCGCGCCGCGCCGAGGCCGCGATCCCTGTGGTCGAGGGGGACTTCAATGGTTCGAACGAGCGGTTGAGTCTGACCGTGGGCGGCGGCGATTTGCATGAGGCAAAGCAGCGGGGCCGCGGCGAGAAGGCTGAAGTTGAAACGTCTAAACATATGAGCACTTGATTTACCGAGGTAAAAGGGCGGCGCGGGGCTTAGGACTCCCGCGCCGCTGGTCGAAGGCTCGTGACTGTCCGGGGCTGCTCCTACTTCGAGCCGCCTTTGCCGCCGCCCTTCTTCGAGCCGCCTTTCTTCGAGCCGCCCTTCGAAGCCTTGCCGCCCTTCTTCCCGCCCTTCCTAGCAGGGCCCTTGTTCGTCTTCTTGCCCCTGCCCGAGCCGCCGGGCTTCTTGCCGCCGCCCGTCATCTTGTTGACGGTCGCCCACGCACGCCGCTCGGCCTCGCCCTCCGAGACCCCGCGCTCCTCGTAACCCTCTTCGATGTGCTCGGCCTGCCGCTTCTGCTTGTCCGTGTACTTCGACTTGTCGCCTCTCGGCATCGCTCGGTCCCTCCTCCTCTTGCCGCGGATTGCTTGAGCCGACCGCGGCATCTTTGTGGTTACAGCGCAAAGAAATATAACACGCGTCCGCGGCGCATAAATCCGTCTGCGGACGGAAAGCGCGCGCCGGCCCCGCGGCGAGAGGCGAGCCGGAACGCGTGCGGGCGTGAGAGAATGGGCGCGCGGGGGCGGGTCAGTCGGCCCCCGCGGCGAAAGGAGGAACCCATGAAGGCTTGCATCCTCGACGCGCCCGCGCCGGTTGACGCGCGCCCCTTACGCTTCGCGGAAGTCCCCGCGCCCGCGCCGCGCGAAGACGAGCTGCTCGTGCGCGTCTCGGCCTGCGGCGTCTGCCGCACGGACCTGCACGTCGTCGAGGGCGAGCTGCCCCCGCGCCTCTCGCCCGTCATCCCGGGCCACCAGATCGTCGGCCGCGTGGCGGCGACGGGCGCGGGCGTCGAGAATTTTACGGTCGGCGAGCGCGTCGGCGTGGCGTGGCTCAACCGCACGTGCGGCGCGTGCCGCTTCTGCCGCGCGGGGCGCGAGAACCTTTGCGAGGCCGCGCGGTTCACGGGCTGGACGGCGCAGGGCGGCTTCGCCGAGTACGCGGTCGCGCCGGCGGCCTTCGCCTACCGACTGCCCGAAGGCTTCACGGACTTAAAGGCCGCGCCGCTCCTCTGCGCCGGCATCATCGGCTACCGCGCGCTCAGGCTGACCAACTTGGGAGACGAGAAAGACTGGTCGGGCGCGCGGCTCGGCATCTACGGCTTCGGCGCGGCCGGGCACGTCTCGATACAGCTCGCGCGTGCGCGCGGCGCGGAGGTCTACGTCTCGACGCGCGACCGCGAACGCCACCAATCGCTCGCCTCCGAGCTGGGCGCGGCGTGGACGGGCGGCGCGGACGAAGCGCCGCCCGCGAAGCTCGACGCGGCGATCATCTTCGCGCCCGCGGGCGAGCTGGTGCCGGCGGCTCTCAAGACCCTGGACAAAGGGGGGACGCTCGTGCTCGGCGGCATCCACATGAGCGCCATCCCCTCTTTCGAATACTCACTCCTCTACGGCGAGCGGGCGGTGCGCTCGGTCGCCAACAACACGCGCCAGGACGGGCGCGAGTTCCTGGAAGAGGCCGCGCGCATCCCCGTCCGCACGCACGTCGAAACCTTCCCGCTCGAACGCGCGAACGAAGCCCTTGCCGCGCTCAAGCGCGACGCCGTCCGCGGCGCGTGCGTGCTCGTGGCGTGAGGGCGGCGAACGGGTTTGAACTTATTCGACCCGCCGCCCCGGCGGCCGTCTTCTCACCGACGCCTTTGCTGACCGTACAGGATGCTTCGTGCGTAGTGCGGGTTGATTCGGGCGGTAGATGCTCGCGCTCCCCCGCACGGATTAACTATAATGCGTCCGGCTGAGACGTTACTGGAGACTTACTATGAGCCGGACGTTAACCATCTCCGATGAGCTTTACGATCGCCTGGAAAAAGAGGCGCGAATGCGCGGCGTCAGCATCGAGCGTTTAATTGAAGAGTGGGAGCGCAGCGGGGCCGCTCTTCTTCAACGTACAGGTATCGTGCGTGAAATTGACGACCTGCGTGAGCGCCTCTTTTCCAAGTACGGTGAAATGCCTGATAGCACGGATTTGGTTCGTGAAGATCGGACCCGCTGATGGACAATCTGGTCGTAGATAGTAGCGTGGCGGTGAAGTGGTTTGTCGTCGAACCGTATTCCACCGAAGCGCGGCGAATCCTCGACGCCTATCAAAATGGCTCCCTCTCTTTCCTCGCGCCGGATTTAATCAACGCCGAATTCGGCAACGTTGTTTGGAAGAAACATCTCTTTCAGGGGTTAGAGGCCACGGACGCTCAAGATGTTTTGGATAAGTTCCGGCGTCTGCAATTTGAATTCACCCCGACGGCGGAACTGCTTGAGGACGCTTATAAAATAGCCGTCACGCACCGTCGGACGGTTTACGACGCGCTCTACCTGGCTTTGAGCGTCCGCGAGAATTGCCGAGTTGTGACGGCAGATGAAAGGCTGGTTAATGCGCTGGCAGCAGCCTTCCCAAACCTCCTCTGGCTGGCGAATTGGCCGTGACGTAAGGCCGCATCTAACAACCGCATGTACCGGCCGCGAGTTCGGATGCGCGGC
>DASZKF010000429.1:0-6567 GCA_035947355.1 Pyrinomonadaceae bacterium | reverse complement strand
GACGATGCCCGCCCAGATGACGAGCGAGACGAGGATGGCGTTCTTCGTCCCCGTCACGCGCGCGATGCGCTCGAACAGGAGCGCGCCGCCGATGCCCATGAACTGCACGAAGAGGAAGATGCCGAGGACGAAGGCCGGCGCCTCGGGGTTGTCGAGCCCGCCCTCGAAGAGCTCGGCGGCGATGAAGACGGCGGCCGAGCCGATGACGGTCTGGATGCCGTCGTTGTAGAGGAGGTAGGCGACGAGGTACTTCAGGGTGTGCGGCAAGCGCCGCAGCTCGCGGAAGGTTTCGAGCAGTTGCGCGACGCCCGCGGTCAGGTAGTTCTGGCCCGGCGGAAGTTGTTTGCCGGCCGCGCGCGAACGCAGGCGGCGGAACGAGAAGAAGGCGAAGACGCCCCACCAGACCCCCGCCGACAAGAGCGAGAGGCGGACGGCGAGGCCGCGCGCCTCGCCCTCGGCGTAGCCGTAGGGCGCGAGCAGCCCCGGCGCGACGCCGACCATGACGAAGTTAATCGCGAGCAGGAGGCCGCCGCCGAGGTAGCCGAGCGCGAACCCGCGGCTCGACACCTGGTCGCGCCGGTCTTCGGTCGTGATCTCCGGCAGGAAAGAGTTGTAGAGGACGATGGCCCCGCCGTAGCAGAGGTTGGCGACGACGAAGAGCGCGCCGCCCAGGAGGTAGAGCCTGCCCGTCACGAAGAACAGGAGGCAGGTGGCCGCCGCCCCCGTATAGCAGAAGGCTGCCATCAGCCTCTTCTTCAGATTCGAGTAGTCGGCGACGGCCCCGACGACCGGGAGCAGGAGGACTTGCGAGCCGACGGCCAGGGCGACGAAGAGCTGGTAGAAGGACTGCGCGGTGACGGAGCCGAGCGGGCCGAGGGCCAAGACGACGCCGGTGCGGCCGACATCGGCCTGCGCGAGCGCGATGAGGTACGGGCCGAGGAGCGCGCCGACGACCGTCGTGTAGAAGGCCGAGTTGGCCCAGTCGTAGAGCAGCCAGCCGAAGATTTCGCGGCGGTCGTTGACGGGCCGCCCGCCCGGCCCGGCCTCGTACTCGTGCGCGTGCTTCGCGGTGGTTCCGGCGGTCAAGTTCTGGCCTCATCAAGGAGTGAATGGTGAATAGTAAATGGTGAATGGTGGTTGAATATCTGCCGCGCCGACCGGTAAAGCGCCGGCTGGGGGAAGGACAGACCATTTACCATTTACCATTCACCATTCACTCCTCCCGTCAGGATTTCGAGGATCGTCGGGGTGATGTCGGCGAGCGTGCGCACCCTGCGTCTGACGAGTCCGCGCGCCGGCCCCCAGGCGAGCGTCGGCACGTCGTTGAGCGTGTGGTTGCGCGTCGAGAGGTCTTCGACGTTGCCGTGGTCGCTCGTCAGGAGGACGTTCATGCGCCCGAGGTCGAGCCGCGCGAGCACGGCGCGGACGAAGCGCGCGAGGCTCCTCAAGGTCGCCAGCGCGCCTTCGAGGTTCTGGTCGTGGCCCATGCGGTCGGCGATGAAGTGCTCGTAGAGCGTGAAGCGGTGCGACGAGGCGACGCGCGCGAGGACGAAGGCCGCCTCCTCGGGCGTGCGCGGCTCCGCCTCCTCGCCGCGCTCGGCGAGCAGGCGGTTGGTGAAGTCGTGGAAGACGGAGCGGCCCGCCCGCAGGTCGGCGACGTTGTTGAAGCGCAGGCCGGCGGCCTCGACGGCGACGGTCGTCGCCGAGACCCAGCGCGGCCGCTCGGCGAAGAAGCGCCGCGTGTAGGTGTTGGCGAAGGTGTTCGGGCCGACGCCGGCGCGCGCGAGCTGGAGGAAGACGGAGTGCTCGCGGATGATTTCGCGCATCGCCTCGTTGGGGAAGCCCTGCTTGTGGTAGCCGAGTCGCGCGGGCGCGTTGACGCCGGTGAGGATCGTCGTCTGCCCCGACGCGCTCTGCGGGCGGCCCTCGACGCCGAGCCGCGCGTCGGTGCGCGCGAGCACGCCGCCGAAGGGAAGCTCCGGCTCTTCGCCCTGGAAGACGGCGAGCGGCGCGGCCTCCTCGGCGAGCATGTCGAGCGGGTTGTGCGCCCCGCGCGTCCCGATGCCGAGGCCGTCTACGAAGATGAGCAGCACGGACATGGCCCCGATAAGTAGCACCGGCGCGGGCAAAAGGCAAAAGGCAGGAGGCGAAAATCGTGGCCGAGGCGAATCCTCCCGAGGGGCGGGCAAGCGTTCACCGGGTAATCAACAGCACCACCCCGATCACGACCAGCACGCAGCTCGCTGCCAGCAGCCCCAGACGCAGCCCGCGCCGCGCCGCCCAGATGTGAGCGAAGCACATCAGCAGCAACGCCGACGGCACGAACAGGCTGCGGGGGCTGCCTGCGCCCCTGAGCCAGTAGAAGAGGCTCCACAGTAGCGCGGCCACGCTGAGGGCGGCGATGACTACCCATAACGTGCGGTGTTCACTGGAAGAAGCGCCGCCCTGCCGGTTTGGTTCCGTCATACGTACACTCCAGTTAGCAACTCAGCCCGGGCGCGCCGTCGTCATGCCGCCCCTCCAGGGGCTGCGGGGTTTCGTCCCTGGTCACGGCGACGGGTTGGTGATCGGGCGCGGGTCGAGGTACGCCCTGATCTCTTTGATCTCACCGTCGGCGACGCGGAAGCACTCGAAGATGGGGATGACCCCGAAGCTGGTGTCGGCGTCCCACATCGTCGCCACGTACTCGCCCTCGGCGATGTGTCTCCTGACCGTCACGCCTTTGAAGGCCGGCAGAAAACCGTTGAGGAACCCGAGCACCGCCTCCCTCCCGCTGAGCCTGGGCGTCAGAGGGTCTTCGAAGCTGACGTCGGCCGCGAGCGGCGCTCTGCTCAAATCCTTCTCCCTCAGCGCGGCGAGGTAACTTTCGACGGCCTCGACGTTTTTGTTGCTCATAGGGCCTCCGAGGAATGATCGGAATGCGCACGGATTCTAGTACGTAAGCCGACCGGCGGGAAGCGGCGCGGGGCCGGATTCGGCCGCGCCCGCCGCGCCCCGCCCTTTACCTTCCGCGCGCCGGCCGGCTCTCTGATATATTGGCGAGGCAAGGTTGAAGACCACAAAACCTCTTCGTCCAATCTCTCGGAAATCATTCGGAGGAGCGAATGTCCATCGGCAAACAGTTCGGCGCGTGCCTGCTCGCGCTCGCGACGCTCGCGGCCGGCGCGGCGGCGCGGGCGCAGGGCTCGCAGGGGAACCGGCCCGCGCCGCGGCCCTACTTCTACGAGCCGGCCATCTCGCCCGACCGCGGGGAGATCGCGTTCGTCTCGGGCGGAGACATCTGGACGGTTCCGTCCGCGGGCGGCGAGGCGCGGCTGCTCGTCTCGCACCCGGCGACCGAGTACCGGCCGCTCTACTCGCCCGACGGGCGACGGCTCGCCTTCACCTCGGCGCGGACGGGGGGCGGCGACATCTACGTGCTCACCTTCGAGACGGGCGAGCTGCGGCGGCTGACCTTCGACGACGCGTTCGACCAGCTCGACTCCTGGTCTTACGACGGGCGCTGGCTCTACTTCTCCTCCTTCGCGCGCGACATCGCCGGGAGCCAGGACGTTTACCGCGTGGGCGCGGAGGGCGGCACCCCGATGCAGGTGAGCGCCGACCGCTACGCGCAGGAGTTCGCCGCCGCGCCCTCGCCCGACGGCGCGCACCTCGCGCTCGTCGGCCGCGGCTACTCGCAGTGGTGGCGCAAAGGGAGCAGCCACATAGACCACTCGGAAATCTGGCTGATGCGCGACCACTCGACCGCCTCCTACGAGCGACTGTCCGAGGGCGGCGCGCGCGAGCTTTGGCCGATGTGGTCGCGCGACGGCCGCGCCGTCTTCTACACCTCTGACCGCGGCGGGGCGGAGAACATCTGGCGCGTCGGCCTCGGCGGCAAGCCGTCCCAGGTCACGCGCTTCACGGACGGGCGCGTGATGTGGCCGAGCATCTCGGCCGACGGGCGCGCCATCGTCTTCGAGCGCGACTTCCGCGTCTGGAAGCTCGACACCGAGAGCGGGCGCGCCGCCGAAGTCAACATCACGCGGCGCGGCGCGTCCGCGCACGCCGCCTCGGAGCGCGTCCGGCAGACCGAGCAGTTCGACGACCTCGCGCTCGCGCCCGACGGCAAGAAGGTCGCCTTCGTCGCGCGCGGCGAAATCTTCGCGGCCTCGGCCACCGACGGAGGCGACGCCGCCCGCGTCACAAACACCCCGGCCCCCGAGTCGCAGCCCACGTGGGCACCCGACAGCCGCCGCCTCGTCTACGTCTCCGAGCGCAACGGCTCGGGCCAGCTCTTCCTCTACGACTTCGCCACGAACGCCGAGACGCAGTTGACCTCGGCGACCGAAGGCGACGCCACGCCGCGCTTCTCGCCCGACGGGAAGCTCGTCGCCTTCGAGCGCGGCGGGCGCGAGCTGCGCGTGCTCGACCTCGAAACGAGGCAGGAGCGCGTCGTCGCCACCGGCAGCCTCCAGCGCCCGCCGCTCAACTCCGACCGCCCTTACGTCTGGTCGCCCGACGGCCGCTGGATCGCCTTCATGCCCGTCGGCCAGAAGCTCTTCCGCAACGTCTACGTCGCGCGCGCGGACGCCGGCGCGGGCGCGGCCCAGCCCGTCAGCTTCCTCGCCAACGTCGGCAGCAACACCGTCTCCTGGTCGCCCGACGGCACTTACATCCTCTTCGACACGGGCCAGCGCACGGAGACGGGCCAGCTCGCGCGCGTAGACCTCCTGCCGCGGCTGCCGCGCTTCCGCGAGGATCAGTTCCGCGACCTCTTCCGCGAGGAGACGCCGCGCACCGTCGCGCCCACGCTCCGCCGGCAGGAGAACAACCCGCAGCAGCCCGCCCCGCGCGAGTCGCCGCCGAGCACGCCGACGCAGCAGCCGAGCCCGACGCCGGCCGAGACGCCGACGCCGGCCCCGACCCCCTCGGCAACGCCGACTCCGGAGAAGGAGATTACGTCCGCGGTGCCGGCGGGGATGGCCGCGCTCAACAAGCTCCTGGAGCGGGGTAAGCCCGACAAGCCGGTCGAGGTCGTCTTCGAGGGCATCCGCCGGCGGCTGAGCCTGCTCCCGGTCGGCGTGGACGTGCTCTACCAGACGATCAGCCCCGACGGTAAGTGGGTTTTGATGATCGCGGGCGCGGTCAACCAGACGAACCTGTACGTCTACTCGCTCGACGAGCTGGCGCGCGAGCCGGCCGTGACGCGGCAGCTCACCTCGACGCCCGGACTGAAAACTTCGGCGCAGTTTTCGCCCGACAGCCGCGAGGTCTTCTACCTGGAGGCGGGGCGCATCCAGATCGCCTCGCTCGACCCGACGCGCCAGCCGCGGCCGCTGGCCGTCGCCGCCGAGCTGGACGTGGACTTCGCGCGCGAGAAGTTCGAGGTCTTCGACCAGGGCTGGGAGTACATGCGCGACAACTTCTACGACCCCGAGTACCACGGCGCGGACTGGCGGGCGCTGCGCGGCCAGTACCTGCCTTACGTCGCCGGCGCGCAGACGCCCGACGAGCTGCGCCGCCTGATGCGCCTGATGGTCGGCGAGCTGAACGCCTCGCACCTCGGCGTCAGCGCGCCCCAGAGCGCCGCGCAGGTGACTACGGGGCGGCTCGGCCTCTCGTTCGACCGCGCCGAGTACGAGCGCAGCGGCCGTCTGCGCATCACGGAAGTCCTGCCGCTCGGCCCGGCCGCGCTCGCGCGCGACGCCGCCGCGCCCGAGCGCACGCGCGAGGTTAAGGTCGGCGAATACCTCGTCGCCGTTGAAGGGAAAACCCTCGACGCGCGGGCGAACCTGGACGAGCTTCTGAACTACAAGATCAACCGGCGGGTGACTATCGCGGTCGCCGCGGCGGCCGACGGGGCGGGGCGGAAGGAGCTGGACGTGCGGCCCGTCAACGTCGTCACGGAGAAGGCGCTGCGCTACCGCAAGTGGGTCGAGGACAAGCGCGCCTACGTGGCGCGGGTGAGCGGCGGTCGCCTCGGCTACGTGCACATGTTCGACATGTCCTCGGCCTCGCTCGCGCAGCTCTACGTAGACCTCGACGCGGAGAACCAGTCGCGCGAGGGCGTCGTCGTGGACGTGCGGCAGAACAACGGCGGCTTCGTCAACGTCTACGCCGTAGACGTGCTCGCGCGCCGCAGCTATCTGCGGATGACGCCGCGCGGCTTCGCCACCTCGCCGGCGCGCACCGTCCTCGGCCAGCGCGCGCTGGAGCTGCCGACGGTGCTCGTCACCGACAAGCACACGCTCTCGGACGGCGAGGACTTCGCCGAGGGCTACCGCAGCCTGGGCCTCGGTAAGATTGTCGGCGAGCCGACCTCCGGCTGGATCATCTACACCTCGAACGTCCCGCTCCTCGACGGCACCATCTTCCGCCTCCCCTTCATCCGCATCGAGACGGCCGCCGGCGTCAACATGGAGCGCAACCCCCGCCCCGTGGACGTGCCCGTCACCAGGCCCCTCGGCGAAGGCTACACGGAGCGCGACTCGCAGCTCGACGCCGCCGTCAGGGAGTTGTTGAAGAAGTAGACAGTAGACAGTAGGGAAAACGCCGCAAGCGGCACGCCGTCCCCGGAGGGGACGC
>DASZKF010000428.1:0-4041 GCA_035947355.1 Pyrinomonadaceae bacterium | reverse complement strand
GCCGAAGAGCGTGAGGAGGACGAGGACGAGGGTCGCTATCGGAGAGAGCGCGCCGGCCGCGAGGGCCGCGATGCCGGGCTGGTAGCCGAGCGTCGAGAAGTAGTCCACCCCCGTCAGGCACATCACCTTCCACCACGGGTGCGGGTGGTGCTGGCCCTCGCGTTCGTGCGGCCCTTCGATCTCCTTGAGCTGCCCCTTGAGGAGCCAGCGTTTGAGCCTCCCGATCTGCGGCTTCTTCTCGCCCGCCCGCGTCACCACCGATTCGGCCATCTGCTTCTCCTGACGGCACGGCCGCGCGCCCGGACCCGCGCAAGCGGCGGCGCGGGCCGCTCCCGCGCCGGCCCCCGATGTACCCACTCCGTACGGCCTGAGATTAACGCCGGACGCGATTTGTATCAAACCGGCTCGCGCCAGACAACATTAAAAATGCGGCTCACAAGCGGCGGGCCAGAAAGCAGCAGGCAGAAGGCAGAAAGCGGTAGGCAGTCGGCTCCGCACTCAGGGCGGTGCTGCTAACAACCCGACGCTTCCGAGTCGGAGGTTTTCTGCCGCCTTCTGCTTTCCGCCTTCTGCCTTCTGTTTTCCCAGGCGATGTGCTAAAGTCTGGAATGTTCATGCCTTTGGCAGTGTTTGAAGAGTGCCCGAAGCGCTCGACGGCTCGGCACTTTTAGCCCCGACCTCAGACACTGGTAGAAGAAGTAAGAGCGCCCCACCGCCGCTTCTGGAACACACACTAGGCCGCATGAATTCTCGTCCACATAAAGGCGAAGCGCCGCCCGGAGTCCGCCCGGCCGACACCGCCGCCGGCCCTTCGGTCGTCAACCTCAGCGACGCGCGCCGCGCGACCCCCGGCCGCCACGCGGCCACGCCCGCCGACCTCGCCCGCGAACTCGCCGAGGCCCGCGAGCTGCTCGACCGCGGCCTTCCGAGCGCGGCGGAAGTCCGCCTGCGCCACCTCCTCGGCGCGGCCCGCCGCGACCCCGTCATGCTCGCCCTCGCACGCCGCACGCTCTCCGAGACGCTCGGCGTCCTCGGCCGCTACCAGGAGTCGCTGGAGGCCGTCGTCACTTACGAGCCGGCCGAGGCCCGCCGCGGCCTCGACGCCGACACCTACGCCGCCGTCCGCGTCCAGCTCGGCCTCGCCTACAACTACTCGGGCGACCACCCGAAGGCCATCGCCATCCTCAACGCCGAGCTGCGCGAGGCCGCCGAGCGCGAGAACGTCGAGGGGCTGCTCGGCGACATCTACGCGGCGCTGGCCCGCGTCTACCGCTCGATCAACGAGTACTCGATTTCGCGCGACCACTCGCACAAGGCGCTCGACCACTACCGCCGCGCCGGCGACTGGCGGGGCCTGGCCGAGGGCTACTTCGGCCTCGCGATGGCCGACACGCACGAGGGCCTCTACGAGGCCGGCCTCGACAACTTCCACCAGGCCGTCAAGCTCATCGGCGACCGGCAGGCCCCGTTCCTGCTCGGCAAAATCTACAACAACATCGCCGGCGCCCACTGGCTCCAGAAGCGGCCGCACGAAGGCATCCGCGCCCTCGAGAAGGCGATCCGCTACTACGAGTCCACCGAGCACAAGGACATCGCCGCGACCGGCTACAACAACCTCGGCATCAACCTCATCGGCGTCGGCGAGTGGGACCGCGCGCAGGCCGCCCTCAAGCGCGCCCTCGAACTCGCGCTCGAGATAGACGAGCACGGGAAGCACGCCGCCATCATCTTCGACTCGCTGGGCGAGTTGCGGATGCTGCGCGGCGACCTCGAAGAGGCGCGCGCCCTCCTCGAACGCTCCGTCAGGCTCTCGTCCGAGAAGGGCAGGAAGTGGTACACGGGGCAGGCGAAGCGCATGCTGGCGCGCTGCCTGCTGGTGATGGGACTGCCCGAAGAGTCGCGCGCGACGGCCGAGGAGGCCCACGCCCTGGCCGAGAGCTGCGGCGACCGCCAGGGCCTCTGCGAGTCGAACCTGCTGATCACCGAGGCGCGGCTCCAGCTCGGCGGGGCGGACGAGTGCGCCGCGCTCTTGCAGCAGGTCGCCGAAGAGGTCGCCAACTCGGAGACCGACCTCGCCGTCGCCGGCGAGGTGCAGCGCGTCTCGGGCCTGCTCGCGCTCGCGCAGGGCGACCCGACCCTCGCCGCGCACCACTTCGGCCGCTGCCTCTCGATCTGCGAGCTGGTCGGCGACCGCTACCGCACGGCCCGCGCGCACTTCCTGCTCGGGCGCGCCTACGCCGCCGCGCGCTCCGAACGCGCCGCCGAGCACTTCGGCCTCGCCGTCCACGCCTTCCGCGAGCTGGGCGCGCGCCCCGACCTGCGGCTCGCCGAGGAGGCCCTGGCCGAGTTCGAGGGCAGCGCCCCGGAGGCGCGGCCCGAGCCGCCCGCCACCGCGCAACTGCTCACGCTCCGGCTGGCCGAGGCCGTCGCCTCGCGCGAGCTGCTTTTGCGCGAGCTGGCCGCCGTCCTCGGCCAGGAGACGCGCGCCTCGCGCGTCTTCGCCTTCGAGCTCGACGAGGAGAGCCGCACGAGGGTCGTCGTCGCGCACGGCCTGGACGCGCGCGAGGCCGCGAGGCTGGCCGAATCGTTCGAGGGCGCCGCGACGGACGAGGAGCGCGAGGCGCTGGCCGCGCGACTCGACGCGCGGCTCCTCCCGCTGCGGCCCGCGAGCGCGCCGCCCGCGACGCTCCTCGTCTCGCCGCGCGCGGAGGCCGCGCTGCCGGGCGGCGCGCCCTTCGAGCCGCTGCTGCGCGTCGTCGAGCTGGGCCTCGACGTCTGCGCGCTGCGCACGCGCGCCCGGACGGGGCGCGACCCGCAGTCGCCCGACTCGCTCGCCGGGGCCTCGCTCATGCCCGGCTTCATCCACTCCAGCCCGGCCATGACGCGCCTCGTGGACGAGGTGCACAAGATTCGCTCGTCAGACGTGACGGTGCTCGTCACCGGCGAGTCGGGCACGGGCAAGGAGCTGGTGGCGCGCGCCATCCACGCCCTCTCGACGCGGCGCAACAAGGTCTTCGTCCCCTTCAACTGCACGGCCGTCCCGAAAGAGCTGTCCGAGGGCTACCTCTTCGGCTACCGCCGCGGCGCCTTCACGGGCGCGGTCTCGGACTCGCCGGGCGTCATCCGCACCGCGGCCGGCGGGACGCTCTTCCTCGACGAGGTCGGCGACCTGCCCCTGGACGTGCAGCCGAAGCTCCTGAGGTTCTTGCAGGAGGGGGAGATTCAGCCGCTCGGCGAGCAGCGGCCCGTGAAGGTTGACGTGCGCATCATCGCCGCGACCAACACCGACCTCGAAGAGATGGTCGCCTCGGGCCGCTTCCGCGAAGACCTCTACTACCGGCTCAACGTCATCCGGCTGCGCGTTCCCCCGCTGCGCGAGCGGCGCTCGGAGATTCCGACCATCGTCAACTACTACGTCAACCACTACTCGGCCAAGTTCGGGCGGCGCGACATCACCATCACGCCGCAGACCTTAGACCTCCTGATGGTCTGCGACTGGCCGGGCAACGTCCGACAGCTCACCAACGAGATTCAGCGCGTCGTGGCGCGCGCCGAGGACGGCACGGTCATCACGCCCGACCATATTTCGCCGGAGCTGCGCCGCGTCGCCGCGCCGGCCGCCGCCTCCGTGACGCCCATCGGCGCGCCGTCGCACCACGCCGCGGCCGCCGCCAGCGAGGCGCTCGCGCAGGGGCTGACGCTCGCCGACGCCACGGCCGAGCTCGAACGGCGCATGATCGCCGAGGCCCTGCGCAAGCACAACGGCAACATCTCGCGCGCCGCCCGCGAGCTCGGCCTCACCCGCCGCGGCCTCTACCTCAAGCTCGGCCGCCACGACCTCAGCGCCAGCGCGTAACTCAAGTTCCGAGTTTCGAGTTAATACATCGGCCGCGGGTGTCGTCGCCCACGTCGTAGATAATGCGGCCCTTGGGGAACTGCGTGGCCCTCATCCGTGGGCGCAGGCGCTCGAAGGCCGGGCGCGGGAGGGCTGCGAGGAGGCGGCTGCCGCGGGGGCCGAAGACCGGAGCGTGGCGCATGAGA
>DASZKF010000427.1:0-1623 GCA_035947355.1 Pyrinomonadaceae bacterium | reverse complement strand
TGCGATTGAGCTCGTTGCGCTCGAGCAGGAGCTCTTCCTTGCGCGTGCCGGAGCGGTTGATGTCGATGGCCGGGAAGACGCGCTTGTCGGAGAGCTTGCGGTCGAGGTGCACTTCCATGTTGCCGGTGCCCTTGAACTCTTCGAAGATGACGTCGTCCATGCGCGAGCCGGTGTCGATGAGCGCGGTCGCGATGATGGTCAGGCTGCCGCCCTCCTCGATGTTGCGCGCCGCGCCGAAGAAGCGCTTCGGGCGCTGGAGGGCGTTGGCGTCGATGCCGCCCGAGAGAATCTTGCCCGAGGGCGGGACGACGGCGTTGTGCTCGCGCGCGAGGCGCGTCAGGGAGTCGAGCAGGATGACCACGTCGCGCTTGTGCTCGACGAGGCGCTTGGCCTTCTCGATGACCATGTCGGCGACCTGCACGTGGCGGGTCGGCGGCTCGTCGAAGGTCGAGGAGATGACCTCGCCCTGCACCGAGCGCTGCATGTCGGTGACCTCCTCGGGGCGCTCGTCAATGAGGAGCACGATGAGCGTCACCTCGGGGTGGTTCTGCGAGATGGAGTTGGCGATGGCCTGGAGCATCATCGTCTTACCCGTCCGGGGCGGGGCGACGATGAGGCCGCGCTGACCCTTGCCGAGCGGCGTGACGAGGTCGATGACCCGGCCGACGATTGACTCGGACGCGGTCTCCATCCGGAGCTGCTCGTCCGGGTAGAGCGGCGTCAGGTTGTCGAAGAAGACCTTGTCGCGCGACTCGCCGGGCGCCTCGAAGTTGATGGCCTCGACCTTGATGAGCGCGAAGTAGCGCTCGCCCTCCTTCGGCGGGCGGATCTGGCCCGAGACGGTGTCGCCCGTGCGGAGGTCGAACTTGCGAATCTGCGACGGCGAGACGTAGATGTCGTCGGGGCCGGGCAGGTAGTTGTACTCGGGCGCGCGCAGGAAGCCGAAGCCGTCGGGCAGGGTCTCCAGGACGCCCTCGGAGAAGATCAGCCCGCTCTTCTCGGTCTGCGCGGCGAGGACTTTGAAGATCAGCTCCTGCTTGCGCATGCCGGTCGCGCCGGGCACGTCCAGGTCTTTGGCGATCTGCGTCAGCTTGGAGATGGACATCTCCTTGAGCGTGGCGAGGTTGAAGGTCTCGCCGCCCTCGCGCGGCGCGGCCGCGGCCATCTCCTCGGCTTCGAGGTCGAGGTCTATGTCCGCCGGGATTTCGGCGGTGGCGGTGGCGGCCTTGCTCATGGCCTCGCGCTCGGCCGTGCCGTTGGCGCTCGCCCTGGTGGTGCGTGTGCGTGTTGTGCGTTCTCGTGACATTTCAGTTCTTCTTCTTCTCGCCGCGCGCCGGCCGCGGGGGCGGCGCGCTCTCGACTAAACTCTGGCGCCGGGCGCGCCCCTCTGGGCGTCGCGGCAAGCGCCTCGCTGTTACTTTCAATGAAAGGGAAATTAGTGCCGATTTTGCGTCAGGGGTGATGCCTCTCGGCGCGCCCCCAGGCGTGGGAGCGCGCTTGCGGGGAGCGGCCGCCGCCGTGCGAAGCGTGAGCGTGGCGGCCGGCGCGCGGCGAGAAGAAGAAGAACTGAAATGTCACGAGAACGCACAACACGCACACGCACCACCAGGGCGAGCGCCAACG
>DASZKF010000426.1:0-7862 GCA_035947355.1 Pyrinomonadaceae bacterium | reverse complement strand
ACGGCGGCGGCATCTACAGCGAGGGGACCCTGACGGTCACGAACTCGACGATCGCCTCGAACCTGACCGGGGCCGGCGGCGGCGGCGGCGGCGCCATCGTCATCGCCAGCTCGGGTGCCATCGTCCTCACGGGGCAGATTCATGCGCGCGGCGGGGCGGGGGCGGTCAGCGCGGGCGGCGGCGGCGGCGGCGCGGGCGGCAGCGTCCGGCTCGTCGCCAACACCATCAGCGGCACCGGGTTCATCTTCGCCAGCGGCGGCGCGGCCGGCGGCTCGAGCTCCAGCTCGTCGGGCACCGGCGGCGCGGGCGCGCCCGGCTTCATCCGCGCCGAGGCTTACGACTACGGCGCCTTCAACCCGAACACGAGCCCGAACTTCGTCAGCTTCGCGCTGCCGCACCCGGTCGCGCCGGCGAGCCCGCCCGGCCTGCGCATCGCGTCGGTCGCGGGCGTGACCGCGCCGGCCGCGCCGCTCGGCTCGCTGCACGGCGTCCCCGACATCGTCGTCCCGACGACGCAGGCCAACCCCGTGACGGTCGCCCTCGAAGGCGTGAACGTGCCGGTCGGGACGGTCGTGACCGTGACGCTCACGCCGGCCCAGGGGGCGCGCACCACCGCGCAGAGCACGGCACTCGCCGGCACCGAGGCGTCGAGCACGGCGACGGCCAGCGTCTCCTTGCCGGCCGGCATGAGCGTGATTTCGGCGACGGCCGTCATAGACCTCACGGCCCCGGCCAACAGCGCGCGCCAGCCCGTCCTGATTGACGGCGAGCGGGTTGACCGCATCGAGGTCGCGGCCACCTTCGGCGGCGCGTCCGAAGTGACCTACGTCACCCGCTCGGGCCGCAGGGTGAAGAGGCTCGCGGAATAGGCGGGAGGCCGCAGCCTCAGTCGGACATCGCTTCTCTCCGAAGCGCCGCCGCGGCCGGCCGGACGCAAGTCTGCCGGCCGGCCGCGGGGCGGCGACGGCCGCCGCGGCTCGGCCGCGCGCGCTTTCCCTTGACCCGGTTCTCAACCGACCAGACCTGCTCCGTCAGTCCGCGCGAGCGGCAGGGGATCGAGAAATGAAGATGCGCAGAGCAAAGAACACCGTGAACCCGGCGGCTCAAGACTCAAGAGGGAAGGCGTCCCGGCGCCCGAAGCCGCTCCTCCGGCCGTGCCTGACTCTTCTGATGGCGTGGGCGGTCGTCGCGCAGGCGGTGCCCCCGGCCGGCGTCGCATCTTCACGCAGGCCCGCGCGGCCCGCGGCGCAGACCACCGAGACGGTCACGGTCTTCGGCCCCGAGCGCTTCACGCGACAGTCGGGCCCGCCGGCGGCCATGACCCGGCAGTTCTCGCTCCCGCAGGGGGCCGCGGCGCCCTTCCGTGTGCAGTTGCAGAACGGCGACGCCGACGGCTCGAACCGCGTCTCGAGCGCGACCGTGAAGCTCAACGGCGTCGAGCTGCTCAAGCAGCAGGACTTCAACCAGAACGTCGCGGCGATCAACCGAGACGTTTCGCTCGCGGCCGACAACACGCTCGAAGTGAAGGTCACGAGCGCCCCCGGCTCCTACCTGACGATCACCTTCACGGCGACGCGCGCGGTCGAGCTGCCGCCGCCCGCGCTCGAATCCGTCGGGACGGCGCGCGCCGTCCAGGGGCAGACGCTCCAGGTCGCCCTGCGGGGGAGGAACACCAACTGGGCGCAGGGCCAGACGCGCGCCTCGTTCGGCGCCGAGGTGTCGGTCGGCGGCGCGCCCTACGGCGAGCCGGGCCTCGTCACGGTGACGAGCCCGACCGCGGCCGTGGCCGACGTGACGGTCTCGCCGACCGCCGCGCTGTCTCCGCGCGCCGTGCGCGTGACGACCCCGGCCCAGGGCGCGGGCCAGGCCGAGACGGTCTCGCTCCCGAACGCCTTCACGGTCGCGGCCGCGACGCCGCCCGGCGCGGCGACGAACGCCGTCGCGACGATCGCCGGCCAGGCCGGCTCGCCCGACTTCGCCGACGGCGCGGGCCAGGCTGCCCGCTTCCGCAACCTAACGGCCGTCGCCGTCGGGCCGGACGACGCCGTCTACGTGGCCGACGCCGGCAACCACCGCGTCCGCGTCGTGCGCGAGCAGCCGAACCAGCACGGCGCGATGGAGATGATGGTCTCGACCCTGGCCGGCGACGGCACGGCGGGCTTCGCCGACGGCGCGGGCGCGGCGGCCCGCTTCAGCAACCCGCAGGGCGTCGCCGTAGACGCCAGCGGCGCGGTCATCGTCGCCGACACGGGCAACCACCGCGTCCGGCGCGTCGCCCCGGACGGCACCGTCACGACCGTCGCCGGCGATGGCACCCCCGGCTTCCTGAACGGCGCCGGGGCGCAGGCGCGCTTCAACGCCCCGCGCGGCGTGGCCGTGGACGCCAACGGGAACATCTACGTCGCCGACACGGGCAACGCCGCCGTCCGCGTCATCTCGCCCGCGGGCGAGGTGCGGACGGCCGCCGGCGACGGCACGGTCGGGACGGGTGACTCGCCGGGCGCGCGCTTCGACGGGCTGGCCGGCGTGGCGGCCGACGGCGAGCGCATCTACGTCTACCTCGCCGACACGGGCAACCACCGCGTCCGCCGCCTCGACGCGAGCGACACGGTCATCACCATCGCGGGCGCCGAGCGCGGCTTCGCCGACGGGACGGCCGGACAGGCCCGCTTCGCGGAGCCTTCGGGCATCGCCGTGGACGGCGCGGGCAAGCTCGTCGTCGCCGACGCCGTCAACTCGCTCGTCAGACAGATTGATCCCGAGCTGGCGGCCGGCGGCGCGCCCGGCGCCGTGACGACACTGGCCGGCACGGGCGAGCGCAGCTCGGCCGACGGGGCGGGGAACGAAGCGCGGTTCTACCTCCCGCGCGGCGTCGCCGTCGCGCGCTCCAGCGCCGTCATCGTCGCCGACACCGGCAACCACACGCTGCGCCGCATCCTTCTGCCGCCGGCCGTCGCCTCCATTACGCCTTCGAGCGCGCGGCCGCTCGCGACCGTCACCCTCAGCGGCGAGAGGTTCGACGCGCGCGCCCCCGAGCGCAACACCGTGCGGTTCACGCGCTCGGCCGCGGCCGGCGGCGGGCAGACCGTCGCGCAGGTCACGGCCGCGACGCGCCGGGCGCTGTCGGTCGTCGTCCCGGCCGACGTCGCCACCGGCCCCGTCACCGTCCAGACCGACGGCGGCCTGTCCAACGCCGTCGAGTTCGAGCTCGCCCCGCCGCCCGCCCCTTCGATCAACGGCTTCGACCCGAAGCGCGGCCCCGTCGGCACGACCGTCACGCTGACGGGCGCGGCCCTGCGCGCCGACGCGGGCGAGACGGCCGTGACCTTCGCGGGGGCCGCGGGCGCACGGCTGCCGGCGCTCGTCAGCTTCGCCAGCGAGACCGAAGTCCGCGTCACGGTGCCGAACGGGGCCGCGACCGGCGACATCCGCCTGACCAACGCGTGGGGCGCGGCCTCGACCGCCGAGCCGTTCACCGTCGAGGCGCAGCAAGACTTCCAGCTCACGGTCGCGCCCTCGACGGCGTCCGCCGTGCAGCGCGCCAGCGCCACCTACGTCGTCTCGGTGACGAGCGCGCAGTCAACCTTCACCCAGCTGGCGCGCCTCTCGGCCGAGGGCCTGCCCGAAGGCGTCCGCGCCACCTTCGAGCCGGAGCAGCTCGCGGCCGGCGCGACCTCGACCCTGACCGTCGGCCTGGCGAACGCGAACCTCTCGCCCGGCAGTTACGCCTTCGCGATCCGCGCGGTCGCCGACGTCGAGGCGCGCGAGGTGGCGCGCACGGCCAGGGCCACGCTCAACGTCGTCGCCGCCGGGCGGACGACGCTCTCGGGGCGCGTGCTGAACACCGACAGGGAGCCGATCGTCGGCGCCATCGTGTCGCTCGACGGGAGGACGGCGACGACCGACGCCTCCGGCTCGTTCCTGCTCTTCGACATCGCGGCCGGTGCGAACCGCCCCGTGACGATTGACGGGCGCACGGCCTCCTCGCCGAACCGCTCCTACCCGCTCATCACCGAGCCGGCGAACGTCGTCGCCGGGCAGGCCAACGTCGTGCCCTTCGTCTTCTACCTGCCGCCCATAGACGTGCAGTACGAGGTGGAGGTCGTGCCCGGCCAGAACACGGTGGCCGGCAACCCGCGCGTGCCCGGATTGCAGATGACGATCCCGCCCGGCGCGCGTCTCCGCAACCGGGACGAGTCGCCGGTCGCGCGCGTCTCGATCACCCCGCTCGCCATAGACCGCACGCCGACGCCGCTGCCGCCGGAGGTCGCGACGGCGCTCGTTTATACGAGCCAGCCGGGCGGCGCGCTCACCGACATCCCGATCCCGGTCGTCTACCCGAACCTGATGGGGACGGAGCCGGGCACGCGCGTAGACCTCTACGCCTTCAACCACGACACGGTGCGGTGGTACGTCTACGGCACGGGGACGGTGAGCGCCGACGGGCGCACCATCGCGCCTGACATAGACCCGGCCACGGGGCGGCCCTACGGCCTGATTGATTTCTCGTGGCACTTCCCGAACGCCTCGCCCGACGGCGACCCCGGCCCCAAAGACTCCTGCCCCACGGGGATGACCGGCAACCCCGTTGACATGGCGACCGGGATGAAGGTCGAGACGGCGACCGACATCTCTTTCGGCGGCGCGCGCGGCTCGATGATGCTGACGCGGATTTACACGAGCGACCTCGCGCAGTCGTGCGACGCCTGCCCGTTCGGGCGCGGCGCGACGCACAACTTCGACGTGCGGCTGCGCGGCTCTTTCGCGGCCGGCGGCTCGGGCCGCCTGGTCACGCCCGGGCAGCAGACGGGCGAACTCTACAGCTACGCGCGCACCGACCCGGACGGGAGCCTCGTCTTCACCACGACCGGCGCGGTCGGCCAACTCGGCGACACCGTCCGGCGGCTGAGCACCGGCACGCTCCAACACCGCCGCGCCGACGGGCAGGTGATGACGTTCGACTCCGGCGGGCGCCTCGTCTCCATCGCCGACCGCAACGGGAACACCTACACGCTCGCCTACACGGCGGGCAGGCTGACGAGCGTCACCGACCCGGTCGGGCGCGCGCTCACCTTCGAGTACGACTCCGCCAGCCGCATCACGCGCGTCACCGACCCGCTTGACAAGGCCTGGCGCTACACCTACGAGGGGACGCCGGGCGTCGCCGGCGGCCCCGGCCTGACGAGCGTCACCGACCCGCTCGGCAACGTCACGCGCTACACCTACTCGGTCGGCGGCCGCCTCGCCTCCGTCACCGACCCGCGCGGCAACACGGTCAAGCGCGTCACCTACGACAACGCGGGCCGGGTCATCGAGCAGCAGTTGGCCGACGGCGGCGTCGAGCGCTACAGCTACACGCTCTCCGGGAGGTCTGTCACCTCCGCCACCCACACCGACGCGCTCGGCCGCCGCGAGACCAGACGCTTCAGCGCCGCCGGGTACGTCCTGGGGACGACCGACGCGCTCGGCCAGAATTCCCGCATCGAGAGGAATCTGACGAACAACCTGGCGACCGCGACGCTCGGGCCGTGCGGCTGCCCGCAGGTCGCGCGCGAGTTCGACGCGCGCGGCAACCAGACCGCCGTCACCGACGAGGCCGGGAACACGACGCGTTACGAGTACGAGCCGACCTTCAACAACGTCGTCAAGGAGACCGACAGGCTCAACCGCACCAGGACCTTCACCTACGACTCACGCGGCAACCTCCTGACCGAAACCGACGCGCTCAACCGCACCACGACCTACGGCTACGACCAGCACGGGCAGTTGACGAGCGTCACCAACCCGCTCAACCAGACCTCCCGCCGCGAATACGACGCCCGCGGCAACTTGACGGCCATTGTCAACGCGCTGGACCAGCGGACGACGATGGAGTACGACGGGCTCGGCCGACTGACGGCCACCGTTGACCCGCTCAGCCGGCGCACCGAAATGACCTACGACGCGCTCGGCCGGATGCTCACGAAGACCGACCCGAGCGGCGCGGTGACGCGCTTCGGCTACGACCGGAACGGCAACCAGACGACCGTCACCGACGAACTCGACCATCGCTGGACGAAGCAGTTCGACGCCAAGAACCGCGCGGTCTCGCTGACGACCCCGCTCGGACACCGGATGCGGAGGTCTTACGACGCGGCGGATCAAGTGACCTCGGCGACCTCGTTCGGCGGGCGCGTCACGCGCTACACCTACGACGCGCGCGGGCAGGTCACGCAGATCGTGGAGGCGCTCGGCGGCGTCCGGCGCATGACCTACGACGACGAAGGGCGGCTCGTCTCCCTCGTTGACCCGCGCGGCCACACGACCACGTTCGTCTACGACGAGTTGTCGCGGCCCGTCAGGTCGCGCGACCCCCTGGGCGCGGAAGTCTCGGTCGTTTACGACGCCGTCGGGAACGCCGTCAAGGCGACCGACCGCCTCGGGCGCGTGACCCAGACGACTTACGACGCGCTCAACCGCCCGTCGCAGGTCAGCTTCCCGGACGCGACCGTCACCTTCACCTACGACGCCGCCGGCAGGCGCACGCGCGTCGAGGACTCGCAGTCCGGCTTCGCCGCCTTCGAGTATGACGACGCGGGCCGCCTGTCATCAGTCACCACGCCCGGCGGGACGGTCACATACGCCTACAACGCGGCCAGCCAGCGCACCTCCATGACCGCCGCCGACAGCCCGCCGGTGACTTACGGCTACGACGCGGCGGGCAGGCTGGAGACCATCACGCAGGCGGCCGAGACCTTCACCTTCGGCTACGACGAACTCTCGCGCCGCGCCAGCATCCAGAGGCCCAACGGCGTCGTCACCACCTACGGCTACGACGCCGCGAACCGCCTCTCGCAGTTGAAGCACGCGGGCGGGCAGGTCATCGAAGACTACCGCTACGCCTACAACGCGGACAGTGAAATCGAGGCCGTCACCTCGCTCGCCTCCGCGCAATCCCTCGCGGCGGCCAAGAGCGCCGCCCCGGCCGACGCCGCCAACCGCCTCAACCAGCTGGGCGCGGCGAGTTTCACCTTCGACGCCGAGGGCAAGACGACCAGCCGGACGGACGCGCAAGGGACGACGCAGTACCAGTGGGACGCGCGCGGCCGTCTGACGCAGGCGACTTTGCCCGGCGGTCAGGTCGTCAGTTACGGCTACGACGCCCTCGGCAGGCGGGTCAGCCGGACGGCGGGCGGGCAGACGACCAACTTCCTCCACGACGGCGTTGACGTCGTGCTCGACCGCGACGGCGGCGGCGCGACGGTCGGCTATCTCAACGGCCCGACCGTGGACGAGAAACTGCGGCAGACGAGTGCGGCGACCGGCGCGCTCTATTTCCTGCACGACCACCTCAAGAGCACGACGGGCCTTGCGGACGCGGGCGGGAACCTGGTCGAGCGTCTGCAGTACGAGGCGTTCGGCCAGAGCGCGGGCAGTTCGCTCACGCGCTACACTTTCACCGGGCGCGAGCGCGACGCGCAGACCGGACTCATGTACTTCCGCGCGAGGTGGTACGACCCCGACCAGGGGCGCTTCACCAGCGAAGACCCCATCGGCTACAAGGGCGGCCCGAACCTCTACGTCTACGCCGGGAACAACCCGCTCTCGTTCACCGACCCGAGCGGCCTGCAGCGCTGTAACCCGTTGCTCGGCGCGCTCGCCGGCGCGGCGGGCGGGGGATTGATCGGCGCGGGCGTCGGCGGGCTGGTCGGCGGCGCCGGCGGCCTGATCATCGGCGGCGGGGGCGGGACTCTGGTCGCGCCCGGCGTCGGCACGCTGGCCGGCGGCGGCGGCGGCCTGGTCATCGGCGCGGGCGGCGGCGCGCTCATCGGCGGCGGGGCCGGCGCGCTCATCGGCGGCGGCCTCGGCTACCTCTATTGCAG
>DASZKF010000425.1:0-2380 GCA_035947355.1 Pyrinomonadaceae bacterium | reverse complement strand
GGCGCGGCATGAAATTGCCCCGCCCGTCAGGGCGGGGTTCTTGGCGAGTTTAGAAATCGAAGCCCCGGAGGGGCGGCGCGAGAATGTTTGTGCCGCCCCTCCGGGGCTCTCGTCATCCGGTAATGCGCCGCATACCCCGCGCTCACGCGCGGGGCTATTTCATGCCGCGCCTCCGGCGCTCCCGGCTTCCGTCTCCTGACTACTGTCTACTGTCTACTTGTGTTAAATCTATATCTGCACAACGCCTAATCCCGATGACCGACCCGGAGGATTCCTAAACTTTTAATGAGCACGCAACCGAACAAGATCATCTACTCGATGGTCGGCGTCAGCCGGCACTACGACAAGCGCGCCGTCCTGAAGGACATCTACCTCTCTTACTTCTACGGCGCGAAGATCGGCGTCATCGGCCTCAACGGCTCGGGCAAGTCCTCGCTGCTGCGCATCATCGCGGGCGTGGACAAGGGCTTCACGGGCGAGACCGTGCTCTCGCCCGGCTACACGGTCGGGTACCTGGAGCAGGAGCCGCGGCTCGACGAGTCGAAGACCGTCCGCGAGGTCGTCGAGGAGGCGGTCTCGGAGACCGTCCGGCTCCTCAAGGAGTTCGACGAGATCAACGCCCGCTTCGGCGAGGAGCTGTCCGACGAAGAGATGAACCAGCTCCTCGAACGCCAGGGCGCGGTGCAGGAGAAGCTCGACGCGCTCGACGCCTGGGATTTAGATTCGCGCCTCGAGATGGCGATGGACGCGCTGCGCTGCCCGCCGGGCGACACGCCGGTCAGGGTCTTGTCGGGCGGCGAGCGCCGCCGCGTCGCGCTCTGCCGGCTGCTCCTGCAGAAGCCGGACATCCTCCTGCTCGACGAGCCGACCAACCACCTCGACGCCGAGTCGGTCGCCTGGCTCGAACAGCACCTCCGGCAGTACGCCGGCACCATCATCGCCGTCACGCACGACCGCTACTTCCTCGACAACGTCGCCGGCTGGATCCTCGAACTCGACCGCGGCGAGGGCATCCCCTGGAAGGGCAACTACTCCTCGTGGCTCGAACAGAAGCAGGAGCGGCTGCGCCGCGAGGAGAAGCAGGAGTCGGAGCGGCAGAAGACTCTGGAGCGCGAGCTGGAGTGGATTCGCATGGCCCCGCGCGCGCGCCACGCCAAGTCGAAGGCCCGCATCAGCTCCTACGAGGCGCTCCTCAACCAGCAGACCGAGCAGCGCGCGCGCGAGCTCGAGATTTACATCCCGCCGGGGCCGCGCCTCGGGCAGCTCGTCATCGAGGCCGACGCGGTCTCGAAGGCTTACGGCGACCGCCTGCTCGTCGAGGGGATGACGTTCCGCCTGCCGCCCGGCGGCATCGTCGGCGTCATCGGCCCGAACGGCGCGGGCAAGACGACCCTCTTCCGGATGATTACGGGCGAGGAGCAGCCCGACGCGGGAACTATTCGCGTCGGCGAGACCGTCCAGCTCGGCTACGTTGACCAGAGCCGCACGCTCGACCCCGACAAAACCATCTGGGAGGAGATTTCGGGCGGGCAGGACACGATCAAACTCGGGCCGCGCGAGGTCAACTCGCGCGCCTACGTCGGCCGCTTCAACTTCTCCGGCTCCGACCAGCAGAAGAAGGTCGGCGCGCTCTCGGGCGGCGAGCGCAACCGCGTCCACCTCGCCAAGATGCTCAAGGAAGGCGCGAACGTCCTGCTCCTGGACGAGCCCACGAACGACCTCGACGTGAACACGATGCGGGCGCTCGAAGAGGCCCTGGAGAACTTCGCCGGCTGCGCCGTCGTCATCAGCCACGACCGCTGGTTCCTCGACCGCGTCGCCACGCACATCCTCGCCTTCGAGGGCGACAGCCGCGTCTACTGGTTCGAGGGCAACTACTCCGACTACGAAGAGGACAAGCGCGCCCGCCTCGGCGACGCCGCCGCCCAGCCCCACCGCATCAAGTACCGCCAGCTGACCCGCGGCTGAAAAATTTTAGGGAGGTGAGATGAAAGCGACCTGGAAAGGCGCCGTCTTGGCCGAGAGCGACGACACGGTGGTGGTCGAGGGCAACCACTACTTCCCGCCGGAGTCGGTCAACCGAGAGTATTTCCGCGAGAGCGCGACGCACACCGTCTGTCCCTGGAAGGGCGTGGCGAGTTATTACGACGTGGTCGTCGGCGGCGAGACGAATAAGGACGCCGCCTGGTTCTACCCGGAGGCGAAGCCGGCCGCCAAAGAGCTCGAGGGGCGCGTCGCCTTCTGGCGCGGCGTCAAAGTCGAGTAGGGGCCAGGACTGTAGGGGCAGGGCAAGTCCGCGGCCCGCGCGAGGCCCGGTTGATTCGACACCGGGTCTAACGAATCTCGGCGGGCAGGGACGAGCCCTGCCCCAACAGCCGGT
>DASZKF010000424.1:0-4055 GCA_035947355.1 Pyrinomonadaceae bacterium | reverse complement strand
GGCGGCGCCGCCTTCAATCGCGAATCAAAAATCCAAAATCAAAAATTGCTTTAACTCGAAACCCGAAACTTATGTCAGGCTTTGCGCGGCGGGGCGGCGGTGATGTCGAAGCAGACGAGGCGGCCGCCGGGCGTGAAGGCGATGTTCAGTTGGTAGCCGCCGAAGGTGAAGACGCGCTCGCCGCGCAGGAGCGGCTCGGGGGCCGCGGCCGTCGGGGCGTGACGCGCCGGCAGGCGCAGAGGCAGGGCCGAAGCCTTGTAGACTCCGGCGACCGTCAGCAGCAGACACGCGGCGCACGCGATGCTCTTCAAACGCCCGGTTCTCATCACCCGCTCCCATCTCGAAAGCCGTTCGTGCGCGAGGTTCAAATGACGCGGCCGAATGTAGCGGGACGCCATGTAAATGTCATCAAAGGCGGGTAAAAGATTGTAAGACTTGTCAACGAGCTGTAAATTCCGACCGCCCTGCCGTTCTGGACGCGGGCGCTCCCTCACAGTATGCTGTCTCGGCCTTCAAAACACGGCGGGCCGGGCCGAGCGCGCGGCCCGCGCTCCACCGGGAAGAATGATGCGAAGAAAACTGACCGTTATCGCCTGCCTCGTCGCCCTCCTCGTCTGCCCCGGAGCGCCGCGCGCGCAGAGGGAGCTCGGGGCGCGGCCGACCGACAGCGGCGGCCCGCTCATGCCCGAGCAGGCCGCATACGACGTGACCTCCTACGACCTGTCCCTGCGCATAGACCCGCGCGAGCAGGCAATCGCCGGCACGCTCACGGCGCGCGCCCGCATCGTGCATCCGACCGAGTGGTTCGTCCTCGACCTCGACACGCCGCTCGCGGTCTCAAAGACCTCGCTCGTCTCGAAGGGGAGCGCCGCGCCGCTGAGCTTTGAGAGGCGCGGCGGGAAAGTCTGGATTGCATTCCCCGTAACAAAGCAGCCGGGCGAGGCCGTCGAGGTGAGGGTCGAGTACGGCGGCAAGCCGCGCGTCGCGCCGCGCCCGCCCTGGGTCGGCGGCTTCGTCTGGAGCAAGACGCCCGCGGGGCAGGACTGGATCAGCACCGCCGTCCAGATGGACGGGGCCGACCTCTTCTGGCCCTGCAAGGATCACCCGTCGGACGAGCCCGACGAGATGACTTTGCACATCACCGTCCCCTCCGGCCTCGTCGTCGCCACCAACGGCAAGCTCACCGGCGTCGTGAAAAATAACGACGACACGAGCACCTACAACTGGCACGTCTCGACGCCGATCAACAACTACGGCGTGGCCCTCAACATCGCGCCCTACCGCACCATCGAGGGCGAGTACCGCAGCGTCTCGGGCGAGCGCGTGCCGGCCGCCTTCTGGGTGCTGCCCGAAAACTACGAGAAGGGCCAGAAGCTCTTCGCCGAACTCTTCGAGATGCTCGCCTTCCTCGAAAAACACCTCGGCCCGTTCCCGTTCCGCGCGGACAAGATCGGGGTGGCAGAGACCTCGCACCTCGGAATGGAGCACCAGACCATCATCGCCTACGGCAACCGGTACGAGCCTTCCGAGATCGGCTTCGACTGGCTGCTCTTCCACGAGTTGGGCCACGAGTGGTGGGCCAACCTCGTGACGGCCTCGGACTGGCGCGACTTCTGGCTCCACGAGGGCTTCCAGTCCTACATGGACGCGCTCTACCGCGGCGAGAAGCGCGGGCCGGCGGCCTACCACCAGCACATCGCCGCCCTCCGGCACAACCTCAACAACCGCCAGCCGCTCGCCCCGCGCGAGGCGCGCACGACCGTGCAGATGTACTTCGTCGCGCCCGACTACTTGAACAGCGACGGCGACGTGTACAACAAGGGCGCGGCCGTGCTGCACACGCTGCGCTACCTCGTCGGCGACAAGGCTTTCTTCACGGCGCTGCGCCGCATGGCCTACCCGACCGAGCAGCTCGAGCGGGTCACGGACGGCCGCCAGTGCCGCTTCGCCTCGACCGAAGACTTCCGCCACATCGCCGAGGAGGCTTCGGGCATGAAGCTCGACTGGTTCTTCGAGGTCTACGCGCGACAGGCGGAGCTGCCGCGCCTCGTCTCCGAGGTCAAGGGCGACACGCTCACGCTGCGCTGGGAGGCCCCGGCCGGCCTCGCCTTCCCGATGCCGGTGACGGTCAGGCTCGGCGAGCGCACGCAAAAGATCGAAGTCTCGAACGCCCCCGTCTCGGTGCCGCTCGGCGGGCAGCAGCCCGTCGTAGACCCCGAGAACTGGCTCCTCATGAAGAAGGGCTGACGGCGCGCGTCTCAAACACCGCCGGCCCTCCCATGCTCCTCAACTGGATGGAGGTATATCAATGCAGATCGCGCAGAGATTCGGCGGCTTTGTCAAACTCGCCGCGGCCGTCGGCCTGCTCCTCGCGGCGGCCGCGCACGCGGCGGCGGCCGGGTGGACGACGAACGGGACGAAGATCATCAGCCCGGCCGGCGGGCAGTTCACGATTGCGGGCGTCAACTGGTACGGCTTCGAGACGCGCGACAACGTCGCGCACGGGATGTGGACGAAGGACTACAAGGTCATCGTTGACCAGGTCAGGCAGCACGGCTACAACACCATCCGCATCCCGTTCTCGAACGCCATGTGGGAGACGAACCCCGTCCCCAACTCGAACCAGTTGAGCGCCTGCCCCACGTGCAAGGGCAAGCGCGCCCGCGACATCATGGCGATGATCGTCAACTACGCGGGGTCTTTGGGCCTGCACGTGATACTCGACAACCACCGCTCGACCGCCGGCAACTCGGCGCAGGAGAACGGGCTGTGGTACGCGTCAGGCTACCCCGAGCAGTCCTGGATCAGGGACTGGGTGAGCGTGCAGGAGTGGGTGCACGGCGTCCCGCAGACGCTCGGCGGGGCGGACACCATAACGGTCAACTACCTCGCCTCCGACGGCCTGCCCGTCGTCCTCGGCTACGACCTGCGCAACGAGCCGCACACGCCCTCGCGCAAGGCTTATCTGGACGGGGCGACCTGGGGGACGGGCGACGGCATCAGCCCCGCGACGAACCCGAACCCGAACCCGTTCGCGCCCGCCTGCGTCGCCTCCTCGACCTGCAAGGACTGGCGTCTCGCGGCCGAGCGCGCCGGCGACACCATCCTCGGCGAGGCGCTCCGGCGCGGCTGGGATTACCCGCTCATCTTCGTCGAGGGCATCAGCACCTATCCGACCGCGACGGGGACACCCGCCGCGGGCCCCTACGACTGGTCCTGGAACGGCGGCAACCTGCTCGGCGTCAACGGCAACGCCAACAACCCCGGCGCGCCCGTCGTGCTCAACGCGGGCGGCTCGGCCTCGGGGCTGGGGCCAGCAGTCAACAACCAGCTCGTCTACTCGGCACATGACTACGGCCCGGCGCTCTACCGGCAGCCGTGGTTCAACGCCTCGACCTGCTACCGCAGCGGGTGCTCGGCTTCGAGTCTGGCGGACGTCTGGAAGAAGTTCTGGGCGCACCTGAACCTGCCGGGCGGAGTCAACCCGGTCGGCCCCGGCGGCACGCCTTATCCCTGGGGCAACACCGGCCACACGGGCTACAGCCAGGCCCCGGTCTGGATCGGCGAGTTCGGCACGGGCAAGACCGATACGGACGTGCTCTCCTCGGGCGCGGGCTCTCAAGGGCAGTGGTTCACCGACATGATTAACTTCATCGAGAGCAGCCACGCCCGCACGACGGCGAACGACTCGGGCCTCGCCGTCTCCGACCTCCACTGGACTTACTGGGCGCTCAACACCGAGGACGGCTACGGCCTGCTCGGCAACAACTACACGGGCCTCGCGAACGCGCGCAAGCAGTATTCCTTCCTCTGCCAGATACAGTCCGGCCCGCTCGCCCTCCCGCCCGGCACCGGCACCGGCCAGTGCGGCTCCACCGGCCCGCTCCCCGCACCGAACTAGGGGCTAGAGGCTGGGGGCTTGGGACTTGTAAAAGAGCGGCCGCGCGGCGTCGTTTAGTTTAGCGAGCGCCGGAGGCGCGGCATGAAGTAGCCCCGCCCGTCAGGGCGGGGCACGCGTCGCGTTAACAAAAGCCGGAGCCCCGCAGGGGCGGCAC
>DASZKF010000423.1:0-7038 GCA_035947355.1 Pyrinomonadaceae bacterium | reverse complement strand
CTACCGTCGCGACGACGATGAAGGCGGCGAGGAGGATGAGCAGGAGGAGGTACGTCACGGCCGTGAGAGTATAGCGCAGGGCGCGCGGGGGCGGCAGCCGGCTTCGCGCCGGCGCCGCGAGGCCGTAAAATGGTCGGCGGGATGCTGACCGCTCTCTACATCTTCATCGTCTTCCTGCTCGTCCTGGCGAACGGGTTTTTCGTGGCCTCGGAGTTCGCGCTCGTCGGCGTGCGCCGCTCGCGCGTCGAGACCCTCGCGGCCCAGGGCAGCCGCAGCGCCGCGCGCCTGCTCGGCCTGCTCGACCACCTCAACGCCTACATCTCGGCCACGCAGCTCGGCATCACGATGGCGTCGCTCGCCCTGGGCTGGATCGGCGAGCCGGTGGTGGCGCGCCTGCTCGAAGAGCCGCTCAAGCCGTACTTCTCCGAGACCGCGCTCCACACCATCTCGTTCACGGTCGCCTTCACGATCATCACCTTCCTCCACATCGTCATCGGCGAACTCGCCCCCAAGACGATGGCGCTGGAGATGGCCGAGCGGGTCGCCCTCGCCGTCTCCTGGCCGATGCTGGCCTTCTACAAAATCTTCCAGTGGCCGATCCGCGTCCTCGACTGGGCCGGCACGCGCACCGTCCGCCTCTTCGGCCTCCACCCCTCCCAGGAGCACGCCTCGGTCTACACCGAGGAGGAGCTGCGCCACCTCGTCGGCGTCTCGCAAAAGGGCGGGTACATCCGGGACGAGGAGCGGCAGTTGATTGACCGCGTCTTCGAGTTCGCCGGCGCCGAGGTCCGCGAGGCAATGGTGCCGCGCACGGAGGTCGTAGCGCTGCCGGTGACGGCCACGCTCGAAGAGGCCAGGGCCGCCTTCCGCTCGACGGGCTACTCGCGCCTTCCGGTCTACCGCGGGCGGCTCGACGCCATCGTGGGGCTCCTCTTCCGGAAGGACTTGGACATGGGGCAGGCCCGCCCCGAAGGGTTCAGTCTGGAGAAGCTGGTGCGCCCGCCGGCCTTCATCCCGGCCTCGGCCTCGCTCGGTGCCGCGCTCAAGCAGATGCAGTCGTCGCGGGTGCACTTCGCCTTCGTCCTCGACGAGCACGGCGGCCTCGAAGGCATCGTCACGCTCGAAGACCTGTTGGAGGAGATCGTCGGCGAGATAGACGACGAGTACGACGAGGAGACCCGCGCGCAGATCGTCGAGGAGCCGAACGGGACTTACCTCCTGGACGGGATGCTCGCGGTGCGCGACGCCAACCGCCGCTTCGGCCTGCGGCTGCCCGAGGAGGCCGGCTACACGACGCTCGCCGGCTTCCTGATGGCGAAGGCCGGGCGGCTGCTGAAGGCCGGCGACCGCGTCGAGCACGACGGCGCGCTCTTCCAGGTCGAGCGCGTCGAGCGGCGCCGGGTCCGCCGCGTCCGCCTCACGCCGCGGCGACGGGCCGCGGTCGCTTTGAGGGATTTCTGATCTGCTGACATGAGTGTGCGCACGGTCAACGAATCGCTCCGCGAGTACGCGCGGGGGGTCGCGGGCGGGCTGCTCTTCAGCCTGCCGCTGCTCTACACGATGGAGGTCTGGTGGGCCGGCTTCACGTCGCACCCGTGGCGGCTCGCCCTCTACGTCGCCGCCACCTTCGCGCTGCTCCTCGGCTACAACTACTACCTCGGCCTGCGGCGCGACACCTGCTTCAGCGAGGTCGTCATAGACTCGGTCGAGGAGATGGGCCTCGGCCTGCTCGTCGCCTTCCTCGTGCTGTGGCTCTTGGGGCGCGTCGCGCTCGACCAGCCGGCCGAGGAGGTCATCGGCAAGACGACCGTCGAGGCGATGACGGTCGCCATCGGCGTCTCGGTCGGCACCTCGCAGCTCGGGGCCGAGGCCGAGGACGAGGGCGACAAGGGCGTGAGCGGCGCGGCGCGCGCCGGGGGAGGCCGCGCCGGGCCGCACTTCGGCGGGCAGGTGGTCATCGCGCTGTGCGGCGCGGTGCTCTTCGCCGCCAACGTCGCCCCGACCGAGGAGATCGTGATGATCGCCGTGGAAATCTCCGCGTGGAGGCTGCTGGGCCTCGCCCTGCTCTCGCTGGCCCTGAGCGCGCTGATCCTCTACTACAGCGAGTTCTCCGGCTCGAAGAAGTTCGTCCGCTTCGACGCGCGCCACGACGTGCTGGTCGGCACCGTCGTCACCTACGCCGTGGCGCTCGCCGCCTCGGCCCTCATCCTCGGCTTCTTCGGGCGCTTCGACGGGCAGGCGCTCGCCACCTGCGTGGCGCAGACGGTCGTGCTCGGCGTGGCGGCGACGCTGGGCGCTTCGGCCGGGAGGCTGCTGCTGCAATGACGAAGAAGAAGCGGGACGCCAGGCGCGTCGAGAAGAACTGGCTGGAGTGGGCGGTCTTCGGCGTCGGACTCGTGCTCGTCGCCGGCACGCTCTCGTACCTCGTCTACGACGGCGCGACCTCTACGGAGGCCCCGCCCGCCGTCGAGGTCAGGCTCGGCGAGCCGCGCCCGACCGGCCGCGACTTCATCGTCCCCGTCACCCTCTTCAACCACGGCGACCAGACGGCCGAGGGCGTCACCGTCGAGGTCACGCTCGAAGGCGCCGCCGGCGGCGAGCCCGAGCGCGGCGAGCTGACCGTCGCCTTCCTCCCCCGCCGCGCCACCCGCGAGGGCTGGGTCTCCTTCCGCACAGACCCGCGGGCGGGCCGCCTCACGCCCCGCGTCTTAGGCTACGAAAAGCCGTAAGACAAAATAGCCACAGAGGCACAGAGACACAGAGAAGAAGCAGAAAGAAAAACCCTTGGCGGAGACTTGAACTTCGGATATCAGGCTCAAGTCTCCGCCAAGGGTTTTTGATTTGCTTTCCTCTGTGTCTCTGTGCCTCTGTGGCTATTTTTCCAGGTAAGCCTTGGCGGCCATCTTGGCGAGCTTCCACATCTTGGCCCAGTCTATGCGGCCCTCGTCGCGGCCCGTCAGCTTGTCGAGGAGGAGGCGGCGGAACTGCCTGCCCTCGCGGCGCAGCATGAACTCCTTGGCGAAGGGCTTGGCCGTGTCGAAGAAGCTGAAGCCGGGGTCGGTGACGAGGCCGATGCCTTCGAGCGTCATCAACGCGCGGATGACGTAGGTGAAGTTCGACGGCAGGCGGAACGGGTACTCGTACATCACCTCGGCCAGATCATACGTCAGCTCCTTGAAGTTGACCTCGCCGAGCTTGAGGTTGAGGTAGTGGCGGAAGAGGCCCTCGACGACGGGCCGGACCCGCTCGGGGTCGACGCCGGGCTTGAGGAAGTCGAGGTCTATCAGGTCCTGCGCGAGGCCCTCGATGTCGCGGCCGACGACGTGGAAGAAGGCGTCTATCATCTGCGCCTGGAGGCGCGGCGGGATCCGGCCGACCATCCCGAAGTCGAAGAAGGCGAGGTGGCCCGTGTCCATCACGAGCAGGTTGCCGGGGTGCGGGTCGGCGTGGAAGAAGCCGTCTTCGAGGAGCTGTTTCAGGTAAGTCCGCACCAGCAGGCGGTTGACCTTGACGGGCGAGACGCGCCGCGCGCGCAGGGCCTCGACGTCCGTGACCTTCGTGCCGCGGATGAACTCCATCGTGATGACGCGCCGGGTGGTGTGCGTCCAGTGGATGCGCGGGACGTGGACGGCGCGCCAGGCGCGGAAGTTGTGGCGGAAGCGCTCGGCGTTGCGCCCCTCGCGCGCGTAGTCCATCTCCTCGAAGATGGTCTCGCGGAACTCGCCGAGCATCCCCTCCCAGTCGGCGTTGCGGCTGAACTCGGGGAAGCGCGAGAGCGAGCGCACGACGCGGCGCAGGACGGCGATGTCGAAGCCGACCGTCTCTCGTAAATTCGGGCGCTGCACCTTGACCGCCACCTCCTCGCCCGTGTGCAGCCGCGCGCGGTAGACCTGACCCAGGGAGGCCGAGGCGATGGGCTCGGAGTCTATCTCGGCGTAAGCCTCTTTGACGGTGCGGCCCAGCTCCTGCTCGACGCGGGCGAAGGCTTCCGGAGTGGGGAACGGCGGCACCTGGTCCTGCAGCGTCGTCAGCTCTTTGATGTAGGCGAGCGGCAGGAGGTCTGCGCGGGTGGCGAGCGCCTGACCGATCTTGATGAAGGTCGGGCCGAGCCCGATGAGGTGCTCCTTGAGCCAGACGGCCTGGCGTTCGAGCTGCCGCTCCTTGCCGGCCGACCCCTCCGCGCCGCGGAAGACGAAGAGGCGGACGAGCCTGATGAGACGGTCGAGGGCGCGGCGGCGGACGAGGTCGCGCCAACACTCGCGGAGGAAGGCGAGGCGTCCGCGCGCCCGCGCCTCTTCCAGCCTGCGCTCGCCGGCCCGGCGGTTGAAGGCGGCGCGCACGTCGTAGTCGTTCAGGAACAGGTAGAGCGCGAGCGTGCCGAGCACGCGGACGATCTGGAAAGTCCGGAGCCACGCGCGCCAGCCCTTCGCCTCGAACTCGACGGCCCCGTCTGCCGCCGCCCCCTGCAGTTCACGTGGAGGGCCGCCGGCGGCCGCCCGGCCGTTGTCCCCCGCCTTGACGAGCGTCAGCGCGGCCTTCGGAGCGCCGTCGCCGCGTGCCTCCCCGTGCCCGTTTTCGCCGGGCGTTTCCGTCAACACCTTTTTCTCGATGGCCGCCATGTTTGTATGAAACCGTAACCGAAACTTATCGCGATCCTGTCTCTATTGCTTCAAAGTTCAGGGTTCAAAGCTCGAAGTTAGATGCGCCGGCCGCGAGCTTTGAACCCTGAGTTTTTCTAGTTTTCATCTTACACGACCGCCAGCGAGCGCCGCACGCAGGGGTGTGCGAAGTACCTCCCGGCGCGGGCCACGTCGGCGTCTATCTGGCGCTTCAACTCGTCGGCCGACGCGAACCGCCGCTCGTCGCGCAGGCGGTGGAGGAAGCGGACCCTCACCACGTCGCCGTAGAGGTCGCCGCCCCAGTTGATTACGAAGGTCTCGACGGAAGGTTCGCTCTGGCTCCCGAAGGTCGGGCGCAGGCCGACGTTCGTGACGCTGCGCCGCCACGCGCCCCCGACGAGGGTGGCCGTGACGTAGACGCCGCGGCGCGGGATGACGCGGTTGCGCGGCTGCAGGTTCGCGGTCGGGAAGCCGAGGCGGCGGCCCCGCTCGGCCCCGCGCACCACGCGCCCCTCGACGCCGTAGGGCCGGCCCAGCATCCGCCGCGCCAGATTCACTTTCCCCTCCGACAGCAGCTCGCGCACCCGGCTCGAACTGATGCGGCGGCCGCGCAGGCGCACCTCCGGCACCTCGAAGGCCGCGAACCCGAGCTCGCCGCTCACCTCGCGCAGCAGCTCGATGTTGCCCTCGCGCCCGCGGCCGAAGGCGAACCCGCGGCCCAGATAGACCTCCCTCGCCTGGAGGCGGTCGCGCACCACGTCGCGCAGGAACTCCTCGGCCCTGACGGCGGCGAACTCGCGCGTGAAGCGGATGACGATTGCTTGCTCGACGCCGAGCACGCCGAAGGCTTCGACCTTCTGGTCGAAGGTCTGCAAGAGCGGCGGGGCCGACTCCGGGTGCAGCACGGCGCGCGGGTGCGGGTCGAAGGTGATGACCGTGGGGACGCACCCCGCCGCGCGCGCCCGCTCGACGACGCGGCGGATGATGAGCTGGTGGCCGAGGTGCAGCCCGTCGAAGACGCCCAGCGTCAGCACCGTCGGCCGCGCGATCTCGGCGTTCTCGTATCCGTGGAATAAACGCATAAGAAGAGGTAGCCAGTAGTCAGTAGCCAGTAGGTTCGGAAGCTGACGTTGACGCTTTCACCATGCTCGTCTGGCTACAAAGGTCTTTCTACTGTCTACTGACTACTGGCTACTGGCTACTGATTTCCAGCCCGTCGTAGGCCCACTCGACGCCCTCGGGCAGGAGGGCGGAGTCGCGCGCGTGCTTGATGTCGTGGGCGATGTGCGTCAGGTAGGCGCGGCGCGGGCCGAGTTCGCGGACGTATTCGAGGGCGCGCTCCAGCCAGAGGTGCGTCGGGTGCGGCTTGAGGCGCAGGCAGTCTATGACGAGCGCGTCGAGGCCGCGCAGAAGGTCGAGCGAGCGGGGCGGTATCTCGCTCAGGTCGGTCAGGTACGCGAAGTCGTTGAAGCGGTAGCCGACGACGGGGAGCCGCCCGTGGATGACCTCGACGGGCGTCACGAGGAGTCCGGGGCCGAGGCAGAAGGCCGCGCCCGGCTCGACCGTGTGGGCCAGGACCTGCGGCAGCCCGCCGCCGTAGTGCGACGGCTCGAAGATGTACTGGAAGATGCGGCGGATGTCGCGCCAGGCGCGCTCGTTGGCGTAGACGCCGAGGGCTCCGAAGCGGAAGTTGAGCGGGCGGATGTCGTCGAGGCCGAAGATGTGGTCGGCGTGGCAGTGCGTGACGAGGACGGCGTCGAGCCGGCGGATGCCGTGACGCAGCGCCTGCTGGCGGAAGTCCGAGGAGGTGTCTACGAGCACCGTCCGCCCCGCATGCTCGACCAGCACCGAGACGCGCAGCCGCTTGTCGCGCGGGTCGTCCGACGTGCACGTCTCGCAGTCGCAGCCGATGGACGGCACGCCCGTCGAAGTCCCCGTGCCCAGTAAGGTGAATTTCATTGAGGAGCCGCTCACAAAGTTTCAAGTTCAAAGTTTCAAGTTCCAAGTTAAAAACCACTTGTCTTTAACTTGGAACTTGAAACTTTGAACTTGAAACTTACCTCCCCCCCGTGATGTCGCTGCCGGTGAAGCCGCGGGGGCCGGCGGGGCCGCCGCCGCGCGGGGCGCTGGTGAGCGAGACGTACTGCATGCGCAGCTGCGAGAGGATCATGTCGAGGAAGCGCTGCTCCTCCGGGGAGAGGCGGCCGCGCGTCTTCTCCTTGAGCGCGCCGAGCATGTCTATGCACTGGCGCGCGAGCGGCAGGTTGACCTCCTGGCCGACCTCGCCGGTGTGCCCGACCATCCCCATCGCGTCGGCCGCGAACGAGGCGACGAACTCGACGAGCATGAGGAACTCCTGCGCCGTCTCGGCGGGCGGGGCCGCCGCGTCGCGCTCGCGCGCGGCCTGCGCGGCGCCGCC
>DASZKF010000422.1:0-2985 GCA_035947355.1 Pyrinomonadaceae bacterium | reverse complement strand
GAGGGCGTTAAGCTTTACGCCAGCGTCAACGCCCTCCCTGACGGTCGGGCTTCTGAGTCGTCTGTCCAGCGTCAGCATCCGTAGAGCGGAGCCTACTGGCTACTGGCTACTGCTTTCAAATCGTCCCGTAGTGTTTCGCGTAGTACTCCCGGTACTCGCCGCTGCGGGCGCGGGCGACCCAGTCGGGGTGGTCGGCGTACCAGCGGATCGTCTTCCGCAGGCCGGTCTCCCACGTCTCGCGGGGCCGCCAGCCCAGCTCGGCCTCGACCTTCGAGGGGTCTATGGCGTAGCGGCGGTCGTGGCCGGGCCGGTCTTTGACGTGGCGGACGAGCGAGAGCGGCTTGCCCATCTGCGTCAGGACCGACTCGACGACTTCGAGGTTGCGCCGCTCGTTGCGCGCCCCGACGTTGTAGACCTCGCCCGTCCGGCCGCGCTCCAGGACGGCGAGGACGGCGCGGCAGTGGTCTTCGACGTAAATCCAGTCGCGGACGTTGCGGCCGTCGCCGTAGACCGGGATCGGCTCGTCGCGCGAGGCGTTCGCGATGATGAGCGGCAGGAACTTCTCGGGGAACTGGCGCGGGCCGTAGTTGTTGCCGCAGCGCGTGACGACCGTGTCGAGCCGGTGCGTATGCTGCGCGGCCCGGACGAAGTGCTCGGCCGCCGCCTTCGAGGCCGCGTAGGGGCTGTTCGGCGCGAACGGCGACTGCTCGGTGAAGAAGGCCGACTCGTCGTCGTCGGGCAGGCTCCCCATCACTTCGTCAGTAGAGACTTGCACTACCCGGCCGACCTTGCGCTCGCGGGCCGCGTCGAGCAGGACCTGCGTGCCGAGGACGTTGGTGCGGATGAACTCGTCGGCCGAGGCGATGCTCCGATCCACGTGCGACTCGGCGGCGAAGTTGACGACCGCGTCGGCGCCCTCTTCGAGCGCCGCGAGCACGGCCGCGCGGTCGCAGATGTCGCCGCGGACGAAGCGGTGGCGGTCGCCGCCGACGCCTTCGAGGTTGTCGAGGTTGCCGGCGTAGGTGAGCGCGTCGAAGTTGACGACGCGGCAGTCGGGAATCTCTTCGAGCGCGACGCGGACGAAGGCCGAGCCGATGAAGCCCGCGCCCCCCGTGACGAATAATGTTCTCATCTTCTGCGTGTCGGGCCGCGGGCGCCGCCGGCCCGGTAAATTAAAATTGACAGGCCCGCGAATTTAGCATAAAAACTCGCCCGCTTTCTAACGGGGCCGACCTTACGCGACGATCACCCTCGCTCGACGCGCGCCTCCAGACCCATCCCGCAAGCAGCCCGCGACCGCCTGACTCCGCCGACGCCTCGGCTCGGCAGACAACTTCTCAAAAAAAATAAGGAGAACCCACCATGTCTTCAGATGGGCTCGGACAACTTCGCCAACGTGGACAGCCTCTTCGTCACCGGCTCGACGACCGGCCTCCAATCCAGCGCGGGCAACGTCATCCGCGTCTCGAACAGTTTCATCGTCCAGAACGCGACCGGCCTCGACGTGAACGGCGGCGCCATCCTCTCGCTCAGCGGCAACACCGTCGCCGGCAACGCGACCAACGGCGCCTTCACCGGCGCGGCCATCCCCAAGTCGTAAGACGGAGGCTTGGGGCTTGGGGCTTGGGGCTAGGGACTTGTGGTTGAACTTGAGGGCTGCTTGTAGAGTTCACCTTCAAGAAGCCCTAGCGTCCGCCTTTAACAAGTCCCTAGCCCCAAGCCTCTAGCCCCTGCTTTTTGGCCTTGCTTGACGGGCCGGGGTCGAGTCCTGAAGAATGTCCCCTGCCGTGAACACGGCCGCCGGCGCGGTTGCCGGCCGCCGCCGAAGCTCTTATGTCGCACGCCCCGCAAAAGACCATCCGGGTGACGCCCCGTCGGCGCGCGCGGCCGCGCCGGGCGGCGGGGGGGCGGTAGCCGTGCCGACGCCTCACGGGCCGCGGGCGGGCGGGGAACTCGTCAGCGTCATCGTCCCGACCTACAACTACGCGCGCTTCATCGGCGAGATGATCGAGAGCCTGCTCCGGCAGACTTACGCGCGCTGGGAGTGCGTCATCGTTGACGACGGCTCGGCCGACGACACCCAGGAGGTCGTCGCCCGCTTCGCCGCCTCCGACCGCCGCATCCGCTACTTCCGGCAGGAGAACCGCGGGCAGCCGGGCGCGCTCAACACGGGGCTGCGGCTCGCGGCCGGCGACTACGTCCAGTTCCTCGACGCCGACGACCTCCTCGGGCCGCGCAAGCTCGAGGCGCACGTCGAGTGCCTGCGCCGCCGCCCCGACGTGGACATCGTCTACGGCGCGACGCGCTTCTTCGTCACGCGCGAGGGCGAGGCCCCGCCCGAGGCCTGGGACGGCGCGCGGCTGCGGCTGCCCGAAGGGACTTTCGCCGGGCGCGACGTGCTGCCACACCTCCTGCGCGCCAACATCATGACGGTCAACTCGTCGCTGATGCGGCGGCGCGTCGTCGAGGCCGTCGGCCTCTTCGACGAGTCGCTCTCGCCCATCCAGGACTGGGACTACTGGCTGCGCGCCGCGCTCGCGGGGATGTCGTTCCGCTTCGAGGAGGAGGAGGGCGCGCTGGCGCTCGTCCGCGCGCACGCGGCGAGCGCGAGCCGCAACCGCGCCGTGATGTACCGCGCGGCGGTGCTGATGCGGGAGAAGTTCGCCGGGCTGACGCGGGACGCCGAGCTGCTCAGGCTCAACCGCGAGATGCTGACGCTCGACACGGGCCGCCTCGGAATCGAGGAGGCGGCCGGCGGCGACGTGTTGAAGGGCGTGCGCCGGCTCGTCCGCGCCGCGCGGCTCGGCGGGCCGCCGAGCTGGCGCGCGAAGTGGCTCTTCTGCGCGCTGGCCGCCCCGCTGGTGCCGGAGGCGCGGCTGCGGGAGATCGCGGCGGCCCCGATCTCGCGGGCGGCCGCCGGCCTGCGGCGCAGGACGAGGACGGGCTGAGACTAATTTTGATGAGACCAATTTTGACTGGCGCGGG
>DASZKF010000421.1:0-5833 GCA_035947355.1 Pyrinomonadaceae bacterium | reverse complement strand
GTGAGGGAGGGCGTCTCAAGTTTATCTGCGCGGGCCTCTAAGGGGACTTGAGACGCCCTCCCTCACGGTCGGGCTTCCGCGCCTGACGGCGGCGGGTTAGAATCTCCGCGCTCTTCATTCCCGCTTCCGGATGAGATCATGTCTGAACAAAACCCCGCAGGACTCCGCAAGATTCGCCGGGCGCTTCTGAGCGTGTCGGACAAGACCGGCCTCGTTGATTTCGCGCGCACGCTCGCCGGCTCCGGCGTCGAGATTCTGAGCACCGGCGGCACGGCCAGGGCCCTGCGCGAGGCCGGCCTCGCGGTGCGCGACGTGTCCGACATCACCGGCTTCCCCGAAATGCTCGACGGTCGCGTCAAGACCCTCCACCCGCGCATCCACGGCGGGCTGCTCGCCCTGCGCGACAACGACGAGCACGCCCGCGCGTTGGCCGAGCACGGTATCGAGCCGATAGACATGGTCGTCATCAACCTCTACCCCTTCGAGGAGACCGTCGCGCGCGAGGGCGTCACGCTCGAAGAGGCGGTCGAGCAGATAGACATCGGCGGCCCGGCCATGATCCGCTCGGCGGCGAAGAATTTCCGCGACGTGGCCGTCATCGTCTCCCCCACCCAGTACGAGTGGATCACGCACGAGCTGAAGAAACACGGCGGCGCGCTGGCGCTCGCCACCCGCGGCGAACTCGCGGTGTCGGCCTTCGACCACACCTCCGACTACGACGCCGCAGTCCACGAATACCTCCTGCAACACGACCAGTTCGCCCCGGCCGCCGCGCCCGCCCAGGAGCTTGAAGGGCCGGCGGCGGAAGGTTTCAAAGAGACCATCCACCTGACGCTCTCGAAAATTGACGACCTTCGATACGGCGAGAACCCGCACCAGCGGGCGGCGCTTTTTTACACCGGCGAGGAGGGCGGCGTCGCGCAGGCCGAGGTGCTCGGCGGCAAGGAGATGTCTTTCAACAACTACGTGGACGCCGACGCCGCCTGGCAGCTCGTCTGCGACTTCGACGAGGCGGCCTGCGCCGTCATCAAGCACACGAACCCTTCCGGCGTCGGCACGGCCGCGACCGCGGAGGAGGCTTACCGCAAGGCCCTCGCCACCGACCCGGTCTCGGCCTTCGGCGGCATCGTCGCCTTCAACCGCGCGGTTGACGAGCGGGCGGCGCGCGCCGTCACGGAGATTTTCACGGAGGTCGTCATCGCGCCCGACTACGACGAGGCGGCCCTCGAAGTCTTAAGGTCAAAGAAGAACCTGCGCGTCCTGCGCGCGGGCGCGGCCGCGCCGCCCGGAGGTCTGGACATCAAGCGCATCACGGGCGGCCTCCTCCTCCAGACGCGCGACGCGCACCGCCTCGACGCCTCGGAGCTAAAGGTCGTCACAAAACGCGCGCCGACCGAAGAAGAGACCAAAGCCCTCCTCTTCGCCTGGACGGTCTGCAAGCACACGAAGTCGAACGCCATCGTCTACGCGCGGGCCGGTCAGACGGTCGGCGTCGGCGCGGGCCAGATGTCGCGCGTTGATTCCGTCCGCCTCGGCGCGATGCGCGCCGTGCTGCCGGTGGCCGGCTCCGTCCTCGCCTCCGACGCCTTCTTCCCCTTCCGCGACGGCCTGGACGAAGCCGCCCGCCACGGCATCACCGCCGTCATCCAACCCGGCGGCTCCGTCCGCGACGCCGAAGTCATCGCCGCCGCCGACGAACACGGCCTCGCCATGGTCTTCACGGGCGTCAGGCATTTCAGACACTAAAAGCAGTAGACAGTAGTCAGTAGTCAGTAGGCTCTGCATGAAGGCCGCTGACGCTGAGATACTAACAATTCGCTGGCAAAGGTCTTTCTACTGGCTACTGACTACTGTCTACTGTCTACTCTTCCGTGCTTGCCCTCGCGCCGCCGCATCGTTAATACTTGCGGGAACGAACAGGCCGACCAGTTTCGAGAGTCTTCCCCGGTAGCGCCTGTCATCACTGTCTGTGGCTGAAGGAAGGACGAGATGGCCGAAGTTGAATCCCTGACGGGCGCGGACGGCGGCGCGACGGTGCGCTGCCGCTACTGCGGGCAGTTGAACCAGACCCGCCAAGACGGCGGGCAGGCGCGCTGCGGGCGCTGCCGGCTGACGCTCTCGGCCGAGCCGCACAAGAAGTTCGCCGAGCTCGACAAGCACGACTACGTCCACCCGGCCGACAGCCGCGCGCTGGCCGCGCTGCGCGCCATCCCCGGCCTCGACCGCGCCGTCAGGAAGCTCCTGCAGGTCACGGGCGAGCCTTACATCCGCACCATCCTGACGGCCAGCGCCGTCCAGGTCACGCCGAAGCAGGCCCCCGACCTCCACGCCAAGCTCCAGGTCGCCTGCACGACGCTCGGCGTGGACTTGCCCGACCTCTTCATCATGCAGTCGCCGGTCGTCAACGCCTTCACCTTCGGCGTTGACCGCCACGTCGTCGTCCTCTTCTCCGGCCTCATCGAGCGGCTCAACGACGAGGAGATTCTCGCCGTCATCGCGCACGAGGTCGGCCACATCCACGCCCAGCACGTCTTGTATCTGACGGTCGCGCGCCTGCTCGAGCTGCTCGCCGAGGCGTCTCTGGCCTACGCCTCCGTCGCCAACCTCGTCGTCCAAATCCTTTCGGGCACGATGCGCGCGGCCCTGCTGGCGTGGGCGCGGCGGGCCGAGCTTTCGTGCGACCGCGCGGCGCTCCTGGTGACGCAGGACGCCGACGTGATCGGCCGCACGATGATGAAGCTCTGCGGCGGCACCTTCGCCTCGAAGCTCGACTACGAGCAGTTCCTCCAGCAGGCGCGCGACTTCCAGAAGAACTACGACGAGAAGGCGCTCGACCGCTTCTGGGCCGACATCATCTCCTCCGGCCTCTCGCACCCCTTCCCCGTCTGGCGCGTCTCGGAGATTCTCAAGTGGGTCGAGGACGGCGACTACGGCCGCCTCGTGAGCGGCGAGGCGGCGACCGCCGCCGCGTGACGCCCCGCCGCAGCCCTCGCACGGAGTGCCGGTAGTGAGACTCGGAAGATGCATTCACCTCGCGCTGTTCGGCGCGGCCCTGCTCGCCGCCGCGCCGCCCTCCGCCGCCCAGCCCGCCGCGGGCGGCCGGGCGTGGCGCACCTACCAGCCGCCTTCTAAAGTCTTCACCGCGGAGTTCCCCGGCGCGCCCTCCTACGAGTCGAAGCTCGTGGATCAGGGCGTTTATAAGGAGACGGCCCACCGCCACTGGCTGGTGCAACCCGGCAGGGACGGCGCGCTCTTCGAGGTCGTGCACCTCAAGGTCCCGCCGAACGACGGGAACCTCCCGGTGGGCATCATCCTGGACGCGACCATTGACGCGGTGGCGGCGCAGCACCGCCAACGTGGCTTGCGCGAGGTCTCGCGCCGGGAGGTCATTCTCAAGGGCTGCGTGGGCCGCGAGTTCGAGGCGACGGACCCGCACGGCGTGAGCCTGCGCGGCCGCGTCTTCATCGTCGGCGAGCAAATCCTCACCGCCGTCTACGTCGGCCCGGCGCGCTCCGCCGCCCGCCAACAGGAAGCGCGCCGCTTCCTCGACTCCGTCACCGCCGCCGAGTCGTGCGCGCCGCCGCCCGCCGCGCCGCCCGAGCCCGAGGTGAAGAAACTCGGCAAGGTCTCGGGGCCTGTGGACGCGGCGAGCGGGTGGATGCTGATCGCGCCGGGGCAGTCCCGCTTCTCCGCCCTCATGCCGGGCGCGGCGGAGGCCGAGGAGGAGCAGGCGCAGCAGAAGCCCTACCCGCTTTCGCTGCGCACCTACTCGGTGGGGCGGGACGAGACCTTCTACATCGTCGTCGAGTGCGGCGACTTCCCCGCAGAAATGAACCGCCTCGCGCACTTCGAGGAGATGAAGTTCAGCCTCGGCTACCGCGGCCTCGCCAGCGAGGCGGAGAAGATGGGCGTGCGGATCATCCCGGAGGGCAACGTCGAGGTCGGCGGGCACAAGGGGCGGCAGTACCGCCTCGCGTCCGACGACATCAACGGGCGGGCGCTCATCGTCTCCACGCCGGAGAAGTTCTACATGTTCGCGGCGTTCGCCACGGGGCCGGACCCGCCCGCGGCCGACTTCGCCCGGTTCTTCTCGTCAATCAAGATCACGCGGCCCTGAGCGGCCGCGCACCGGAGCTAACTTTGAGAGCCATGCTGGAAAACAAATTCGGGATCATCTTCGGCGTCGCCAACCGGCGCTCGATTGCCTGGGCGACGGCGCAGGCTTGCCGGGAGGCGGGGGCCCGGCTGGCGTTCACGTACCAGAACGAGCGGCTGAGGGAGAACGTCGAGAGTCTGGTCGCGGGCACGGACGCGCCGCTCGTGCAGTGCGACGTGACGAAGCCGGAGGAGGTCGAGCAGACCTTCCGGGTCATCGGCGAGCGTTTCGGCCGGCTCGACTTCCTCGTCCACAGCCTGGCGTTCGCGCCGCGCGAGGCGCTCGAGGGCGAGTACGCGGCGACGACGCGCGAGGCGTTCCTGACCGCGCTCGACATCAGCGCCTACTCGCTCGTCGAGCTGGCGCGCGCGGCCGCGCCGCTGATGACCGAGGGCGGGAGCGTCGTCTCGATGACCTACTACGGCGCGGAGAAGGTCGTCGCCAACTACAACGTGATGGGCGTGGCGAAGGCGGCGCTCGAGGCCAGCACCCGCTACCTCGCCGCCGACCTCGGCCCGCGCGGCATCCGCGTCAACGCCGTCAGCGCCGGCCCGCTCAACACGCTCGCGGCGCGCGGCGTCGGTAACCTCGGCACGATGCTGCGCCACCACGCCGAGCGCGCGCCCCTGCGCCGCAACGTCGAGGCCCGCGAGGTCGGCAACGCCGCCCTCTTCCTCCTCAGCCCCCTCGCCTCCGGCGTCACCGGCGAAGTCCTCCACGTGGACTGCGGCTACAACATCATGGCGTTCTGAAAAATGATGAATGCGGAATGATGAATGATGAATATGAAGTACGCTGAGTCTTACCCTTCGAGTGGCGTCTAATTCATCATTCCGCATTCATCGTTCATCATTTCTTTTATGGCTGAGAACGAAGCACCAGACGTGGCGGCGCCGGTGTCGCGCGGGGCGACGCAGGACGAGCAGCTGCTCCAGACGCCGCGGGCCGAGGACTTCACGCACACGGACACGTGGCGCGTCTTCCGCATCATGGGCGAGTTCGTCGAGGGCTTCGACGAGCTGGCGAGCGTGACGCGCGGCGTCTCGATCTTCGGGTCGGCGCGCACGCCGGCCGACCACCCGTACTACGCGGCGGCGCAGGAGACGGCGGCGCTCCTGGCCGAGGCCGGCTTCTCCGTCATCACGGGCGGCGGCCCCGGCATCATGGAGGCGGCCAACCGCGGCGCGCTCGAAGCCGGCGGCGTCTCGATCGGGTGCAACATCGAGCTGCCCTTCGAGCAGCGGCCCAACGACTTCCAGACCCGCTCGCTCGTCTTCAAATACTTCTTCGTCCGCAAGACGATGTTCGTCAAGTACTCGAACGCCTTCGTCATCTTCCCCGGCGGCTTCGGCACGCTCGACGAGCTGTTCGAGGCGCTGACCCTCATCCAGACCGGCAAGATCAGGAACTTCCCCGTCGTCCTCTTCGGCTCCGACTACTGGGGCGGGATGCTCAAGTGGGTCGAGGAGTCCATGCTCAAGATCAGGTACATCACGGCCCCGGACCTCCAGCGCCTCCACCTCACCGACTCGCCCTCCGAGGTCGTTGACATCATCGTCCGCAGCCAGGACGCGCTGCACGGGCTGCACGACGACGGCGAGTACGACTACTGAAAAAAGTTCCAGGTTCAAAGTTCCAAGTTCCAAGTTGAGACGGGCTCTTCAACTTGGAACTTGG